>JAQZBV010000009.1 GCA_029237685.1 Cytophagaceae bacterium | reverse complement strand
ATATGCCATTGTATTTTATTTCAATTATTATTTCTTGATTGACCGCTATTGGTTTACCAAACACTTTACATTATTTACTGTGATCAACTTGTTTTTTTTTGTTGCAGGGATCTTGATCATAGACGCTTCCAGAGAAAAACTCATTGTGGATCGACCTGCTTATTTTAGATTGGATTCGTTTTCTAATAGAGCCATTTTAAATTACTCTCGCATGTTTATCTCCTACCTATTGACGATAGGAGCCTCCGTATCCATTCGTATGACCAAAAATTGGTTTGCTTTTGAAGACCAGAAAAAACAATTAGAAAACGAACGTTTAAAATCGGAGTTGAGCGGATTGAAGTATCAGTTACAGCCACATTTCTTTTTCAATACATTGAACAATATCTACTCTTTGGTAGACGCTTCCCCCGAACAGTCCAAAGAAGCCTTGCATCAGTTGAGTAAGATGATGCGTTATCTCCTCTATGAAACAGAAGGCGAGACCACCTCCTTATCTAAGGAACTTAACTTTACGAAGAACTATATTGAATTGATGAAGATGCGCATCCCCAAACATGTGCGAGTTTCTTGTGAGTTTCCTTCAGCATTCAAAGATGCGGAAGTCCTGCATTTACTATTTATTTCATTGGTAGAAAATGCTGAAATTTGCTGTGAGTAACAGTAATTATCCTAAAGAAGAATTAGACAGAAGTGGTTCCGGTATAGGGATGGGGAATTTGAGAAAAAGGATAGAATTACATCCTTCTAAGAAATATATGATCAATACCTTTATAGAAAACGGAGTGCATCATGCCATGATAGAAGTACAGTTATGAGAAAAATCAAATGTATAATTGTTGATGATGAACCCTTGGCGCTAGACTTGATCGAGCGTTATGTGAACCAAACACCTTTTCTGGAGTTGAAGGGACGTTGCTACAGCCCGCTGGAGGCTATGGTTGTGATGGAAAAGGAAGCGGTTGATTTATTGTTTCTGGATATACAAATGCTGGACATGACAGGTATAGAATTTTCACGTACGCTTAAAAATGGTCCTAAGATTATTTTTACCACAGCATTTGAAAAATATGCTTTAGAAGGATTTCGGGTGGATGCCTTAGATTATCTCTTGAAACCTTTTAGTTATGAAGAGTTTTTAAAATCAGCAAACAAAGCAAAGGAATGGTTTGATAGAGGAGAACCTACTAAAATTGCACAGGAAGAGAAAGCCTCTTTTATTTTTGTAAAATCAGAGTATAAGTTGATTCGTATAGATTTGTCTAATATCCTATACATAGAAGGCTTGAAAGATTATGTAAAAATTTATCTGGAGGATAAATCTGCTCCCATACTTTCTTTGATGAGCATGAAAGCCATAGAAGAACAGTTACCTATTCAGGATTTCATGCGTATACACCGATCTTATATTATTAATCTCTCAAAAATAGAAATTGTAGAACGAGGCAAAGTGAAGATCAAAGATGTTTACATGCCTGTTGCTGACAATTATAAAGAGCGCTTTCAAGAGTTTATCAATAGAAGTAGCTTTTAATGACAAAGTCTATCAGCCAGATCGCTGTTCTATTTTCTAAGGGACAACCTTTTTGGGTTGTTCTTGTCTTTTTGTTGGGTATGCATTCTTCTTTTGCACAGCAACTCTCCATTACCGGTTATATCAAAGATAAAGCTGATAGCTATCCACTGGTGGATGGTACAGTGGTGTTATTAGGATTACCTGATTCTACCCTGGTAGCAGAGCCTGCAACCACTGATTTAAATGGTAAATTTGTATTGACCGGAGTTCCCAAAGGAAATTTTGTGTTGAAAATTTTATATGTCGGTTATACAGATGTGATCCGACCGGTTACTATCGATAGTTCATTGACTTTAGGAACGATCGGTATGCTTTCCAATACGACAGCGGATCAGGTGATCGTGACAGCCGTCGCCAGGTCATTTGTTCAAAAAGGAGATACCACACAATTCAACGCTGATGCGTTCAAGACCAATCCTGATGCCACGGCTGAAGACCTGATCACTAAAATGCCCGGTGTTACGGTGGTGGATGGTAAAATTCAGGCGCAGGGAGAAAATGTAACAAAAGTCTTAGTGGACGGAAAACCCTTCTTTGGAGATGATCCTTCCTCCGTATTAAAAAATTTGCCGGCAGAGGTGATTGATAAAGTCCAGGTTTTTGATCAGCTCAGCGATCAGTCGCAGTTTACAGGATTTGACGATGGCAATAGATCCAAGACGATCAATATTATAACCAAGCCGGATAAACGTGACGGTAATTTTGGTAAAGTATATGCCGGATACGGTTACGAAGATGTTTACAGAGCAGGAGGTACTATCAATATTTTCAATGGCAACCGTCGCATCAGTATCATCGGCCAAAGTAATAACATCAACGAACAAAATTTTTCAGCCGATGATCTGCTTGGAGTAAGCGGTTCTTCTGGACAACGCGGTGGTGGGAGATCTGGGGGAGGCGGTAGATCCGGCGGAGGTAGTGACAATTTTTTAGTGAATGCTCAGGGAGGGATTTCTAAGACCCATGCTTTAGGTATTAATTATTCTGATAAGTGGGGAGAGAAACTGGATGTCACGGCAAGTTATTTCTTTAACAGAAGTGATAACTTTTCCGATAAGAATGTGTATAGGCGTTATGTTCAAACTTCAGATTCGGTGCAGACTTATGACGAACGTACGATTTCTAATAGTGTCAATGTAAATCACCGATTCAATGCCAGAATTGATTATAAGATTGATTCCATGAATTCCTTATTGATTGTTCCCAAGTTTTCTTACCAACAAAATGATGGCGATCGCTCATTGAATGGTAATACTTACAGAGGGCCTTTACTTGCGAATAATACATTAAACGATTATCATTCCAGTCAATATGGATTGACTGCTTCCAATATGTTATTGTTTCGGCATAAGTTTTTTAAAAAAGGTAGAACGGTTTCTGTTAATCTAAACACCGGATACAATAAGACTTCGGGACAAAATAATTTTCTGGCACAAAATAGTTTTTATACGAATCCTTCTTTATCGGATACGTTAAATCAACAGTCTGATCTACTCAGGAACGGGTATAACATCGATGGAAAAGCATCTTATACGGAGCCTTTGAGCGAGAGAAGCATTTTAGAATTCAGCTATGGTGTGAATTATACGCAAAGCACCAGCGATAAAAGAACCTATAATTTTGATCCGGCCGCTCAGGAATACAATCAGCAGGACACCTCACTTTCGAATGTCTTTAAAAGCAATTACATCACACATGCCGGAGCAACGGGGTATCGTTATCAATCACAGAAATATCAGATTGGGCTTAATATCGCTTATCAGTACGCCGCATTAGACAACGATCAGGACTTCCCCAATCAAACTACTTTAAACCGGTCTTTTACTAATATTTTGCCTTCTGCACGTTTAAGAATCAATTTCAGTAAAACGAAAAATATGCGTATGGACTACCGGACGCAAACCACTTCTCCAAGCGTAGAGCAATTGCAGAATGTCTTGAACAATAGCAATCCGTTGCAGCTCAGCACGGGTAATCCAAGTTTGAGACAGCAATACCAACATAATTTATCCTTGCGCTACACGGCTACTGATTCTGAAAAATCGTCTACCTTCTTTACGTTGCTTAGTGCCTCTTATACGCAGGATTATGTGGCAAACAGCACCTATATCGCCAATAGTGATACTACGATAGCAGGTGTAAATATGGCGAGAGGAGCGCAGTTGACGACCAGAGAAAATGTCGATGGCTATGTCTCGGCTCGTTCTTTCGTTTCTTATGGACAACCGATCGCTTTTATAAAATCCAATTTGAATGTCAACTTGTCTGCCAATTACAACCGTACACCAGGTGCAATTAATGGAAGAATAAATTATGCCAATTCACCTTCTTTCGGAGCAGGATTGGTATTGAGCAGTAACATCAGCAGTAATGTAGACTTTACCTTGTCAACCAACTCCAGTTACAATTTTGTTAGAAACACACTGAATAAAAGTTCAGATGCGGAATTTTTCAATCAGAGTTCCAGAGCAAAATTGAACCTGATCCTAGCTAAGCATATCGTATTGAATACAGAAGCCAACCATCAATACAATGCCGGTTTATCAGCAGGCTACAATCAAAACTATATCTTATGGAATGCATCGGTGGGTTATAAGTTCTTGAAAAATAATGCGGCGGAACTTCGGCTCACTGTTTTTGATTTGCTCGGCCAGAACAATAGTGTGAGCAGAACATTCACAGATATTTACAATGAAGATACACGTACCAATGTATTGACCAGGTATTACATGGTGACGTTTACCTATAACTTTAGGAATTATAAGAAGGCAGAGAAGGAATAGCTAGTGTGGGTTATGTAACAGTCTTGCCCCTAAATCCCCTAAAGGGGACTTTGCTGTCTGCTAAATAAAAAAGCTCTTCGCATAGTATGCAAAGAGCTTTTCATTTATCTCAAACTAAAGTCCCCTTTAGGGGATTTAGGGGCAAGACTGCTAGAGTTGTAAAATAATATTTTTATAAAAAACAACTAACAACTAACAACTAACAACTAACAACTAATTTTTCCCTTTAATAATTTTCTTAAAGTACTTGCCGATCGAATCAATTCGTTTGAGATTCTCTTCAATTAAATCGTCGATAGAACCATCTAAGCGCTTGCGCTCCAATTCTATTTCATTGTATTGTTGAGGGTAGAGTACAAGCACATTGTTTGCCTTGAAATACTTTGACAATTGACGGTGTAGCTTGTCCATAAACTTATTGTAAGACAGCGTATTTTTTCTGGCGTTGATTACGACCAATAAGTCATTGTCGGTCAAACTTTGTGAAATGATCAGGAAGTCACTCCACTCATCTAAAAGTTGGTAGCTTACCGGTAGATTATGACCACTATTGATGAGTACTTTTTTGACTTTTAGTGTCGTCGTTTTATTGGTATAAAATACGATTTCGGCGCTCAATTCTTTGCTCAGTGAGATCAAACGCTCAAGGTATTTGATGAAACCAATTTCATATTCTGATTTAGGAGGAATGGCAACCACTAGTCTATTAATGGTGTTGATGGGTTGAGCAGATTTGTAGATGAAAATGGTATCGTCTGTTTTGGCTGCTACCTGTTCTATGATGTTATTAAAGTTAGGACTAATAAAATCTTTGATCGGACTAACACTCAGGAAAATATCTGAGATGTTATTCTCTTTCACGGAATAGATGATGCCATTAGAAATACTGGTATCGTAACGTGAAATCGGTGTCATGGCGATGTTAATGGCCGCCGCTGCTTTTTGTGTTTTTTCCAACAGTTTCAAACCGTTTTTTTCATTGTCTTCTTCTTCCGTGCGGACATTCAATACAAAGAAATTGGTTATGCTTTTTTTAGTATTCAACAAAGCCGAGAAATCTACGATGCCTTGAACCGTATCTTCGTCAGCCACAGGAATCAGAAAATTATTGATCATTTCGTTTGCTCCTTCTGGGCTTTGTTCCGCTTCTTTCTCTGTATCCGCTATCTTTCTTGCTGCTCGGCTTACTACAAATGAACTGATGGTACAAGTGATCAGGATCATGACAATACTTCCATTCAGCACATCTTCGTTCAATAAACGTATGGGTTCACCATTGACATCTGTGCCCAGGATGATATTATAGCCTACCAAGACAGCCGCTAAAGTAGCGGCGGCGTGGGCACTGCTTAGGCCAAACATCATGAAGAATTCATCTCTGGTAAATCGAAAGGATAGTTTGGTGAGATAAGTGGCAATGAATTTAGAAATCACAGCCAGGGTTGTCATGACACCTGCAATGATCAATGCTTCTGTACCAGCTGTGAAAATTTTGAAATCAATCAACATGCCGACACCGATGAGGAAAAAAGGAATGAAGAGTGCATTGCCTACAAATTCAATTCTATTCATCAAAGCTGAAGTATGCGGAATCAACCGGTTGAGGGCAAGGCCTGCCAGGAACGCGCCAATGATGGGTTCTACGCCAGCAAGTTCCGCAAGGAAAGCAGAGAAAAACACTACGCCTAAGACAAAGATATATTCCGATACGGAATCCTGTTGTTGTCGGAAAAACCAACGAGCGACAATGGGAATCAGTACTAAAACAATAAAGGCAAAGACGGCGAGTGAAATTCCTAATGTGATCCAGAATTCTTTGCCTACTCCTTCTTTAACAATACCTACTACAATGGCCAATACAAGAAGAGTCAGTGTATCTGTAATCATTGTTCCTCCAACCGCAACGTTGACTGCACGGTTCTTGATAACACCAAATTTGCTCACAATAGGATAGGCGATCAAGGTATGCGAGGCAAACATGCTCGCTAACAATACAGAAGAAAGAATGCTATACTCCAGTAAATAATAACTGACCAATGTTCCCATGGCCATAGGTATGGAGAAGGTAAACAAACCGAAGAGAATACTCTTGTATTTGTTCTTTTTAAAATCGGCCATATCGATTTCCAGACCGGCTAGAAACATAATATAAAGTAATCCAACGGTTCCGAAAAGCTGAATGCTGGAATCTCTCAGCATCAAGTTTACTCCGTGTGGCCCTATGATAGCACCCGCTAAAATTAAACCAATGATATGTGGAATTCTTAGTCTGCTCAGTACAATTGGAGCGAGAAGAATGATGAAGAGTACCAATGAAAAGATCAGTACCGGATTATGAAGGGGAAAGCTGAAATGAATTTTATCTAATATGAGTCTAAGCATAGGACTCAATTTAGCATTTCAAGATTCATAAAACAATCCTGTTGGTTAATCTTGTTTAAAATGCAAGAAGCCAATAGTTTAATAGATAGAAAAAGGCTGTCACTCCAGGAAGAATGACAGCCTTTTTAATATTATTTGTTTACTGAACTTTTATAATTCTGCTGGTTTCCACATTCCCACCGGAAATTGTTTTTAAGGTGTAAATACCTGCTTTTAGGTTGTTACCCAATTCAACCGTTGTGCCGTGCGCATGTCCTTCAGAGTTGTATACCAAAGTACCTTTGTCATCAAACAATTGAAGGGAGATGGCTTCAGTGCCTTCTACTGTGATTTGAGTAGTTGATACAAAAGGGTTAGGATAAGCCAAAGACTGAACGGTAGGTGTAGCATCGGCTGCTCCTTCTCTTGCAGGACCGAATACCGTTACAGCCAAGTTATATTGTTTCCATGCACCAGTTGTTGGATCCGTATAACCGACAGATACTGTACCTGATCCTACTTGATTGAAATTGAAAGAAACCTGATTGCCATTTTGTGTCACGCTTGAAATAGGAAGCGTAGACCACCAAGAGTAAGTTGCACCAGGTATGTATTCTGCAAAGTACGTAGAAGTATGGTTGGTGGTAGCAGCTGTAGGACCGTTGATTTCAACACCTACTGCTTTAGAGAAAGTAGAAGTAGTGGCATTTATATCTGTTGCCGTAGCAAAGAAGTATACTTCAGCACTGTTTAGATTGGCTGCTGAAAATGTAGCGGTCCAGCTTGTACCTGTTGCTTTTACTGCAGCTTGGAAAGACAAAGCATTTTGAGTCAATGTAGCGTTTCTTGTCGCTCTGTCAGTCAAGAAAATTTCCAATGTATCGTTTGCTACAGAACCCGTACCTGTGATCACGAAATTGCTCCCTACACGTTTTGCTGAAGTAATGACCGGTGCAGCTTTAGCTGTTAGCGCGATACCTGTTCTTCCTCCGTATACATCGGCGTGGTTGTATTGAATCACATTTCTTGAAATTTTATTGTACAAGCTGTTTCCAACGTTTACACCGGCTCTGAAGTTTTCATAAATGGTGTTAGCGATAATGACATTGTTTGTTGAGTTATACAAATAAACACCATTGGAAGCGTTGTGATGGATTTCATTGCCTCTGATGATCGCATTGGTGGTATTGAACAAAGCGATTGCTCCATATCCACTCAAGCCATTAGGAGAATTAACAACCGTATTAGAAGTTACTCTCAAATTTCCATACCAGGAAGAGGAAGACAAGTCAGACAATTCGATGGTACCACTGCTTACTGTATTGTTGTACACATTATAAGATAAACCGTTTGAAAGTTTGATACCGCTGAATACATCATTGCCGCCAATGATTTGGTTGTAACCGATTTTATGAGAATGACCGCCTGTTACCGTAATGTCCCAACCTACATTGTTTGATAAATTGTTAGACAAAATCGAGATGTCAATACCTGTAACCGCGATACCTGTACCTTGGCTGCCATTGATGGTATTGTGCTGAATGATGGCACCGCTTCCATTTTCCAAGTTGATGGCTGTACCTGCCGTATTGCTGAATGTATTAGGATCTGCATTGCCCGGGCCGCCAATGATATTTCCGCCACCGCTCAGGTTGATGCCTTCGCCTGTGAAGCCATTGCCCTGGATGATATTTCCTGCGCTTACACCGGCAAATGCTGAAGCACCGGTGCTGGTCGTGGTGAAAATATTTCCTTTGATCGTATTACCACCACTGCCTACAGGTCTGATGTCAATACCACCTTGGTTATTTTCAAAACGATTGTTGTTGATCGTAATGGCTCCGGTATTCAATACAATACTAAATACGAAATCTCTGAAAGAAATAAATTCTACTTTGGAATTCGCTGATCCCGCCGCAAAGGTAAGACCTGTAGTAGCAGCACCAGGACCGCTGATGATCGGTGCTTTCAATACCGCCTTTCCGGTTTGGCCTCCGTCAATTCTTAATTCTACCGGTGCGGTAAAAGCAGGAAGAGCCGTAGGCACGTTGATGATGCGATCAGTTCCGAGTGCACCTGGAATGTTGATCAGGATGGTAGTGGAGGAAGCGTTTGCGTTGGCATCGTTGATGGCCTGACGCAAGGACCCGGCACCACTGTCGTTGGTGTTGGTCACATAGATTGTTTCTGCAAAGCTTGCAGAAGACATTCCGATTGCCAGTGAGGCAAGCATGAATAATTGTCTGAATTTTAACATAACTGTTGGGTTTTGGTTGAAAAAAGTTTCGTAACGAAAAGAAACACGGGTGGACGATAACAAGAATCTATTTTAAAAGTGCTATCGATTATGTTCTATTCGTTGTATCGAATATAGAAAGGCAATAAAGGTAAGCCTAGGTATTTTTAGCGAACGGTCTAGATTAATGAGTTAACGGAAAGCAATAAAAATGAATGTTTTAACCAACTTAGAAAATTTTCAAAAGGCCTAAGATAAGTCCATAAAAAGGAACGTTAATTTTTTGAGAAGAGAAAGTTTGGTAGCAGCGTAGTGTTCGTTTTGTTCTTTTTTAAAGCAATGGAAATTACTCTGGCTAAGCGAATGCTCTTATTCAGAAAGGGGGTTCTGCTTCTGGATATCATAGTGATAAGATCTCGTGAATACTATCAGCTTGAAAAGCTTGACGAAAGATAAGAAGTATCACTGATTTTATAAAACATTTATATGTTATCATTTCAATGTGTGTTTGCACATATTGTGTTTTGGCTTGACATGTGCATGCTTTTCGGCTTTACCAGTAGCAGGATTTCTTAGTTAGATGAATGAGAGATTATTTTTGCTTGCAGATTTTTGAATACCTGTTGATGGGACTTCTTCAGTAAGGATAGAAAAATAATATGTATCCAGGGAAGACCTTCCAGAATGATGTGTTCTGAAATTTGTGTGTGATTATTCTGCTGATCCGTTGTTGCAAAAGTGAAGTCTATGGTGAGAAACAATCCTTTTTTGACTTCTGATTGATAGCGGATGTGTTTATCCTTTTCTACTTCAATGACGGTTGCACGGTAACAAGGTTTCATCGGAAGGATACCCCAAAGATTTAATTGTTCCTGTACATGGTATTCAATAGCATTTTCTTTATGGTCTACGGTTTCAACGAATTTCATATGAGGATGCAGCTGTCCAAATTCTTTGAAATGAAGCAGCGCATAATAAACATCGGAGATCGGACCGGTTATGGAGTGGGATAGTGTAAGTGAAGAAGCCATAGTAGAAATAGAATTAAGCCATTAGTTTTTTCCTGCGTTTACGAGGTTTGTTGCTCCGTTTTTTGAAATCATCAGAAATGACACTGATGTTTCCATCTGTTTCCAATACGGCAAGGTCTACATTTCTAATAGAACTGCTTCCATGTTCATGAATGCTTTCGATCAACTCATTAATAGAAATATGCGCTTTGATTAAGTTTGGTTCGTTTACTTCTCCTTTGTAGACCAATACGATGGGTTGGCCTGTTATAAAATTTTGAAGAAAAGGAAAGCGGTAAGTAATTGTTTTGAGTATAGAATTTGTGATGAACAAGGTAGAGGCTGCAACTAAGCCACCGGCCAATGTCGTGTCTGTCCCTACCATGGCATTTTGAACCGCATTACTGATGAGTAACACAAATACCAAATCTATGATCGATAGTTGTGCAAATTCTCTTTTTCCAAACAGGCGAATAGCCAATATGATAAATAGGTATACCGAAGCCGAGCTGATGACGATAGGTAAATACTGTTGAAGGTAGAGCATGATCATGTTAAGAAATTGTTGTTTGGGCTTCGTATAAAACAATATAATTCATACAGCCGCAATATAGGCTTAATATAATCAGACACTTTGATGAAGACAAATGATAGAGATGGTTTAAATAGGTTCAGTAACTGTGAGTTGTAAATCGTTAACGCATGATAGCATGTTCCCCGAATGTTATAGAGTTTATTCCATACCTCTTTTTTTATCAAGGTTTGATTTTTTTTACGTAACACCTGGGCGATACTCTACTCTTAGTTTTGGAAAAATAAAACCATAAGCTATGAGAAAGAAAAACACATTAGTACTTTTTACGACTAGTTTTTTGATTGTACTCCTTTTGAACAATGCTTGTAAACGAAATGATTCAGAAGAAGTAAAACCGGATACAGTCAAGAAGTCCACTCGAATGAGTGCTTCTTATTACCAACAATTGGCTTTGAGATGGGCTCCGATTCATCACCAGGATGTCGATAATTCGGGTTGTGGTTCTATGTCCGGAAGAGGAGACTACATCACCAATATCAATTTTGACAACGATTGGATCACTTCTAACAATTGGAACAACATAGAACCCAGCAAAGGCTTTGTTCCGAAAGGCCATAGTTATTATTCCGTTGTGGAAACAGGAACACATTACTATATTATTTATTCTTTTTTTCATCCCAGAGATTGGGCGGAAGTTTGTTTTGCGAACATGGACTACCACGAGAATGACCTGGAAGGTTTATTGGCCATTGTAAAGAAAAGCACCGCTAATAATGGTTATGGAGAGCTGCAAGGTATCGTAACGAATGCACATGCTGATTTTTATTCTTTTGTGCCTAGTGGCAGTCCTTTGCAAAGCAATAAGGAAAGCATTGATGGTGCCTTGAAACTGGAAAATTATAATAATGAGTTGCATCCGGTGACTGCTCAAGAATGCAGAGGACATGGTTTGAAAGCACAGCCTTATTATAAAATCAACGGTGATGGATTAATTTATCTCCCTAGTTTGATTACAGCGGAAGCGCCTGCAAACAATGACGACCGCAATGTAATGTATAAGCTGGTGGATATTTTTGAATCCGGCGGCATGTGGGAAAGACGTTTTGATGCGCAGTCTTTCAAAGAAAATGGACGTGCTTTCTTGCGCACGGTGGGTTCAGGCGGAGCCCATACCCCTTGGGGTTGGGATGATAAAGACGATTTGCCCGGTGTTGGTGAATTGGCTACTGATCCTGCGCGCTTGGCTAATATATACTTTAAGAACTTTGGAAGTATAGACCTTAACTATGTCTACAATCCTTATAGAGGAATTTACTAATTCATCCTTTTACTTTATTTTTTGTTTGTTAATGTGGCGCTGCGAAATATTGCAGCGCCTTTTTTTGCGTATAGAATTAGTGATTTAGTTCGCCTGGCTCTTTATCACTAATTCTGTTTGTGTAAAATATACCCCTCATTCCTGGCTGCTTGTGGATTATTGAAAGAGAGTATATTTTTTGAAATGAATAAAATCATCGACAGACCTTATTTAAAGTGCATATCATGCTTTTGGCTTAACGATTGAAAGAGTTTGAACACATTGGGGACTTAACTCATCACAGCTATGAAAAAAACAGTGTACTACTTTATACTTTTTATTTTCACCGCTTGCCTCGCGCAAGCACAACAAAGAGGAGAAGTCAAATCGTATGAATTGCTCGCCGATTGGACGGTTGAAGAGTTACGTGATAAGGGTAGCGAAATCGTTTCACATGTACTGGAAGAAGCAACCGGTCTGCCGATTCCCGTATCTTCCTCTCTTCTTAATGTAATAGGAGAATTGGATGTTGCAGTAAAAGTGTATCGGGTATATTATTATACCCCGAATTTTAACGGTCAATTGATCGTTGCGACGGGAGCTGTATTGGTTCCTCAAATGAATTGTAATCTACCGATTGCAACATACAATCATGGCACTGTATTTAAAAAACAAGAAGTGCCTTCTTACATGAGTGGGGCAGGAGAGGGTATTGAATTTATTTATCCCTTGTTATTCGCCGGTTCAGGTTATCTGACTGTCGCGCCGGACTACCAGGGATTAGGAGATGGAGAAGGTTTTCACCCTTTTGTGGATGCGAGAACAGAAGCTGCAGCAACGATAGATAACGTAAGAGCGGCAAGAAATCTGGCTCAAACGCTGAACTTCAACTTGAATGGCGAAGTTTTTATGACGGGTTATTCTCAGGGAGGTCATTCCACGATGGCTACTATAAAGGAGATCAATGACAAGCATAAATCGGAGTTTAATGTTGTGATGGCAGCACCCGGCTCCGGTCCCTATGATTTGTCGGATCTGGAATTCAATTATATGTTTACCAATCCCAATTACTCCACGCCAGAGTACGGACTGTATGCCATTGCTTCTTGCCAATACACAAGAGGGAATATTTATACCGATATTCATCAATTCATTAGACCTGAGTACAGCGATTTGTATATCTCTGAGATACTCGGGCAGACAGGGAATGTTGAGTGGATTCCAACTCCCTGGACCGATATCTTTCAGCCAGCTTTTATTAATGAATTGCAAAATAATCCCAACCATCCCTTTCGTACGTGTTTAGCAGAAAGTAATCGCGTTGTACGGATCAATTGCAAAGGAAAGAAGATTCTTTGTCTGATGAACAGTCGTCGACTGAGTTGGCGGTTGTGAATGGATTTCAGGTTTATCCCAATCCTGTTAAAGAATCCGCAAAATTGATACTAAATAATCCGACCGATCAATTGACTCATATTTATCTGCGAAGCATCCATGGATCTTCTGCGGCAGAATTACCACTTAATTTTGCATCGGGTTATTATGAGTTTAATCGTACGGGTATAACAGCTGGGCTATATATCCTGGAAATTCAAACTACAAGTGGAGATGTATCCAGAATCAAAGTATGGATTGAATAATTGTTGTAACAAGAATAGACGAGGTAAAACCTCCCGACTGGGAATAAAAGCGGACATTGCAATGGATAAATTGTGAAAAAAACACCCCGTTTCCCTCTGTTAAATTCTGTGAGTGAAATGATTAAAACCCTAAGGTATTTGTAGATGCTTATAAACAAAGGGTTTTAAAAAGTGACGGATTTCTGGCTTAACAATTGACTTGAATGGAGATAACCTTAAGAATTTTTAAACATAACCGCCTAAACAAAATGAAAAAAATAGTTTTGATGTTGAGCTGCGCTGCCATGATCAGCTTTGTAGCTTGTGAGAAAAAAAATGATGAAGCTACAGTAACTCGCAAAGAATTACGTGACTATGTTGATTCAGTGAAGAAATCCGATGCTGAGTATTCTGATACGTATTGGGCCAATGTAGAAGCTGGTTACCAGGAAAGAGCTGTAAAGGCAGAAGCTGCTGCAGCGAATGATGAAGAAGAAAAGAAAAAAGTAGAAGAAGCAAAATCAGATTACGAAGCATATAAGGCTAAATATTCTGAAGAACTTCAAAAGAAGAAAGACGAAGAAGTTTATGCTAAGAAAAAAGCATTTAGAGATGCTTTGTTCGGTGAAGGTAAAATCGGTGCAGACATCAGCTTTGCATGGGTAGACGCTAAAAATATCCGTGGTGTATACGAAAACTTCGTAAACGTTGTAGATACAAACAAAGATAGCTATTCTAGAGAAGACTGGGATGAGATCAAAGTGTTGTATGAAGCATTAGATACCAGAAAGAATGAAGTGGAGAAAGATTTAGCTTCTAAAGATAACATGGCTATCGCTAAAGAAAAGGTAAGATTTGTTGCTATCAAAGCAGCGAACAGACCAGGTGCAAAAGCAGCAGAAAATGCTGATGCAAAAGAAGAAGTGAAGTAATCGTTTTTCAACCAGCTATGAAAAAGCATCTATCCTCCGGGACAGATGCTTTTTTGTTTATGTTAAACCTAAGATTGACGTAGTTTCAACGCGATCGTCAAAATTTGCCGGATCGTTTTGACAGGGATATCTTGTGTAGGATCAATGTAAAGTATTTTCATGCGAGCCCTTTTGTCTTGCACCAATAGTGGATGTTCTATTTTATTTCCATCTACGATTCCTATATAAGGCTGCTTGCTTTTCTTATCTGTCCAGAGGTAGCAAAACATTTTTTCCCTGTAGCAAAAAAAAGGCATGCCATATTTCAAGGCTTCGGTAAGCGGTGCCTTAAAATCCAATAAAATATGGCGTAGGGCAATCAGACAGCTCTTGATCGGTTCTTCCTGTCTCTCATAATATTCATCTAAGGCTTTCATCATGGAACTTATCCTTTTGTAGAATTAAATCACTAATCTATTCCTTTATAAAGCGAATCGATTGTCTCCCTTCCTGCAATACAATCATATATAGCCCGGGACTCAGGTGATTGGTTTTTAATGTGTACATTTTTCCATCAAGTGAAAATGTTTTGAGTTCCTGACCGAGCGAATCGTAAAGTTTTGCCATGCCTCTATAATTTTCAGGTATACTCAATCGTATTTCTTCGCTTGCCGGATTAGGGAATAAACTGATCCGTTTATTGTGCTGAGATGATGTAGTGGATGCAATGATTAAGGAAGGATCGTAAACGATTTCATCGATAGAATTGATGAGCCATTCGTTGGGATCAAGGACAATGTTTGTTACGGTGCCTTGTACTGCAGGAAGGACGATATTATGGGTTGTATGGTCGATGAAGCAACGGATCAATGTATCTGCGGCATCGCTACGCTGCAATTGAATTTGCAGAGACGTAGCATAGATAGGAGTAATGGTAGCATCTGATCCTATTTGGGAAAGTTGCAAATAAAAAAGACCTTCCGGGCTATGGTTCCAGGTAGCGGAAATTATGGGGTAACCGGAGCCAAAGTACCAGTGGTTAAAAAAGGTATCGAAGTTCATTCCCGTAGTGGTTTCCATGATCTGCTTAAAATCATTTTGTGTGGCTGTACGGTGACTGTAGGTTTGCTGGTAGTTTTTCAGTCCCTGAAAAAACAAGGCGTCATTATCGATTTCAAAACGAAGCATGTGCAACAACAGCCCTCCTTTTTTATAAGTTAGTCTGCCATCGAAAATGCGACCGACATTCGTCGTATCGTCTATATATACACTGCCTGTAGGTTCTGAAAGGACGGTGCTGTGTGCGTTGGTCAACCAATCTTGCGCGTTGGCAGCAATATCTGTTTCGTGGTACAGGTATTCTGAGTAAGACGCAAATCCTTCATTGAGCCAAATGTCTTTCCAGGTCGCACAGGTCACATGGTTTCCGAACCATTGATGGGCGAGTTCGTGTGCCGTCAATCCGGTGAAAAAATCATTGACGGTAGTCATGGTTTGATGCTCCATACCCCCGCCAATAGGCGCAGTGCAATGCCCGTATTTTTCTTCCGAGAAAGGATACAAGCCAAACAGGTTGGAGTAGGTATCGAGCATATCCGGCGTCTTATCCAATTCTGTTTTGAAGTAAGCCAATGCTTCCGGACTGTCATAAATATAATTGACGATGGGTATAGGCTGTGAGGCACCCAAAGGCTGCGCGGATAAAGTATAATCCATGAATTGCCCCACAGTAATAGAGATGAGGTAGTAAGCGATAGGATAGTTGGATTTCCATTCGTACCTGTTTTTATTGCCGGGCAATGCGGTGATATTTTTTAGCAAGCCATTTGATCCCGCTTTGTTTTCATCGGAGGTGGTGATCCAAACCTCTACAGAGTCTGCTTTGTCTGTTAAGAATTGTTTGACGGCGAACCAATGGTAGGAATTATAAGGTTCACTCAGCGTCCAGGTGATGGGCTGATTGTGGAAAGGCTCGTTGCCATTCCCTACGCCTGCGGATGGAGTACCCCGATAGTATACAACAGCTTTGATCTCTGCACCATTGGAAAGTGGTGCAGCAAGGGCTACGGATACGCAGGAATCTGTTCGTGTAAAGGTTTGAAGTATGCCGTTGAAGCGAAGGGAATCGATGGTCAGTTCACTACCCAACTCAAATACAAACGTAGACAGTGGGCCCTGAACTACCGTTGCCTCGATGGTCGAATTACCGGAGATGTCAACCGTTGTTCGCTCCGCAGCGATATCGATTTTATAATAATGCACATCGTACTGATCCATGAATTGCAGCTGTTCTTCTGAGAGAGAAGTCCGTTGTGCGTGTTGATTTATAAAGCTGTTATGCTTAGAGCATTTCGCAGGTTTTACTTGTGCCTTCAGTGGACAGAAGAAAAGGGTTAATGAAAATAAAAAAAGAATGTGCTTCATACGTTAGAACAATGTCCCTACCTGAAGATAACATTTTTTTTCAGTAGTAAAATGGTATAACGTAAATAGCCGGTCAAGACCTCATTTGTCTTGACCGGCTATTTGTATGCAGAGATGAAGATTATTTTAAGAATACTTTGGTCGTATTGACTTCCGCCCCGCTTTCTGTTTTGATGATGTAAATTCCGCTGGCTAATCCACCCATCGGAATTTCTTTTGCCTGAGATTTTATTTTAGAAACACCCGTGATATCCAGCACTTCCACCTGTACCTGGTCTTCCGGACTGCTCACGATCAATACCTGATCGTGTAATTTTACTTCCAATGGTAAATATAAATTGTCTTCGCTTGTTCTTGCATTGCTACTCAAATAGGTGTTGTCATGGACATCACCCGATTCAGCGCCATAGACGGTAGACGCAGCCGTGATCGTATTGAACGCAATTTCAGTTTTGACACCGGCATAAGTGCCTGAGATGTGGATGTCATGACCATAACCGCCACCGGCAAAGCCGTTGATGATTTCATTGTATAGAATTTTAGCGGAACTGTTCGCGACATAAATGTTGCCACCAGAACTGGTTCCGTTTCCAACAGAAGAATTGCCATCGAGTTTGTTGTTTTGAATGACCAGGTTTTCATTGGAATTGTTGATGTATATTCCTCCGCCATAACCGCAAAGTCTGCCGCCTTTCAGCGTCAAGCCGCTGATGGCAGTATAGAGGGTGATGTTTTCAGCATAAAAGATTCTTTTGCTGCCGCACACAAATACACCTGTCGGTTGCTGTGCATCGATGGTGGTTACATTGCCGGAAGGATTGGAAACCGTAAAATCTGCATTGTATCCTCCGTAGATACTTACACCGTTCACCACATTCAGGTTGCCTTCAACATAGGTACCGGCTGCAATGCGCAACTGATTGGCCTGAATTTCAGCGGCCAATGCAAGACCTTTGGTGATTGTTTTAACCGGAGATTCATTGGTGCCAATGTTCGCATCGTTTCCGGCAGTGGATACATGCACTAAATATTGGTTCAGGTATTTGTTGCCGTAGTGTACTGATTTTTCTAATCCTACTACTGCGGATTCAGTGGTGAAGGTGTTGTTGTAAATGTTGGTCGTGAGGAAAGGCTGGTTGCTTTCCAATTGCAAATCATTTCCGAAATTGGCACCGGAGAACCCTTGCGTAATGATGTTGTCGTGAAGCTGAATCCCACTGTTGGCAAGGTATATATTGCCACCTCCGCTTGTTCCATTACCCACAGAAGAGTTTGCTGTAATTTTGTTGTGACGGATAAAAACCAAATTATTGGCATTGGTCACCAGGATTCCTGCACCGTAACCGCATACGCGACCACCTGTCAATACGAAGCCTTCAATGATAGTGGGCAAATAAACCTGATCAATGATCAATACTCTTTTACTTCCGCACACACCGAAGCCACCGGTTTGATTGGCATTGATGGTAGTGATGTATTGAGTGAGCGTAAGGTCACGGCTGGTAAAGCTTGGCGAGTAACCGCCCAATAGGCTTACACCGTTTGCTACTTGGATATTGCCTTCGATGTAAGTACCTGCGGAAACACGCACTTGTTTCAAGTCTTGAGCCACGGCTAAACTGATTCCTTTCGTAACCGTTCTTACAGGTTGAGTAATGGTTCCGTTATTCGTATCTGATCCATTTACGGAAACATAAATCGCAGCGTTTTGAGGACAGGTTTGGTTGTAGAAGAAATCTGTTGACCATACCTGCTCGGCAGGGCCGGGAGTAAATATACCCGGTTGATTGAAAACATAGGAATAGAACCGGGTTACGATCTTGTCACCGGTTACAAAATTGGATGCCGGATAGGTATAAGAATAGGTATAAGAACCGGCACCGTTAGATACCACACTGCCGGCGATATTTTGCGCGATGGTTTGAATGTCATTTTTGCGCACAAATACTTCCACATAATATTGACTTTGGTTGTAGGTGACAGATAGTTTGATGTCTCCATTGACCAATTGTTCAACGTAAGGGTGGCAGCTTGTAGCTTTGGCATTAAAAGATAGAAGCAGGAAACATAGCAGTATTCCTAGCTTAGTGGTTAACGTTTTTTTCATAGCGGTTGGTTGATTAAAAATGGTTGAGCCGCAAAGTAATAAGATCAATCAAACAATTGCAAGAGCTGCTTCAGTCCTGAGCTCTGGCGATGGAGAGTTTGTCTAAAGGTGGAATTTGAATGGAAAAAAAAACTAGAAGGCATTTGTTGAAACATCTTTAGCGCTTAAATACAATTCTTTTTTTCTTGTATAAATACGGCTAATAGAAGTTTGGCTTATCGATTATTCGTTAGGTCGCAAGGAGCAATAGCGTATAACGTAAAATGCTGTCAAGGTTAAGTCTTACAAAATCTTTGTGCAGTGATAAGATGGATACAATAAAATATTTTTTCTGTATCAAAAAAAAGTCAGATTAGGACTCTTTATTCTTAAGCGCGGTCTTCATGTGTTTCTTTAATGCTGCGTTCAAATCTGATTTCTCATACAACCTGAAATGGTGTACATAAGTGGTACTGCTCGCCGCACGGGTTTTAAAAAAGAGTTCAGGATCTTCATGCAGTTCATTCATTCGAAGCACACCGGTGATAAACGTTTTGCCGAATTGGTAGACGTAACAGTACCTTGTTTCTCCGAAAGCGATGGTAGTCTTTGTCGTTTCAACATAATCTGCACCGATCGAGACATAGTAATCATAGAAATGACGAAACAACTCCACGGCTAAAGGAGGTTTACCTTTTAAGAAGGAAGCGATATCGGTTGGCAGCGTTTTAGACATCATTATGGTTCTAATGATAATGACAAGATCAGAAACCGTCAGATTTCAGATTTCTGATCTCAGATTTCTCCCCTTATCTGTTGCTTTCTTTAATGATCATAAAGTTGGCCACCCATTGATAAGCTACAATACCTACGATAAACATCGTTGAAGCATTACTTAAAAGCTCAGGTCCTATAAATGCCTTATATATAGCAATCGATCCAACTAATGCAAGTACCCCGGCATAAACCGGCATGATGTATTTATTTTTAGTTGCAGCAAACATGGCACTAAGTGGCATCATCATAGTAAAGCCAAATGTTGCTACAAGCAACCATTGATCTTGGCGTTGAATGATATAGGTAAAGGTTCCAAAGAGGAAAATAAATGCAGCGACACTAACAAAATTCGAACTCAAGATTTCTTTTTTGCTCAGTAAGTGTTTGCCATATTTATTAAAGCGCAAAAATAGATTCGCAATAGGTCCAATTACCCATGTAGAGAAGGCTATTAATGCTAATAGAACAATCAATGGATTAAGATAAGTCTGCAAAGATGGATTACTCTCAGCTATATAACGTAGCGCTCTAAACCCAAAATAAAATCCTATGATTACTGCCCATTGATATTTGGCGGTCAGGTTGCCGATCCAGAATGAATACTTAAGAAACCATCGGTATACCAGGTAACGCGCTTTCAGCGCTTCAGCCATGCCGATTTGGGCGAACTCATTGTTGGGGTTGTTCTTTAAAGCTTCTGAGAAATGCGTCAATGCTTTTTTGTGATCACCCTTTTCCAATAAGTTCCATCCATAGTTCGCATGCGTATTGGCGTTGTTAGGGTCTTCGCGCAAAGCGCCTTCTATCGTCTGATGAGATTCTTCGTGACGATCTAGTTTTAATAGCGCGGTGCTTCTGGTGTTCAGCGCAGAAATATTTTCCGGATCATGTTCCAAGGCTGAGTTGGCCGTATCCAAAGCGTCTTGGTAATTTTTTCGCATCAGTTTAATAGAAGCCAACAGCGCATAAAAATCCGCATCGGTAGGTTCGAGTGCGATCGCTTCCTGCAATTCTTTTTCCGCATCGTCGTATTTTTGGCGGTTGATCGCTATGCGTGATTTTAAATAGTATAAATAGCCGATGTCAGGACTTAATCCGATGGCACTGTTGATCAGCGTTTCGGCTTCGTCTGTTTTATCTTGTTGCAATTTTACTTCGCTCAGGAGTGCCAGCACACGA
This sequence comes from Cytophagaceae bacterium, assembly GCA_029237685.1. Lineage (GTDB taxonomy): Bacteria > Bacteroidota > Bacteroidia > Cytophagales > Cytophagaceae > JACMQM01. The sequence goes on along the minus strand of JAQZBV010000009.1, from coordinate 32,526 downwards.
ATGTCCGTTGGGTCTTGTGTTAATAAATCGGCGAGTACTTTTTCTGCTTCAGCAAATTTCAGTTGTTGAATCAGTAACTCCGCGCGTTGAATGAGTTGATCAGACATTTAGATGGGTATTTATAATGTTGTTGTTCTACTTTTTATTGATGTCAGGTCTTTCGACCTGACACCCGAACAAGACTGACACTTGTTGGCGGGATGCCAACAAGGCGTGAGATTTATTTTTTTATTTTTAAGAATGATAAGATATCATCATACAAACCAGAATCATTGGCATACAAAGCAAAATTCTTGGCTGCGGAAAACCATTCTTTGGTACTGGCTTTGTGTTTGGTGCAGGCTTGCAAGAGGTCTTTTGTTTTGATCGGTTTAGGAACGCCGTCTTTAAAAGATTCTTCCAGCTTTTGTTCAATCGTGATGTCAATGATGGCTTCGATGTCGGCACCGGAATAATCATTGGTTTGCTTGCTCAAGGCCGCATAGTCCACACCGTCGGTGGGTTTGTTTTTTAGTTTTAATTTGAAAATCGCTTCGCGCGCTTCTTGATCCGGAGGTGGAACAAAGATGATGCGGTCAAATCTGCCGGGGCGTCTGAAGGCAGGATCCAAATGCCAGGGTGTATTGGTGGCTCCCAGGATCAGGACTCCGTCGTTGTTGTTTTCAATGCCGTCTAATTCCTGCAAGAACTGATTGATCAGATGCCTTCCGCTGGATTGCTTCATGTCGCTGCGACTGGCGCCCAAGGCATCGATCTCATCGAAGAACAAGACGCAGGGCGCATTTGCTCTGGCGGTTTGGAAAACTTCGTGCAGATTTTTTTCACTGTTTCCTACCCACATGTCGAGGATGTCGTTCAATCCTACACTGATAAAGCGCGCGTTCACTTGTCCTGCTGTGGCTCTGGCGATGTGCGTCTTGCCGCAGCCCGGAGGGCCGTACAACAAAATACCACCGCCTGTTTTTTTGCCGTAAGTTTTATACAATTCAGGATGGTTGAGCGGGTGGATGATTTTGAGTTCGATCTCTTTCTTGACCGTTTGCATGCCGCCGACGTCACCGAAATTCACGGATGGTTTTTCTAGGAAAGCGTTTTGTTCTTCCTCGTCTTCGTGTCCACCGGAAGGCCCTTGGGAAGTGCTGCGCAGGCGGGCATCCAGCTCGTCTTCTTTGAAAGAAGGATTGAGGCGGAGAACTTGTTGGTACACACTGATGGCTTCCGCGGTCAGGTTTTCACGCAACAGCGCTTTCGCGTGCAGCACCAGGATCTCCATGTTATCCGGATTCTTTTTGATGAGATCTTCCAGGATGACGTTACACGTTGAATAATTTTCTTTTTTGAAATAGACTTTGGCTAAACCTAGTTTCGCTTTGACATTGTCTTCCAAGGCCAAGACTTCCAGGTATTCTTTTTCCGCTTCATCGATGCGGTTCAAATTGTATACCGATTCGGCCAATAACAATTTCAGGGGGATGTTACCGGGCGAATGTTTGAGGGCTTCGCGGAGGCTTTCTAAAGAGTGATCGTCCATGGGAATGGAAAGGTATGATGTGCGTTTTTTAGGTTGAAATCCAGTGAAAAGGTAACATTATTTCCTTAAAGTTATTCGGGTAAATGTGATTTATTAAAAGTTTATGGGTGTCAGGTCTTTCGACCTGACACTGATGGATTGAAAACGAAAGTTTCAACTAACGGCAAACCGTGTCAGATCGAAAGATCTGACACCCAATCAAAAGAAGCATGCTGGGATTAATTGACGAGCCCAACATGTGATTTGCGTTAGGGATCGAGCGGAAAGCCCGAAGCGCGCAGGTCCCGATGACTATCGGGAGTGCGTTTGGCGGACTTGGAGGGAGAGCCCGACCGCCAGTACAAAACCCGTATTAACCTTTTCGTTGGATTGGCGGAACGCCCCATTCTTTCTTTTTATCCCCCTCTTTATCAGCCTCATTTCAGTAGATCTCAGGGCTTCTAAAAATATCCTTTATATTTCCCTAATCACTTGTTTTTTACCGCTGCTTGTACAAGTTTTGTAATTGAGTTTCAACAAATCTCCGAGAATATATGATTTCAGTAGACGGTATAGGGAAAGCATTCAGTGGCGCTACGCTTTTCAGTGATATTTCATTCAACATCAACGAGAAGGATCGTATCGCCTTGATGGGGAAGAACGGAGCAGGTAAATCTACTTTACTGAAAATCATTGCGGGAGCGGAAAAGCCTACCACCGGTAAGATCTCCGCGCCGGCAGATGCGATCATCGCATACCTGCCGCAGCATTTGCTGACAGCTGACAATTGCACCGTGTTTGAAGAAACATCCAAAGCCTTCGCTAAAGTGTTAGGCATGAAAGCGGAGATGGAAAAACTCAATCACGAATTGGAAACAAGAACCGATTACGAATCGGACGATTACATGAAACTGATCGAAAAGGTTTCTGAATTGGGAGAAAAATATTATTCGATCGAAGAGATTAATTTCGACGATAAGATAGAAAAGGCGTTGTTTGGTTTGGGCTTTGTACGTGAAGACTTCCAACGCATGACCAAAGAATTCAGCGGTGGCTGGAGAATGCGGATTGAATTGGCAAAGATTCTGTTGCAGGATCCGGATTTGATTTTGCTGGATGAGCCTACCAATCACCTGGACATCGAATCGATCCAGTGGCTGGAAGATTTTTTGATGAACAGTGCGAAAGCAGTGATGGTGATATCCCACGACAGAGCTTTCGTAGATGCGATCACCAACCGTACCATCGAAGTAACGATGGGCCGTATTTTTGATTACAAAGTCAACTATACTCAATATTTGCAGTTGCGCAAGGAGCGTCGCGAACACCAGCAGAAAGCGGTGGAAGAACAACAACGCATGATTGCTGATAACATGGAATTCATCGAACGTTTCAAAGGCACCTATTCCAAAACGCTGCAAGTGCAATCGCGTGTGAAGATGTTGGAGAAGCTGGAAATACTGGAAGTAGACGAAGTAGATACTTCTTCATTGAATTTGAAATTTCCTCCGGCACCACGTTCTGGGAATTACCCTGTGATCGTAGAGGACTTAACCAAAAAGTATGGAGATCATGTCGTGTTTGCGAATGCATCCTTAACGATTGAAAGAGGAGAGAAGATAGCATTAGTCGGTAAGAACGGTGAAGGTAAATCGACCTTGGTAAAAGCCATCATGAATGAAATTGAGTACGAAGGAAAAGTGCAGTTGGGACACAATGCCATGATCGGTTACTTCTCTCAAGACCAGGCCGCCATGCTGGACGGAGAGTTGACCGTGTTCGATACCATCGATCACATTGCCGTAGGAGACGTGCGTACGAAGATCAGAGACATATTAGGAGCCTTTATGTTTGGCGGTGAAATCTCCGGCAGAAAAGTAAAGGTGTTATCCGGAGGAGAAAAGACTCGTCTGGCCATGATCAAGTTATTGCTCGAGCCGGTGAACTTATTGATTCTCGATGAACCGACCAACCACCTGGACATTAAAACAAAGGACATCCTGAAGGAAGCCTTAATCGCCTTCGACGGCACGTTGATCTTAGTATCTCACGATAGAGATTTCTTAGACGGTCTGGCAACGAAAGTATACGAGTTCGGCAACAAACGCATCAAAGAACATTTGTACGACATCAACGGCTTCCTGAAAAATAAGAAGATGGAGAATTTACGTGAAATTGAGAGGAAGGGAAAATAAGTCAGCTGTCTTGCCCTAAAGTCCCCTTCAGGGGATTTAGGGGCAAGACAAATGCGATAACAAATGATGTTATCAATAAGTACTAAAGCGCTAACAACTAACTTATTTTTTAATCAGCGCTACCTGCCCCAAATGATACGCCGTATGCGCCGTTCTATTCAACAACACACTGAGTTTATTGCGGGAAGGTTCTTTGGCGAAGTCTTCATCTGTCATGGAGTGATGACGCTGGAACCAAGAGTCTGCGGGTAGTTGTTGAAAGTGTTCCGATAATTGTCCATGCACTTCTGTCCATGCCTGTCTCAAGACAGCCGTAGAAGGGAAGTCCAGGCCGGCTTTATCCGGATTACGAAGGAAGGCTTCGTCCCAATCGGTGTGTAAACGTTCGCTTAATCCGAAGATTTTAAATAAGCCATCGTTCACCGCTATTAAATGGCCCAACAAATAAACACCGCGGTTTCTGCCGGGTGCAATCTCTTCCCAGAGTTCTTCGTCGTTTAAACTGTCAAATACTTTTGTAGCTCTGCTGATCTGGATATCCCAGGATTGGAGTGCCATTTTTACGGTGATTTCTTGTGGGGTCATAAAGGGAAGACATCATAAAAAGTGTTTTCGTTCCACTTGTTGAAAAATAAAAATTAACCAAGTCCCCGCAGGGTCTCTCGGAGAGGACCCTGCGCGATGGTATAGCAAATGCCGCAATCATTAAACAAGATCAGTATAATGTGTTAAAAAGTAAATTTAAGATCATTACATTCATAGAATTTAGCACTGCTCCAAGGATAGTTTTAGTCCCCGCAGGGTCTCTCGGAGAGGACCCTGCGTGATGGTATAACAAAAGCCGCAATCATTAAGTAAGGTCAGTATACTGCGTTAAAAAAGTAAATTTAAGATCATTACACTCATAGAATTTAGCACTGCTCCAAGGATAGTTTATATAACTATCGCTTAACTGCCATTTCCCTTTGACTGGATTCTCATGCATGTAGTTTATTTTTTGTTCCGCAAATTTTCTATAATAAATAGGTTTAGCATCAAAACTTCGAATAAAAACATCGTGCTTTTGACCATTTGTTGAATCTGTTTTATTAACGTGTTTGTGAAGTATAAACAGCGTTTCCATGTCGTTTTGCATAGATAAGCGTTTGACGATCTCATAACTTAGAAAGCGTTTCATAGTAGAAACTCTTTTTTGAAGATTACCATTTTCTGGCACATAGAGCAGTAGGTGTATATGATTTGGCATAATGACAAACCCAGATATTAAATAGCCGGCTTGATGGCAAATGATAAATTGTTTGATTATGAAATTGTACAGTTCTGTTTTTTCGATTAGATTTAACCAATCTATACATGTAAAAGTTACAAAGTAGAGTATAGATGATTCTTTTTGTGTTCTTCTAACAGTCATAAAAATGATTAAAAAATTAGTTGTTACTCCATCACGCAGGGTCCTCTGCGAGAGACCCTGCGGGGACTAACGACAAAGACAAATACAAAAGCAAGGATGAACATGTTTTTTTTAGGTAATGCTATAGCTCAGCGATGAATTCTGTTGACTACATTTCTTCAATCTGCAATTCTTCTAAAGAAGTGGCCACGACTTGTGTTTTCCCTTTGTAAAAATGGAGTACCGGTATAGTTCCTGTTTTTGCCTTGGTCAGGTCTAGCACAAGCAAGCCGTTGTTTTTTGTCACTGCAAAGTTGTCTGCATCGTCCGGTAATCCCAGCAAGCCGAAGGGAAGCCATTTCTCATCTTCTACTTTTTCATCGCAGGCATCGTTCATGAAGTTTTCGGTGATTTGCATCAGTTCACTTTCATGCTCGATCAAATAGTCTCCTGCTTCTTCGTCTTCCATCTCTTCGATTTGCTCCATCAACGCTTCGTGTTTTTCTACGATTGTTTTCCAGTCAATGACCTGTAAATTTTCAATCTTTCCTGACAAAGTAATTTGCAACCGTTTAGTCATTAGGGAGGCAATCTGTTCCTGGATATTCATAAAGTAAGTAATGAAGGATCGTATTATTGGTTTTGTTGACGCAACTGTTCATTGGTATACTGACGTTGTTTCAATACCTTGATGTAAGACAGTGCAAGTTTGTTGTTGTAATCGGTGTATGATTTAGAGGCCCATTCTATGGCTTTGTTCAAGTCTCCGTTGATTTCATTGATGATGGCCATGTTATAGTTGGCTCTTCCCGCCACTTTCGCTTTCGGGTGGTCGATGTCTTTTTGCCACAGTTCTGCGGCTCCGTCCCAGTTGCCTGTTTGTGCCCTTCTTTTGCCAATGACAAAATTATCTGTTCCTCTCACGTAATAGGTTCTTGATACACGAATGTAATAAGGTAAAATACGGGAAGCATAGTTTTGGCCGATGCGCATGCTTTGTTGAAGAACCGCTTGTTTCCGGCCGATGATGGTTTCCAGGGCTTTCACCGGATTAATGCCTCTGCCGCTGAGCACCACTTGCTCATTCGCCAGGTATTCGTCTCGTATGATTTTGTTGATGGGATCATAAATTCTCCAGCCTGTCTTGATGAGTGTGTAAACGGTAGCTTGGTGTTCCAGTGCGGGAATTTTTACACCCAATGGCCCTGTCAATTCAACAGGTATCGCAGCATATTCTACTCTAGTATCAGTATCGTAAAAGGATAATACAAACAAAATATCCACCTGATTGTCGTAACAGATTTGCTGTACTTTATCCCAGGAAAGCGGCGCAGGGAAAATGCCCATTCCGGGACTTTTTACAGAAGGATCGTTGAGTATACGAACATCCGTAAAGCGACCATTGGCCGATAGTTCATCTGAAAGACTTTTCAGTGCAGCTTCCGCGCCGTCTTTATCCAGGTTCTTTTCTTCGATCGATAGGATTTTATCCAAGTCGTCTATTTTCTTTGTCGCGTCAGCAGGTAAACTTTGGTCTAATAGACCTACTCGTTTAAAGCTGATCGGAACATACACCGGTGCGGGTTCCTCCACTCTTAGCGTAAGGTAATTGGTGGATCGGCAAGAGAAGAAAAGAGGGATCGATAACAGGAAAAGAATGGCTTGAATGAAGTAGTTGTTTTTCATGAGATCTTGAGCTAATGATGAACTATGCTATAAGGCCAAACTGCTTTATAATCTAATACTTCGAAACGAATTCGCCAAATGATAGATGTGTATACTTCTGATGAATCGGGCATTAATGTACTAAACGAACGATAAGATAATAGGTTATCAATTGAAAATTAAGCGAAAAATAGGTCCAGGTGAAATGTTGCCTGTCGTACAAGGGTAAGTTTTCCTTCATTCGATGATTGATAAAGAAGTATATGACTGGAATACCGATGAGTAAGGGGATGAGGTATAAATCTAATTTAATAACGAATACAAACAATATCAAAGCTGGATAGATGCTGAGTATGATAAGCAGTGTGGCAAGTCCTATTTGAACCAAACCATTCGTTAAAAAAGCAGGGCGTTTATTTATAATGGTCTGAATGGCCGGTAAAGACAATAACATGGAAATCGTGAAGAATGGGAATAGTATGATATAACCGATTTCAACATCGATCTGAAAAACAAAATCAAATTGTTCGAAGTATGCCAGGACAAAGAATATGTTATTAAGAAGGATGAGTATGCCGAGTAATCGAGTGATTTGGTATTGTTTCATCTCCGGTGTTCACCAGATCTGGTTAAAATTTCAAGTCGTAAATTCGGTCGTACTTTAAACTGTATTTGACAGACCACCAACAAGACTTAGTTTTATGATTGGTATAGCCAATTTTCTTCCACTCTTCATGACCTCCACAGCGGACGAATACAAATTCAATAGTAATTATTTTTTCACCTTCATTATTTATCGCACCGAAGTAACGCCTTTTGTAAAACTTCAGTCGGTCTTGAAGCGGCTCTTTGTCTCCGAGTGTGTAGATATAAATGGTTTGATTGAGTTCAGTTTGTGTTTCTAAATAATCGAATAGTCTTGATTCTGCTTGGTCGATTTGATCTGAAGTGGGTTTAAATCCAATAGTCTTCCCGCGGGTGTCGCTTTCAAATACCACGACGTCTTGATTGTATTCATTCCCCTTGTGTGTACAAGAAAAGAGTACTAATATAGTAGCTGTACAAATGGATTTTTTTAGATTAAATATCATAATTCTTTTTTAGTTGCAAGCGCTTGAAACGCATGTACCAGTCTGAAATCAGAATGATCCAGGCGATCAGAAACAAAATGCTTATTGGGGTTTGAATGAGTTCGCAAAGTTCCATCCAAAAATGTCCGTTTATAATGCCTCGATTGGATACAATGATTAATGTAATATCAGATATTATGATATATAGCAATAAGATTATTCTATTTTTGAAAATTCTTGAAAGGATAGCTGCCAAACAAGCAGTAATGATAATTACATTCATTGAACCTGTTTGAGTATTCGGATACCAGTTATAATGCATAAAACTAATCATGGCAAAAAAGACAATAGCGATAATGCAAAGGATTGTCCATACAATTCGGAAAAAGATGAGGTTAGATTTCATTATAATATTTTATAGCGCATTGTTTGTCACTACTTCTTCCATCCATTATCCCCCTCATTCGCATCCACATAAATACCTGTGTAGATGTTCACAGCAGCCAAACTCTTTTTTGTAGGAACTGTGAAAGAAGTGGTCTTTTGATTCTTTTCCCATTCAACGGGTGTGAATCCAAAGTATTCATGCGTGCCGTCTGTATAGACTGCATCGATGACAAAGGGTATAGCAAAACCACCTGTATTATTAATGTTGATCGTTTTCTTAGCAGCATCTACTGAGGATATGCTCAGGTCAATGTAGTAATTACTAAAATACCAATTATCCCAAAACCAATTCAGGTTCTTCCCCGTCGCATCATTGAAACTGTAAAACATATCCCAGGGTGTCGGATGCTTGCCGTTCCATCGATTCATGAAGGTGTGCAAACCTTTCTTGAAGAGTTCATCGCCGAGTAATTGTTTTACCGCCAGGTAGCCTAAGGCTGCTTTACCGTATTCGTTGTTGCGCAAAGCCGGACCGGTCAAGGAACTTGCTGGTGTGATGATGGGAAGATCAGATTCTGCGATGGGATTTTTTGCCCAACGGTTCACGCGAAATAGTTTGAACAAAGAATCTTCTTTTGCTTTTCCCATGTGCGCGTTGCCGATCAGGTATTCTAATGCGGTTGCCCATCCTTCATCCATGAAGCCGTAGCGTGTTTCGTTGATGCCCATGTAGAAAGGAAACCAGGTATGCGCAATTTCATGTTCCACTACGAAACGCGCGAAGTCGACATCGCTTTGTGTATTGTCGTTCACCATCATTGGGTATTCCATGTCCGCGAAGCCTTGTACGATGGTGGTTTTAGAATATGGATAGGGTATACCCGGCCAGTTGTTGGAGAACCAATCCAGAGCCTCTCTGCCAAAATTAGTCATCTGATGAAAGTCCTTAGAACTATCGGCATAAGCTGCTTGCACGCTGGCGCGTCGTTTCGTTACCTTGTCTACGACGACACTTGATGCATCCCATAAATAAGTATTGCTAATGGCTAAAGCTACATCCGGTACATTGCCGGCTTTCCATTTCCAGGTGTTGGTTTGCTGACGAGTGATGTTCTTTGCTGCAACATCTTTGCTGTCTGCAATTTTTACAATAGCATCGGAAGTCAGGGATTGCTTTAAACGTTTGGCGTATACGGGTTGCAGCACTTCGTCTGTATTAAGCAAATCACCGGTACTCCAGACGAGGTAGTTTTTGGGAACGGTGACTTCTAAGTTATAATCACCGAAGTCGTTATAGAACTCTAACGATTCCGGAAAGTGTGTCAGGTCCCAGCCGTTGTAATCGTCGTACACACCCACACGAGGATAGAAGTAAGCCAGAAAAAAAGTTGTGCTGTCGATGGCCCCTTCACGATCGCTTTCTACCGAAAGGTCGTAGTGCCAGTCAAAAGATAATTCTACAGCAGCTTTCGGTGCAAGCGGTTTGCTTAATTCAATCTGACGAAAGGTGATTTTGTCTTTGTCTCCTTCTTCCCAGGCTTTTTCGACTTTGTTTTCTGCATAGCGATCAATGTGTACGCCGGAAGTCAGGTAAGCCGAAGATACCGGCCAGTGTCTGACGGCTTGCGGGGTATGACTGTTCAGGATCAGACGAATGACAATTGTTTTCAAGGTGTCCGGACTGTTGTTGGTGTAGGTGATGGTTTCCTTTCCTTTTACTCTGCGATCCGGAGGATTCACGGTAAGGGCGATGTTGTACGTGGCTGTATTTTGCCAGTAGCTTTTTCCGGGCTTTCCGTCGGGTGAACGTGTTTGCTTTGCATAGGCTTGCTTGATTTGGCGGGGTTGGTAGAGTTCCTGTGAGAAAGAATAGGTACTTGTTAATAGGAGTGCAGCGAAAATTATTTTTTTCATCGTATAAATTTCTATTAATATGATTTCTTTTTCTGAGTCAAAATTAAACGGTAAATATCTAGCGCTATTGTCAATACCAAAAGAGACAGACATACCCAGAAGCCCCATAGGCGCTCTCCGGATAAGAATGTAGGAAGGTAAATATACAGAAAGACGATTGCCAACAGGTTGAGAAGTAATTGAGTTCGAATGGCAGATTTTTCCAAGAATTTGATTGCAAAACCAATTAGGATTAATAGAAACGAAAAGAATATATTATAGAATATTGATTGTCTAAATATATTAAGAACTAATCCCAGGCCAGTGTAAATTTCCTTATCTGGCATGAGAAAAGGACGGAGCCATTCATGTTCCTTGATCAGCTCTTTTGAAAAGTCCGATTTTTCTTCGTGCTCTTCGGTCTTGTCATTTGTTGCGATTTGAATCGTGTCCTGGGTGTCGCTGATTTGACCTGATAAAGAATCAGAAGAAGCAGTTGAGCTATCGGATGGAACAACTTGCAAGGTGTCAACAGCGACAGTGCTATCCACCGCTGCAGCCGATTCATCAGATTTTTCACAACCCACAAAAAAGAAGGGAAGTGAAAAACTGAGGACAATGAAAGACTGCAACAAACGCGAAAAAAGTAAAGGTCTCTCCATGGTATTTTTTATAAGTACTCTTCAAAGTAATTATGAATGATCTCTTTCAAAATTTCAGAAGTCAGGGGTTTGCTTTTGAAATCACACACAAAAGGCAAACTTTTAGCACGTTCTATATCGTCGGGATTAGAAGAGGTCGACAGTAGAATGATATTGGTTTTGTTTTTTTTATCGAGCGCTTCTTGCTGGTAGGCTTGCAGAAATTCCCAGCCATCCATGACCGGCATGTTGATGTCCAGTAAAATCAAAGCCGGGGAGGACTCTTTATCTGTTAAAAAAGAGAGCGCTTCCTTGCCATTGAGTTTGACTTCAACGTGTTCTGTAATTTTTGCCTGTTCAATGACTTTTTTGTTCAGAAAATTGGTCACGCTATCATCATCGATCAAGAGCACACTGGGGAGCTTTCTTTTCATATTCATTTAGAGTCGTGGAATAGTAAAGTTAAACTGACTGCCTTTTCCGGGTGTGGAATGCACCGAAATGTTTCCTCCATGGAGTGCCACTATTTTTTTGCAATGCGATAATCCAATACCTGTGCCATCGTAATCCATGCGGTTGTGCAGGCGTCTGAAGATCATGAATATTTTTTCCTGGTCTTTCGGATCAATACCGATTCCATTGTCCTGAACAGAGAACAACCAGAAGCCTACTTGTTTTTTGGCTGAGACTTTGATCTCCGGTCGGACATTTGGTTTACTGAATTTTATGGCATTACCGATCAATTGTACAAAGAGCTGTTTGAGCTCCAGCGCATAACCGTCCACCACCGGTAGTTCTCCCACCTGGATATGTGCCTGACTGTGTTGAATGGCAGCCTCCAGCGCTACTAGAACCTCCTTCACGACTTGTTGACTGTCCACTTTAGCAAACGCTTCCGACTTCCCAATGCGGGCGTAGTTCAGTAAACCTCTCACCAGTTCTTGCATGCGCAGGGAAGACTGTTGAATGAAATCCAGGTAAGTGTCCGCCTTTTCATCCAGCTTTCCTTTGTATTCTTCTTTGATGGCATCAGACACACTCATCAGCGTCAACAGAGGTTCTTGCAGATCATGCGAAGAGATGTAGGCAAACTGTTCCAGTTCTTTGTTTTTGATTTCGAGCTGCTGGTTTTGGGTCTCCACCTGCATCTCGTATTTTTTTCTTTCTGTCAGGTCTCTGATCACACCATCTATATGATGCGCTGTACCCTTTGCATCGTAAATGATGCAGCTGTTGACTGAAATGTGTTTGAATACCCCTTCTTTTGTACGAACGGTCATCTCATAGTCTGTCAGCGCGCCTTCAAGTGAAAGTAGATGCAAATGAACGTTTCGTTCTTCATCTGTCTCATACATACAAGTAGAATGCGTGCCAATGATTTCTTCCCTCGTATAGCCAATCATCGAATAGACCGAGGGACTTATTTCCAATACAATGCCATCAAAGCTCATTTGATACACCACATCCTGTACGTTTTCAAAAATGAGTCGGTAGCGTTCTTCGCTTTCATTCAATTTGCTTTGAATATAGAATTGCGTTTCACTGAAGTAAAACAACAAACGGGCTACCAGAAATCCATTGGCGAGAATCACGAGCAGGGCAAAGGATTTGTGTTCATGCTGCAAAGCGTTTTCTCCGCGCAGCAGCATAACGCCGAGCCCTATAAAGGCCAACCACACCACGATGGGGATCAGCAGTGTAATCACGGAAATGAAGTTGTTGGCCTGCATAGCCGCCGGAACCCTCATGCCCATCAATTGACGTATGACCGGTACACGCAAGAAGGTATCCGCAGCGAGTGTCAAGGCAATGACGTTGATGGCGTCTTTCGTGAAAAAACCATTGATGACTTCCTGAGGCAAGTGATTGATGGTATCGTCTATCCAGAAGGGAGGATTCAGACTTAACAGGCGATTGAATAAGAGTGTATCGTAGAGGTAATTGGCCACGAGGTAAATCATCACCACGAAGGCAAGTCGTATAGGGATGATTGGAAACCTGCGGAAGTATTTTTTATCGGCAGCTACACCGAGCAGTGAGAATAGGATGGTGTAAAGAGTAGCGGTACTGATATTGGCCCAACCGTCTTCGGGCCAGAGGTAGATCGGGAAGAAGGCCCCTCCTGATAAAGAGCAGAGCAATCCATAACGCCAGCCGAAGGCCATGGCGGTAAAGATCGGAAAAATAAGTGACCAGGGAATGTCAATCTGAATGCTGCCCAGTAGGAGCATGATCCCATAGGGGGCAGCAAGCAAACTGACCATTCCTGACAGGATGGAAAAGATTATTTTTTGTGGTGTTCCCCAACTGCTTGGTTCATTCATGGGTAGATCAAAAATGCAGATTGCGCTAGTAAAACAATCAATCAAACTACACTTTTTCTCCCAAAGCTCAAAGAATTGAAGGGTGTTAAATTTTGTTTTTCAGCGCTTTAGGCGGATTTGGAAGGAATCTAAATGCGGGATATTATGGATTCCCTTTTAGAGAGATTAGCGAAAAGCCCGGCCCTCCCGATAGCTATCGGGAGGGCCGGCTTTCGCCACTCGCTTTCCCGCAGAAAAAGCGGGAAGAGCTCACACAATGGCTCAATCCCTAACGCGAAGCAACTACTATGTCTTTAACAATCTATCTATCTATCTATCTATCTATCTACAATCATCGTGATTCGATGTTCGTTAATTATTTGCTTTCTGCTCCAGAAACATCTCCAGGTTCTTCTTGTATTCTGCATTATCCGGTTCAAATTCTAACGCCTTTTGTATATCCGCAATGGCTTGATCGTATTGTCCGAGTATGGATTCGATGAGACTTCTGCCTACGTAACTATTGGCTACCTGCGGCCGCAATTCGATGGCGCGTGTAAAGTCTTTGATGGCCTCGTTGTATTGCCCCAGGTTGGCTTTGGCTACGGCTCTGCTGTTGTAACTCTTCGCATCTTGCGGCTGCAGCAGGACGGCTTTGTTTAAATCCGCTAGGGCCAGCTCATCATTGCCCTGGTGTGCTTCTATTTTTGCTCTCCAGTAGTAATTGGACGCTTCATTGGGTTGCAGTTCTACGGCTTTATTTAAATCCAATAGCGCCAGGCTGTCATTGCCCCTATCCATTTGCGTATTGCCTCTGTTGCGGTAGGCGGCCGCAAATTTTGGATGAATTGCTATGGCTTTATTGAAGTCCTGGATCGCATCGGTGTAGAGCGCAAATTCTTTGTAGAGTAAACCTCTGTTATTGTAAGCGTCGTGACTGTTAGGGAATACCTTGATCGCCTGCGTATACTTCTCTGCGGCTTCTTTGTTTTTGCCAAGGGTGGAATACAGATTGGCCAAATTGAAATAAGTGGATTTCGCATTGGGATTTAAAGCAATGGCTTTGTTGTAATCGGCAATGGCGCCGTCGTAATCTTTTTTCTTTTTCTTGTAGATGGCTCTGTTGTAATACAGCTCATAATTATTGGGTTGTTGAGCGATCATACCGTCCAGCTCTTTGATCTTCTGCGCGACTTCTTTCTCATCTGCGGCTTTGTTCTGTTGGGCAAAGCAGATAGAGGATAAGAGTACTAAGAGAATCGGAAATAGTATTTTCATGGATTATTAAAATGGTTATTTCTTTCTTCTGAATCTGATGATCAGTAATACCCCGGTAATTACTAAAAAGGGAAGGAGAAAAAAGATTAATTGTAGAAGGCCTGAGCTGTGAGCTTCTTTCATAGGGATTTTATTTTATTGATTCAACCACTTTAATAAATCCGCAAACATTTCCCTGCTAATCGTATGGGCCTCCGGATACTCTTTATACAACGGCGTTAAGCCTAGGCTTTCTAAGTAAGTTTTGGCATCTCTTGCATACTGCACGTTGAGCACATTGTCTTTGGTGCCGTGAGAAACAAAAATACTCAATTTTTTTAATTGTTCTTTCGCTGCCACGTTGGTTTTGACATCGTCCAATAACCGGCCGCTCATGATGGCTATGCCTTTGATCTTCTCCGGTGCGGTGAGTGCTACACTGTAAGACATAATGCCGCCCTGACTGAAACCGCAAAGGTAAACCTGCGAGGCATCGAAATCATGTTTACCTTTGAGTTGTTCAATGAAAGCTAAAAGTGTTTTTCGACTTTGCTCAGCCTGTACATTATTGCTGATGGGCTTGCCGTTTTCAAAACGCAATTCATACCAGGTATAACTTCCTCGCTCAATGGTATAAGGAGCACGTATCGATACCACAAGAAATTTTCCCGGCAATTGATCGGCAAAAGAAAAGAGGTCTTCTTCATTGCTACCGGTGCCGTGTAATAAGAGCAGCAGGGGAGGGGTGGCTGACTTTACTGTCGGTTCTCTGTGGATATAGAATAATGAAGGCTGTTGAGGTATTATTTCATTGCTACTCATAAATAAAATGGTGAGGAGAGAAAAGACTATTGATTTCATGATTTTAAGTATTAACGATTAAACCAAATCATCATATAGTTTATAGTTTCATTTTGAATAGGCTCAAAAGTATTCTTGACTACATAATACCATTTAGATTCAGGAACATCGACAAAGTAAATGTCGTTCTTTTTATGGGAGATGACGGCTTTCTCAAACGGTTTGACCATTTGTCCTTTTTGGAACCAACCAAGGTCACCACCTCTTTCAGCATTGCCATCCATAGAATACTCTTTGGCTAAATTTTCAAAACTTTCACCAGTGTCTAATCTTTTTTTGATGGTTGTTCTTAGCTCTTGGATTTCTTCTAAAGTTAGTTTTTCGTTATTCAAATAAATATAACTCACTCGATAGTTGGTTGCTCTATTGGCTGAAATCAATTTCAGATGAACTGTATAAATACTGTCTGAGGAAATGAATTCTAGCACATCTCCGATTTTAAATTGTAGTAAATCGGGGTTAAATTGAGTTGTATCTGTTAAAGGTTTCAAAGCATATATACCGCAATTAATAGTCGTATCTTTTTTTTGAAAAACAATTGCTTGTTTTACAGATTTTATTTTTTCAAATTCTTGATAAACATCATCATAGGTTTTCTGAGCATAGGATGAATAGAAGGTGAATAGGAAAAGTATGAGGTATAGTTTATGCATAATTTAAATGAGATGTATTTAGATCTATTATAATATCTATTGTTCTTATTACCCGATTCTCAATCCGTTTTTAACAGGTCTCTCTGTATTCAACAACGTCACCTCTTCACCTTCCATGGCGCCCAGCAGCAGGCATTCGCTGAGCATGGTGGCGATTTGTTTGGGTGGAAAGTTGACCACCGCCACCACTTGTTTGCCGATCAGGTCTTCGGGCTGGTAAAGTTTGGTGACTTGCGCGGAAGTCTTGCGTAATCCATATTCACCAAAATTGATGGTGATCTTGTAAGAAGGATTTCGCGCTTCTGCAAACACTTCCGCCTGCACAATCGTGCCGACTCTCATTTCTACTTTTTCAAAATCTTTCCAGGTAATGGTGGAACGGTTTTCCATGTTGTTAAATTTCTTCTTCTGATTTTATTCCATCCATTGTGGTATGGTCTAATGGAGAATCCATGTGTTTTTTAACTTTTTTTTCGTCCGATCATATTTTTTTGTCGGTGTCCAATCGAATCCTGTTCTAATATAATAAACGAAAAAGCTCCGACCTAGCCTTCAAAATAAAAGGCCTCGTTCTGAAATAATGTAATTAGTTGAATCAAGCAGTTCGTTTTGAAGCGTGTCAGCAAAATAAAGTTTAACCGTATAATCAAAACATTTGACCGTTGGCTCATTGTGTGTATAATCTACTCTAAATTTTTTTTAGATTCGTGTACTCCTCAATTAAAGTTTGAAGCTGATTCAATTTTTAACACCGATGATTTTGGAGTTACTCAAAGCATACACAGATTGCATATTGCCGCTTGACACGGCAGACTGGAAAGCATTCAGCAGTTTGTTTCGTGAACGAATCCTTAGAAAAGGCGAATGTTTTGCTGATGAAGGAAAATACGCCCTTCACTTCAGTTTGCTATTGGACGGCGTGAGCAAGGCCTATTACAAAAATAAGGATGGGATGGATTGTTGCACCGGTTTCTTTGTCGCCAAACAATGGATGGGAGCTTATACTTCTTTGCTTTCAGAGTTGCCGAGTGAAATCACTATTCAAGCCTTAACAGATTGTAGATTGATGGTTGCTGATTTTTCTTCTTTGGAAAGCTTATACCAAAAACATCCTGCATTAGAACGCTTGTTTCATTTATTGGTCGAGCAACACCAGCAGCTAAAACAAAAAAGAGAGACAGAAATGGCGAAGATGAACATCGACGAACGTTACCTGACTTTTCTCAGGATCTTCCCTTCGCTGGATGCTTTGCTTTCTCCAGAAGAGATCGCTGTTTACTTGCACCTATCCGCGGCTCAACTGGCCAGGGTCAGGTCCATGACGTTGATGGTTGGCTGGTAGAAAGAACTGAGAACTGAAAGCTGAAAACAGAGAATAGAAAATAGAAAATAGAAAGAATAGTTTTAGGGCTTAATTTTTTACGATTTTTTGAAGGATGGTGCGGCCGGTTGTTGTATCGTTTAGTTTCAACAGATAAGTGCCTGCTGCCAATTCAGATAAAGGGATCTTTAGTTCATGAATGCCGGCCGTTGCCAGATCTGATAGCGCTGCTACTTCCTGTCCTATAACCGTGTTGATGGTAATGTTTATTTTTTGTGATTCCGTGCTGAATAATTTTATAGTGATAAATTCCTGAGCAGGATTAGGATAAATACCCAATAGCGTAAACGTTTCTTCTCCGCTATTCACAGCAACGATTCGACTGTAAGCATATTGTCCGTCGCGGTCCACTATGCGCAGCCTGTAATAGGAAATACCAAGCGGTACATGCATATCCCAAGCACGGTAGTTGGAAATTCCACTCGATGCATTTTTAGCCGCTTCTTCTCCAATTTTTATAAATGTTTTTCCATCGGCACTTCTTTCGATTTCAAAATGGGAGACATTGGATTCCAGACTGGTTTTCCAGGATAGCTCAGTCGTTCCTTCTCTGAGGACCGCATTAAAATCCAGGAGCGTCAATGGAAGCGGTGTTAAACAATATTTATAAGTAATGATCGTATCAGCAGGTACGTTGAACGATTGACCATCGGTAAAGTTTACCGTTCGCGTGCCGTTTCTTCTGGGATTGTAAATCATGTAATGCTTACAAGAATCTTTTCGAAAGACCGTAAAAGATGAAATGTCTGCTTGTGTATTATCCACTACGCCCACACTGTCAAAGGTTGTGATCCAATGGTAGGCATCCACTTTATAATCGTCACCGGCCCAGTTGGCAGCATTTTGAGCCACGTATTGATTTTTTGCTGCGGCCGCATTGAAGACCGCTTTTTCCATCAGCATCACTTCCCCCCAGAAACCATCGGTGGCATTGGGTTCACGGCCTTTACCGGTAGGCGCCAGGTAATCGTCGTATTGATTGGCTGCACCCAAACTGTCCACTCCCATCCATACCGAAGCGCCGGTGATCGGAACGTACGTAATGCCATGCACATAAGAAGGGTCGGCACCGAAGTAGGTGGCATAAGCCATCCCGCCATTGGCAAGAATCGCTCCGTGATAATGCGCATAGTTAGCCGCGTAACCACAGTTGCCTCCATTATTAATACCTCTGCGAGGCCCGTCCCACCAGTACATGCGTGCGGCCTCTGTTTCGGTGATGAACATCATCAATCCCATGTCACGCAAAGAAGTGTTACCGGTAGTCTCTCCCCACATGGCGGTGCCGGCGGCGAAGTTGATGGCTTCGGAAACAGATTCCTGATTGGAACCGTCACTTCCTGCCCAACTGTGTCCCACATAAGGATCGTAATAACGCAGGTAAGGAAACCAGGCTGTTGTAGCACCTGGATTGGTATCGGGCGGTCTTAGTTCGCTGTTGATGTTGCGGATGACCACTTCTATCATAGGCCCCCAGCGGTTGACCCAATTGCTGGCTGCCGGTTCAAACTTGGCCACGATGGCCGCGGCGAAAATAAGGTAACCGTGATGAAAGTGTGAATCCTGCAGCAAACGATCGGCATCAAACGCCGAAGGATAAGGCGTAAGCCAATTGAAATCATTGTCGTATACATACACGCCTGCGCGTTCTGCGGAAGGAGAGGTCAGCCAGGCTTCTATTCCGTTTTTAGCAATGGTCAATAAGGTATTGCGTGCCGCGATGTTTCCGGATTGGTGTGCGGTGAGCGCGATGCGCGCTGCTTCATGAATGGAACCGAAACTACCGTATACCGGATTGCCACAGGCAATGTTGATCGGCGCTCTGCCGGCGTAGGCATCGATATAGGTTTTCAACAAGGCTTTGTCCGACGTGTTGGCCCAACCCAAGCCCGGAAGTATCCCATAGTTGGTCATCACCGTGGAAAAGTGATTGCCTCTCATCACTTTGATCCATCCTCGTGGAGAAGCATATTGATAAGCAGTGGCAGTACCTGCGAATTCCGGTGAGTATAAGTATTGATGCAGGTACAAAGCCATCAGTGTGCCTGTATTGGCTCCGCCTAAGACATTGTTGGTGGTGTAGTTGAAGTGGCTGGTCAACGAAGCGTTGGCTTCATTGTAGGTATAGGTAAAAGTAGAAGCAGTGATGTGGTTAAAGGCGTATCGTTCATAATCGTCCAGTGCGGCTTGCGAAGGATCGGTTAGGATGGCGGCGGTAAAATAATTGGTGATGGTTTTATTAGGAAAACGAATTCTCCAGTAGCGGTTGTTGCCTCCGTATTCCGCTTGCAGGTGTGCTCTCAAATCGGTGAGCGGGATATAAGTTATACCGTCCTGGCTGATCAAAGTGCCAGGAGGAAAAAACAAACCGATGTATCCCCAGATGTTTTGATCGCCGGCATTGGAAGGGCAGCATTTTCTATTGATCACAATGGAGTTACCAGATGTGGATACCGCTTCGGTTTTTAGAAAGAACAATTCAAAACTTGGTTCTGCGGTATTGGTACCCGGTGAAGTGAAGAAGACATAAGGGCTTCCCTGACTGGCCGACATCGTCAGTTTATTTCCGGCAGCAGGATAACCGGCGCTGATCTGTTGTTCAAAAGTAGCGTGCATGTCGCCGTAGTCCATCACATCCGTTCGGGCAGATGGATCGCCTTCAAAACCAAATTCGATGTCCTGGTCCGCGAAAAAGTTACCGGTATTGTTTGGTCCTCCGCCGTTCGGACTCACCAGCCGGTTGCGCATGACATAACCGGTGGCTGTGGCTTGCAATACCAAACCGGGCATGGGATACATGGCTTCGGAATGCAGGTTTCGCGTTTGCATGCTGTGGTAATAAGCAGCGGTCTGACCGATGGCGTTATTGTTGACACACATCGGCATCTCCGCGTTCCACAAGGCACTTGTCCACCAGGCATGCGATTGAAAAGGGCCTTTATAGGTCGCACCTTTAGTGATCGCGGCGGCACTGCCTCCTCCGATGGGATTGTATAAGGTGAAATTGCAATTGGCTAAATTATCTGTGCAAGGTGCGGCAGAAGGAAAGGTCATGTTATAACTCCCACTTCCTCCTCCTGGAAAGATTTCCTGAGCCATCATAAGACTTGTGCTTATTAAACAGCATAGACAAATGAATAACAGGTATTGCGCACTAAGTGTTTTCATCCTGATCGTTTAAGAATCCCCCATTCTGAGTCGATGAATGAATATTCAAAAAAAATAGCTGAATTATGGTTTTGAGTATAAATAATTAGATTATTCTATTGTAAAAAACAGTGCTATGATGCACTGTTTATACTCTTAAGACACATGAAAAAAAGCTTTGTAGACAATGAAAGCGTTGTTTATGAATTATTTTGTCATTTCAAATGACAAATATAAAATCCTGGTACTTTTAAAGTACAGGTTGTACAATCTTTCTTTGAAGTGTCCCTTTGCTGTCAAACTCAAGTATAACAAGATAAAAACCGGCACCCAAACTATTTTCCATGGTCAGTATGATTTCATGTTGTTCAGTGACATAAGCCAGGCAATTTCTTAGGCTTGGATCAAAAAAGTTTTCATAGGTATCGGGAGAGATTTTTTTCAGTTGCTTGTTTATGCTTAATTCTATCAAAGCAACCTCATGACTCGGCACTTGTCCGTCCTGAAAGGGAATACCATCAAGGCCATAACAAGGATGAGTTTCATAATAGGAGGCATCAGTTGATAAGTTCCTTTTTGCTTTTATAGCATCAAAGGGCATTTCTTTGACGATTAATTCAATGGAGTCGTTGTACAAAATGACTTTCTGATTTCCAGACTTGATGGATAAAAGGGGATAGTTAAATCCTATGAAACGGTCCAAGTTAGTGACTACCCAATCTTTAGAACTGATTAAATAATCAAGTGTCACGAGGGTATCTATGGTGACTCCTGAGTCTTGTGATTTTAGTAATTTGGTTTTATAGTAAGCGGTAGAGCTATCACTCGTTACTTGTTGGCAAGAACAGAGTGTAGGTACACCCAGTAGAAGGAAGAATGATAAGACAAAGAGTTGAGTCATGAACAAGTTTTATAGTTGGTTAGAAATTAAATCCAACAATTTTATTTTTAGCATTCAATTGATACTTCACCGGACTCGCTAGTGTGTCTTTTAAATAGACGCCTTCAATTGTCATCACTTCCGTTTCTTTGCCGTTTTCATTCAATTGGACGATTTCATAATTGCTCAGGTAATGACTTTTAATTTTAGCAGGATGGGTAGACAGGCGCTGCAGCATAATCATTAAAGTATCTTTAGGCATTTGATCGGTCAGTGTTTGATCCAAATAAGCATAAGCCTTCTCGTACTTTTCTTCTTTTACACAATCAGAGAATTGGTTGAATACTTTGACGGATTGATCCGCTTTTTTCAAGTCTTTAAATAGAACAATATGCGTAAACTCCTGTTCACCGGTTGCAGTAGAAGATTTGATTTCTACTTTGATGGCATTCTTTTCACTTTTAGTTTCCTCGGATAGTTTTCTATACAAGGTCAGCGCCGCGACGTTCGCCAGTGCAGGGGGAGTCATTGGTCTGCCGAATAAAGACTTTGGATTAATAATTTCTACACCGACATAGTCAATGGATGCTTTACCGGTAGCCGATTCAAAACCTTTGGAAATCGTAACGCCATCTGCCTCGGACAGGGTAGCGATTTCAGCACCTCCGGCTTGTTCTTGTTCGGAAGCGCAGGAAGCTAAAGAAAGGATTAGAAGGAAACAGAATATTTTTTTTAAAGGAGTAAACATAGTCTTAGCAGCGAGTATAAGTACAGAAGTAAGGAATTATTTCGGTGAATACAAAAACTATTCTCTATTTGAGACAGCTAGCGTAAAAAAACTCTGCCTATTTCAAGAGACAGAGTTTTTAGAATATTATATTAAATGACTAAGTGAACTTATTGTTCGTTTACTGACATGGTATCAGAGGACACACAGCAAGGGAAGGCGATATCGTATAAGCTTGAAATGAACTCTGCTTCTTTTCGTAATGCCTTTTGTCTTTGTTTTTCTTTATAAAAAAGTAACATGTATTCCAGATCTTCACTGATCCGGTTCTCCGTCATATATTTTTCATAGGGACCTATGACTGCTTTTAGCTGTTCTATGGACGAAGCCGTCAAAGTCATGGTCAACTTTGGTTCAGATCCTGTTTGAAATGTAGTAACAGATAGCGATAAACTATCTCCTTTATAGCCTATACCTATAGCGACCGCAGATTCTTTTTTCGGCATCAATATTTCTTTTTCGTCTTCATTTCCTACGTAAAAATCGATGTTGTCTTTGGCATTCAAACGGTATAAACTTTTTAGAGAAGTAAACACGACATAAGTATATACACGATCAAATTGTTGACCATTGGTTACTTTGATCTCTAATGGTTTGCTAGCCCAGGTCTTAGGAAGTATACCATTGTCTATGTTGAGCCAACCGGTTTCGCTCCATACAAAACCGTATTTTTCCATGCGGTAGGATTCTCTTTTGAATAATAGTTTTTTGTAGTTGTCCGCTACATTCTTAAATTCTTCATTCTTATTAGCCAAAGCTTGTTCCAGTTTCTGTTTCTCTTTTTCAAGTTCTGCTTTTACCTTCGCTAGTTTTTTTTCGTAATTGGCTTGCAATAGCTTGGCATATTTGTCGGAACCTTTGACAGTAGTCAATCGTTGTTGTTGAAACTGTATGAAAGCGGCTTTAAGACGAGAGTCTATGGCGACCGTCGCTGCTATGCTGTCGAGCTCATAGAGTTTTTTATCCAGGTTTTTTACATAAACTTCCAATACTTCGTTTTGACAGGTTAAAAAAATAGTTTTCAAACGCGTTTCAAATTCTCTGGTAGCAAGCAATGTATGCTGGTATTTTTTTGATTTAATGACTTTTATAATTGCAGGATCTATTCCACAATCGCTGCTTCTGGCAGTGCTATCGGATGAGATTTCATCCGTTTGATTGTGTGGAGTGTAGTTGTAGGAATCTGAGGTATATTTCCCATTCACGACCTTTTTGTTCTGATTGTTATAGGGCTCATTGTAATCTGTCGGAAGTAATTTCTTGACGGCGTAAGAAATTTCTGCGTGAGAGTTTATTACAGCCAGGCTATAGTACAAACTATCTGTTAGTGCTGAAGATGCTTCTCTGTGTTGCTTATAAGGCATGCCAGCTTTTACCGCAGATTCAAAATTTGGAGGGAGGAGGTCTAAGGTAAAGATATCTACGGGCGTCAGAAATTTATCGAGTTCTTTGGGTTCGGTCCAATTCATATTCCCCTTTGCATCTCTGCTGCCTTTATACACCATCATCCCGGCCTTTTTTTCTTTGGTAGGTATTTCTATGTATACCGGATTGTCTTTATTGACGGTTAATTGTTCCCCATCTTCTGTTGTCGCATTGAAATAAATCATGCCATCGGTTTCTAAAGGTTGACCATGAGACGTCGTGGTTAAATTAGAAAGCAGCATATCGTCCAACTTCAGTGCTTCTGAAATTTCAATCTTGATCAGGTCTTCGACGATTTCTCCTGAGGCATTTTTAAAACAACCTTTGGGACAAACAATCACGGTTCCATTTTCCGCCTCAATCACCTGGTCTTGTTTGGTATCAATGGCAAAAAACTGACTGGGAACAATTGTTGACTGGAAAGGATCGGTATCCTGAAGTTTTTGTGTACGGGGGGGATTTTGCTGGCAGTGCAGAAGAAAAAATGCGCTGCACAGAAACAGGAGAGTTTTGAATGTTGTTTTCATAGGACGTAATCGTTAAGTCATGTATGTATAGCATAGACTGCTTACATTAGGAATGTGCTTCCTAGGGCGGTGATGTTGTTTTGATTGATCGTAATCATAGCAGGATTATTTTATTCAATGCAATGTATTTGATTACCAATGGAGGCCCTCAAATTCTATTGGTTCGTTATCTTCCAAGAGCACACAATGCGAAGATACACGGGTGGTGATGTTTACGTTTAATTATAAGTTTGGAGGGGTGGTGCATCGATTATAATAACACTAAATCCGTAAATGGATTTAATGTTTAATCACTTTCTCGATGCGGATACTGTTTCCATAATTTATTTTCAAAAAATAAATTCCGTTGTTTAAAGCACTCAGATTGAGTTGACATACGTCTGCATCTACCGTTAGCTCTGTCAAAGATTCACCGAGCATATCCAATACTTCTACCCTGTAAATGATCGAAGTTGCTTTAATGGAGAGTTCATTGTTTGTAGGATTCGGATAAATGGACAGTTGATTTGCCGTTGAAGCTTGCTGATTATCAAGTATCAATGGAGTAGAAGAGGCGATCCAACTGGAGGCTAAATTATTGTCAAGATTTGTATCTATCAACTCCAACCATTGTCCTCCTCCATCCGCGGCACTGGGCCATGGATCTCGGTCGGTATAATTTACCCTATCAATGATATTACCGAAAGCATCTGCTACTACTAAATTCTGACTGGAGTTAGAAAGGTTTCTGGTAAATTGTCCGAAGGCAGGGATACTATATTTGCTCAGAAATGTTTCTGCATGGCTTGCCAGGTAGAGACGCTCTCCGGCAGCTAAACTTGATTGGGCAGGAAATTGATAAGAGAGACCTAATTCTTTAAAATAAATTCCAGTCAGGTCTATCGCTGTCGATCCTGTATTTTGCAGCTCAATAAATTCCAGGTCATTACTCACCGTAAAGGATCCGGATGTTTTGGGGTTGTAATGTATTTTGGTAATGACCAGAGAGGGGATAGCAATGGATTCACAAGTCGAATAATTTGCTAAACGAGTGTTCATCCATTGCATGCGAAGCTGCAACCAGCTTTTCAAATCGGACACTGCTTGTGCATGATCAGGGATAGTTTGCCAACGTGTATGTTCTCTGACTAGGGCTTCGCTGATGAGATCTGTAGTCTGATCTACCAGAGAAGAAACAGAGGTATAGTCAAGCGGTTGTCCGGTTTGCGTCAACTGCTGATACCTTTTGGATAGGTAACAATGGAATGCCGCATCGTCAAATAGATCTTTCCAAAACTTTGATCCTGTATTACCTCCATCATAAAATTGCCAAACATCTGTTTTGCTTCGATCATATCCGGCTTGGAATATATCATTGCCAAACGTTAAGTTATAATCCCAAATTGGGCCGGCTCTTAATTTCCCGTTTCTGTCTTTGTGGAAGAAAGTGCTGAATTGATAGGCATCCGCATTGGAAGTGAGTTCTGCCAATAACATATAATCCACAAAGGTTGGAACATCGATGATGGAAGGATAACCTTCTGTCAGCTCAGGACTGACATGCGTTTCCAGTTGTGTGAAGACAGATTCTATGTAAGCAGCTTGAGAAGAGGTAATGTCTTCGGGTTTGGGAGATTCGTGAATGAAATTCACGTTGCCAAAATAAGAGGCCATCGTCCAGGCTATCGGATCACCTCCGGTTGTCTTATCGGCTTTGGTGATATAGCCTCCTGAAAGAGTAGGCAAGGTGTTATCGGTCGTTGTGATTTTTGTGATGTTTACACGATTGCCATCGATCTTTATTTTTTCAGAGAGTAAATACAAGCCTTTGTAATCACCATTGACAACCACTTCACAGTATGCGGTACGAGCTGCATATTGTCCGATTTGTCTCGATAAGTGATAGGTGATGTAATCTCTCATGAGGGTTTGATCGTAGGCAAAGCTGTTGAGTACCCAATCGTTCTCACTGGGCATCCCCAGTAAACTTACATTGTTGTTGTTGCCGTTGGGCAACACAGTGGTTATACCGTAGGGCTTTTTAGGCAGGTTTTGTGAAGAGGAGCCTCTAAATTCAATGCCTATTTTTCCATTGTAATTCAGGTATGCAGGTTCACTGACATCGGTCAAATAATTTCTACTGCCATCCGGTCGTTTGATTATTTTCATGGTGGCCGATACTTTTGGATCATCCACGATTTCTATTGGATTACCATTTGCATCATTGTCCGTGTTGATGATCACAATGGGGAGATTACTATCGGTGAAATTCTGTGCTAGAGCCGCTTGGCCCAAAAGTAGAAGTATAAAAAAGATACGCATGGTAGATGCTGTTTTAGTCTAAAATGATTTTGTTTCGATCAAATGTGCTTGTCTCAATTCACAAATATAGAGGAACTTAAACAATGGAACTTTGCATTCTCGATTTTTTTTATGTCGTTTGATCGTTTATGCAAGCAATTCTTCATTCGCTCCTATTGTTGTGGATTTAATCCTCATTGTGCGAAGGAATCATCCGGACAAAAAATCGTTTTTTTTTGATTACATTTAGTGCATAAGAAACAATCCAGCTATGAAGGCCCCACTCCTTATTGTTTTCTTTTTCTTGGTTTCCTTTGCTCAGGCTCAAAATCTGGTGGTCAATCCGGGTTCTGAAGTCAATCCTACGATCGTGGGCTGGACGCTTGTGTCTTGTCATTGGATCAACGGAGCGGAAAGAACTCCGCATGGTGGCAGTTATCATTTCTATGCCGGAGGTGCAGACGCCAGTACCTGCGAGCTGTATCAGGACATCAATGTGTCGGCTTTTGCTACCAGCATTGACGGAGGCTTCTCTACTTTCAATTTCTCTTCCTGGATGCGTTCATACAGCGGTAGTTTTGGTATTTATAATGACAGGGGCAGAGCTGTTGTGGAATACAGAGACGCCTCTTCAGCGGTATTGTCGACTTATGATACCGGTTTGCAGGGCTCTACCAGTTGGGTGCAATATTCCGATGCAAGAGTAGCGCCTGCAGGCACAAGAACGATCCGCATTCGTTTACTCTCTGATGCGACCATCAATAGCGATTCGGACGGTTACTTTGATGACATTTCCTTGACGCATACGACTACGCTTCCTGTGACGTTGATTTCGTTTGGTTCGTACGTAGCGGGTTCTACCATTGTGTTAAACTGGCAAACAGCCAGCGAGGTATCGAATGATTTTTTTACTTTGGAAAAATCATTCGATGGTATGAATTGGAATTTGATGGCTGTTAAAGACGGAAATATGAATAGCCATCAGCTGTCGCAGTATCAATACATCGATGAGCAGCCCATACAAGGCTTAAACTATTATCGCTTGAAGCAAACGGATGTGGACGGTACGACCACTGTCTTTCCTAGCATTGTACAACATTTCAGTGGCAAGGGAGAGGAACTACTTATTTTTCCTAATCCTTCCGATGGCCTTGTCACCGTACATGCAACAGGTGCCGGACAAAAGACCTTGCGTGTATTGTCGACCAGTGGACAAGAAATATTAGCCGGGGCTGTAATTGAAACGAACGATTATTTTTTAAATCTGACTGAATTACCGGCGGGTTATTATGTAGTGGAAGTGGTTACACTTCAGTTTGTGCTTCGACAAATTGTAGTGAAGCAATAAATGACCAGAGCTGATTCCATGCGTTAGGGATAGAGCGGAAAGCCCGAAGCGCGCAGGTCCCGATGGCAATCGGGATGAGGGGGAGCCGGACTTGTAGCGAGAGCCCGACCGCCACTGCTAAGTTTGCTTATGCACAGAAGATGGATTGGCGGTAACGCCCAATACTTAAAACTATTTGATCCTTATTACCTCCCTTATTTTCTTTGAAATCATACTCTCGTGATTTGTTTGTGCCGAAGGAATATGAAATTTATTTTATTTATTTTTATCTTGTGTCATGCCTAAATCATTTTCAGACGAAGAAATTAAGCTCATTCAAACCTGCATCATTAAAAAGGATTTCAATCTGGCGGCTTTTCATATTCTTAATAAATCCATGTTGGAAAACTATCCGGCGGAAGAGAAACTAGAACAAATAGAGAGACTGGCTTTTGTATTGGAAGATACGAGTCCCTATTGGCCGGATCTGAAGATGGACATCATCCGCATCATCGTGGAGAAATTTACAGAAGGGCAATAAAATTTTTAGTGTAGGGTAATTGAACAGGTAATGCCTGCTGCAAAATTCCTAGGCAATTTGTCTACGCCAAAAATGGCTCTGCTGTGTTTACCTTTCTCTCCTAATACATTCACAAATAAATCAGAAGCGCCGTCTACTACTTTGGGCGCATCGTCTTCCCAATCGGCTGAAGCCTGGTAGTAAGCATCCAGGTGATTGATACCTAGCAAGCGTTCCTCTCCAATAGTGTGTACGATGTGCGCCAATACATTCAGCGCACAGAGCTGCATGGCTTTATAACCTTCGTTGTTGCTTAGTTCAGCACCGATTCTTCCTTTGTACAACCAGTTGTCGCCATCCTTAGGTAATTGTATCGCCAGGTAAGCGATGTTGCCTCTGATGTTCACGGAGACATAATTGCCTCCGGGTTTACTTACCGCTGGAAGTGTTAAACCTAGTGCAGAAATTTTTTCAACTATGTTCATATGTGCAAATAATTACTTAAAGGCTTCCGGTCTTATCAAATAGGAAATGAAAGATAAAAGAATGTGCGCTAAAATAATAATAGCCGGTATGGGTTGAAATCTTTTCTTTAAAGTGTCGATGAGTATACCGTAGAGCGGGTATTGAAGGAGACCCACAACTAAAAATACTAGATTCATCGTGTCGAATCCGATAAAAAGAATGGTGGCCAATGGGAACACAACAAATGTTGGTTCAAAATAGCCGTGTCCTCCACCCATTAAAAAGATACAGCCTATCATTAAAAAGGGCGTCAATAGTGATAGTACTAAGGTTAACCGAAACTTCTTCATCAATGAATCTTGTATCCTTTCCTTACAACTCAATCAACTCTCCCGGAGCGGCCCATAGTATTTTTTCTATGATGTCTTCTCCATGGCGCACAGAGCGGCAATAGATGATCAGTTTATTGGGTGGTTTTTGATTGTTGGTGACGACAAAACGTCCGTCCTTCAATTGTTCTATGGAAAGGTTTCCAGGAGATAGGGTTCTTACAAATAACATAAAAGATGTCTTTAAAATTACCAATAAAAAGTTGAGGCTAGGAGGAGTGCAGCCTGTGTCTTAAAATTATTACTCTGTTCAGCTCGATGCTGCTATAACAGCCTGACCAGTACAATAAATATAAGAAAATATTTAAACAAGCACAGCCAAGATGCCAAAAAATGCTTTGGTCACCATGAGGCCGTCAATGACGAAAAGGTAATAAAGCAATGTTCTCCGTTTACGCAGGGAATGCGCCGCGGCCAGCAGCAAAAAGAATGGAATCATGATCATGACCATTTTCCAGAAGTTAAAATGATGCAGGGTGGCGTAAGAAAGAAAAGTCAATAAACCCAATAGAGGCAGCGGAATCAGGATATAAAAAATAGTTTTTCGTAAGCCTATTTTTACCACGAAGGTGTTGATCTGATTTTTACTGTCAGCGGCATAATCTTTAATATCGAACATCATTCCCAGAACGGAAATGAACATCATATTTTTCAGAAAGAGTAAACAGCCTAAAGAACTGAACTGATAACTTTCAAAATGGACGATGTCATAAAATAGGATAGGGTAGACAGCCACCATGCCGGCCCAGGTAAAACCGATGATAAAGGGTTTCAGCCAACCGACTTTTCTCAGGTTGTATTTCGTAGAAAAAAAGTTGAGCCCATAGTACATGGCACCGACGATAGGGAAAACAAGTACCAGCGCCCAATGCAGTGCATTCATGCTGCGGATCTCTTGTTGATGAAGGTATACAAACAGCAGCAGAGCACTGGATAAAACGACGAACAGCAGCCATTGACTCCAACGGACCGCCGAGTCATTTTTTCTGTACCAAGCCGTGCGTGGATCTGTGCTGTCGGCGGAATATTTTCTTACATAAGGATAGTTATAGTAGAAAACCGTAGCGGCAAATGTAAGGAGATAATACACGGAGCCATTTAATGGAAATCCCAGCTGTAGCGTAGTTTCTATGGCTTGGGATACCGCGCAGATGCCATAGAAGTAATTGCCGTAAAAAAGAACTTCTGAGAGTTTCGTGAAAAAGGAAGAAGAGTGTTGCTGAACCGTCACGGAAGGAAAGAGGTAATTTAGTGTTGTCTTTGTTCAAGCCTTTTAATCAATTCATCTGCGAAGGGTAAGAACTCACGAGACTCTTGCGGAGAGATCACATGATCATGATGCCTGATGGTTTTATATAATTTTAAAAGTGCTGCAATTTTAACCGACTCGTTTTCATTTGCCGCTATATTTTCACTTAACCAGCGCACAATGTAGAGCACAGATGTTTTAGCCAGTGTCCGACTTTCTGTTTCAGACAGACTTTGCTTGGTTAATTCTACGATGTGTAGCCACTTGTCCTGTAAATTCTGCATTTCTTAACTGTTAATTCCAGATGTCATTCATCGCTGTTAGGATGACGGGTTTGTCTTCCGTAATGACGATGGTATGTTCATGCTGCGCCACGTAACCGCCTTTATTTCCAATCAACGTCCATCCGTCCGCTTGTGTATTCGCATACGTAGAGTGCGTAGCAATGAATGTCTCAATTGCCACTACGGAATGGGTTTTGAATCTTGTCTTGTTAAACGGATCTCTGAAATTGGCGATCTCGCTTGGCGCTTCGTGCAGGCTTCTTCCTATGCCGTGTCCGGTCAGGTTCTTGATGACTTTATAGCCTTGTTTTTTAGCTTCTTGTTCAATGAGTCCTCCAAGGTCTGCAATGCGCACACCTCCTTTGATGTGATGTATGGCTTTGTATAGAATTTGTTTGGAGGCATCGACAAGCTGTTGATGTTGGTGTATATCTTCTCCCAATACAAACGATCCGCCGTTGTCTCCCCAGAAGCCATTGAGTTCTGCCGATACATCGATATTGATCAGATCACCTTCCTGCAGGATCTTTTTTGCGGAGGGGATACCGTGTGCCATTTCATGATTCACGCTGATGCACGACCAACCCGGAAAACCATAGGTTAACTTCGGTGCAGATCTCGCTCCGAAATCTTCGAGTATGCCGCGGCCATAATGATCCAGCGCTTTTGTACTCATGCCCGGCTTGGCGTATGCCCGCATTTCCTTGAGCGTGGTGGCCACCACGGCACTGATTTTCTGCATGCCTTCTAATTCTGCTGCGGATGTAATGGACATAGGCTTGTGTCAGGTAAGGGGGATCAGAAATGGTTCAGTGAATATAATTCATTTTTTGCTAAAAAGCTTGGAGCTTTTGCAAACAGCTGTCATTGCTTGTTAAGGTCATAAATAGAGGGATGTTTATAAATGTCTATGCGTGGCTCTTTTATTTTTTTTGACTTGCTAATGGTCTTTCCTTTTATAACCTCTGTGGTTGAAAGAAAACCTAAGTCCGCTATCCACTTTTCTTCTTCCATTATAATCAGATCCAGTTGATCTTTGTTCCATCGGTACAAAGCATGTCCATAGTCTTCTGGTATTCTCCACCAGGTATGCACGGTTTTTTCTACAGAATTAAAACTGACGTTCCAATACTTACCTAATGTCGTATCCGATTTAAATGTTTCATTTTTTTTATCATAGAGCCAATAAGCATATTGCTTTTGAACGTTTGCTGTGAGCCCAGTCAGCACTCTGATGTCGTTGTATCCATCAAAATTGACATCTTCCAGAATGAAAACATAAGAAGAATCCATCCATTTATCGAACATGAATTTCTTGGGTATGATGACCTGAATTTCCTGGCGATCTGAGGTGAAGATGTGAATGGATTGAACGCTGGGTAATGTATCTGTATATACTTCATACATGTACTTTCTATCTTTGAAGTCCCATTTAATTTGACCCAAGGATAGAAAGTATGTAAACGTAAATAGTATTGTGAAAAGTAGTTTGGGGTTCATTCAATCTACTTTAATTTTTCCATCAACTCCGTATTAGTGATTTTAATCGCATAGTATGGAGATGGAGAATTTACCTTTTTGACAAAGACAAAGAAGTCTTCATTGAACAAGAGATTTTTAGGTTTGGGTAATTCTACCACTACTGTATCGGATATAGCTGCTGTGCTATCTACTACCACAGCTTCGCTTTCCATTTCGGCTCCGCGTTCGTTCAGTAAAAAGGCATTTCTTTGGTATAAGAGCAGCAGTTTATGTTCTACTTTGTAATCGTCGGTATAGATTTTCCCCATTAGTTTTTGGTATTCTTTTTCGATGTTGAATTGAAGGTTAGGGATTCGCATCACGTCACCGTACATAAAAGCATTTTTCCATTTTGTTTTTTCATTTTTAAAGTCTGCTGCTCCTTTTTCTACTTTATCGGTGTAGAACTTCAATGACTCTTTGAAGTTCTTCGAGTTTCGATCTCCTTTGACTAGGATTATTTCTTGGGAGGTGTCTTTCGGTGTAAGTCGTACGATGAATTCATCATCATTTTTATAA
>JAQZBV010000123.1 GCA_029237685.1 Cytophagaceae bacterium | reverse complement strand
TTTTCAGTTTTCAGTTTTCAGTTCTCAGATCTCAGTTCTCAGTTTTCAGTTCTCAGATCTCTACAAAAACACCCTCATCTGTACCTTCACTTCCCATTGCTCATTGCCTTCTACTTCATCGTATCCGCTGCCGATGGTTTTCTGTCCGCTGTATTTGACATGTGCTATTTTACCTGACAGTTCATTTTTTTTAAATACCTTCACGGTGGCGATCAGACAGAAGCGTACACCTTTACCTGATAAGGGAGGAATGCTGAACGCCAAAGGAAGATCAGGTTCGTAGGCGTAGAGACGGCTGTCCCAGGAATCAGTTTCAAATACGCTTACTTGCGTCGTGAATTGAAAAGGTGGGCAACGGTAGTTGATGCTTTGACTGATGCAATAACCTTTTTCTTTGACCGGAAATGAAAAAGTGGACCACTGTGCGCGACTGTGAAATCCCCAGATTAAATTTTCTTTATGGTACAAATCCGCCATGAGATAGTAGCGAGTCAATGGCAATAGCCGTGAGTAGAGGCTGCTGTCTGTTTTGAAGTTTTCTTCATTGCTTCTCCAACGAAATTGCAAAAAAGCAATTGTTTTTTTCTTCAATTGATAGGTCAATCTGCCGATCCACTCGCTGCCATAAGTAGGACCTTTTTTATTGAAAGCAGGAGAGGGGTTTGTGAATATACTAAAGCCTAAGGAACTCCTGATTTTCGGTGTCAAGGAGATAATAAGTGCCTGGTAGATGCCCGTTTCATTAGACAGGCTGTTGCTGTAACTGGGGATGTTCCCCTGGAAGCTGCGAAAAGAAACATTGGACGACCAGCACTGCATGATCCACGTGTTTTGCCGGGAGACAGTATGAATGAGACCTCCGTATAGGGCTCTGCCTTGTGCGGAAGAGAGAGCTGCTTCTGCGAACAGCATACCGGAGGCATATTGGTATTGCAGATACCCTCCTCCGATGTGATGTTCTTTTCCTCGGAAAGTATTGTTGTGGTAGTAAACATCAGAAGATACCAAGGGATGTTCGAATTGCGTGTTCAAATATTCTATACCTGCTTTCCATCGGTTAGCAGAAGTAGTATAACACAGACTCCCTCCGGTTTGCTGAAGATGGGTATTGTAGCGTTTGTTGTATTCTGAAGAGGTGCGGTGTAAGCCGCCAGTATTAAGGGCACTGATGGTACCATTTTCCTGTAATGTGCCGTCTTGTGCTGTATAGGAATAGAACCAACTGACTTCTATGTTTTGGCGTTGCAGTTTTATTCCTGCTCCTCTGAAGAATCCATATTCAGACGAGGAACTGTGTGGTCTGAAACCTGTTCCCAATTGCCAGCTCCCTTGCCAATATTCTGGATTTTTACTGAAGAAAAAATTACCGCCGAATATCAATCCATGTCCGCTTCGAAAATGAAAATCTCCGATAGCAATTTGCTCTATTATTCTTTTAGGATGTACAAGGAGGTATGCGGATAAGTAATCAAAACCATAATGCTTTGTGGGTGGAGACCATTGCAATCGTTCTCCGGCATCCTTTTCGAGGGTAAGCCCCAATTGGTAGACCTGAGAAAAGGAAGAACGGAAGCGGTACAAGAGATTATAATCAGAGCCCGCATAAGGTCTGTTGCCTTTGCTGTCTGTTCGATAACCTCTACTCTGTTCCGTTTTCCTGTGCCATCGCAGCAAGCTATAATGAGATCCTTCTTCCAGAATGGTCGGCAGCGAATGATGATTGCCTAGTTTTTGAGGTACATAAAGAACAGTGGAAAGCAAACGCAAGGTATCTAATGAAAGGGACGGAATGCTTTGCAATTCATACACCGACATAAATTTTCCAAATACGGCACGGTGCTGTAAGATATCTTGCACCTGTTTTTTGTTCAATAAACCGGTAGCGGATAAATCCACCGCATTGACTTTATTGAGATTGATTGTCGGTTGAATTTGCACTAGTTCTTCCGCTTGGTATACCTGTGACTCTTCCGGAGATTCTTCCGAAAGCACTGTGTTTTCAGGCATTACCGTTTGAGCATGCATGGGGCTGCATAAAAAAAGAGCAGCAAAAATAAAAAACTTAGTCATAAAAAATAGATAGAACAACTAACAACTAACAACTAACAACTAACAACTAACAACTAACAACTAACAACTAACAACTAACAACTAACAACTATTTCTTCATTGAAAGAGCGATACCGAATTCCTGACTCAATCCTAATCTGAAATTCCAAGAGAGACTATAACCTACATGCAGTGCACGGTGACTAAAAAATATTCCGGCATGTAAACTATAAGCAGGATGTCGAAAACCTAACAGCAATTGTACCGGTGCTGCGATGCGATAGTGTGCTCCCCATTTGACGATTAAGGGTTCGTATGTGTTTTTTTCTACCTCTGCACTGACAACCAAATCATTTAATACCTGACCACTCAATCCACATTTTAGAATAACGGGTAAGGGTTGATGTTCAAAAGAAGACAAGGTGAAATTGTAAAGATGAGCTCCAAAATTCAGCCGGGATGTCAGGGCCACAATTCCTCCTAATTCACAGGTAAACGCTTGTTGTGTGGAGAAACCTTCAATGGCTAATTGCTCCCAATTGACGCGCAATCCCAATGCGGTGTGACCAATGCGTTGTGCAAGGCCTATTCCCATCCGCAATTCTTTGTAGTGTTGGGGGCCAAATCGCTGCGCATACCCTGTCAGACAAATCTTTTTCCATGGGAAAACGATGTCGAAAGAAGACGTATAGAGTTCGGGAAGCAAGTAATGGTTTTTGTAATTGGAAGTACTAGAGATCTTCTCCGCAAAAGCACTATTGGCAACCGCTTGCAAGTGATGTTCGGTATCAGCCGAAGCACAGACAGCTCCTGCGATACCGTTGGATTTTACTCCCGGTGGAGATTCTTTTTGGGCATGAGAGAAGGTAATAGAAAAGAAGCACAGCATAAAAAAATAAGGAAACCGGCCTCCTCTCTCATCAAAAAAATGAGTAGGCTTTTTCATAAAAAAAATAATATTAGGACTAATGTAAAAATAGAATTTCAATTCACCACATCATACACACATTTTTTGTTATACAACCCAGCATTTACTATATTGAATAAACTATTTGTAGGGTTGCAAAACCTATTATTATGATAAAACACACGCTTACTCTGCTGTTGATTGTTGCAACTTCTTCTTTTTCCTGGTCACAGGTTTCCAAAGAATACTATCCCGGAACAGAAAAAGTAAAGGGTGAAGGGATAGTAGCCGATGGACAGAAAACCGGACTCTGGAAGTTCTATGATATAAATGGCGTATTATCAGGTGAAGAAGAATATGCAAAAGGAATATTGAATGGAAAAGCGATCGCCTATTTTCCCAATCAGAAGGTAGCCAGCTCTGGTACGTTTGCCACAGGCAAGGAAGAAGGAGAGTGGAAAGAGTATTACGAAGATGGTGCACAGCGTGTGCAAGGCAACTTTAAAGCGGGCGCGCCAAACGGAAACTGGAAAGAGTTTTATCCCAATGCACAACTTTCATTGGATGCCAATTACAGCAACGGTTCCAAAGACGGAAGCTGGAAGGAATATTATCCGGATGGACAGGTGAAAATTGATGGTGCCTGGAGGAACGATAAAAAGGAAGGCGCATGGAAAGAGTATTATAGAAACGGCCAAGTCGCATTGACGGCAAACTATGCGAATGGAAAAGAACAAGGACCGTATCAGACTTTTTTCAAGAACGGCAAACCGAAACTAAAAACTAACTATGTCGATGGACTTGCAGATGGTGAGTGGCTGCAAGGCTTGTCAAATGGTGCAGAACTGGTAAAAGGGAATTATTCTAAAGGCATACAAATCGGAAAATGGTCTGAGTATTATAAGAATGGGGTATTGTTTTGCAGCGGTTCGTATGAAAACGGTAAAATGAATGGCGATTGGATTTTTAATTATGACAACGGCAAGCCTCGAGATACCCAAGTATGGAAGCAAGGTGTATTAATGGAAGTGTACAATTACTTTGATATTACCGGAAAACCTTTAGCAGCGGGAACGTTGAAAGGTGGCAACGGAACGCGTTTATATTATTATCCTTCGGGAGCAAAAAGCATTGAAATTAATTACACCAATGGTCTGGAAAATGGCGAATCAAAAAGTTATTACGAAAATGGAAAAGAGAAAGCTATGGTTCGTTTTGTAAATGGTCAGGAAGAAGGACTGCTGACAGAGTTTCATGATAACGGAAAAGTTGCCGCATTGACTTATTATGTAGGCGGAAAGGAAGATAGTTTGTACAAAGAGTTTTTTGCAGACGGTACTTTTAAAACCTTAGGTTTTTATACGCGAGGGGTAATGGATAGCTTATGGCTCGAATACCATGAAAACGGAGCGATCTTAAGCGAGGGATATTTCCGCTCCAACAAACGGGAAGGCTATTGGAACGAATACTATGACACGGATACACTCGCAGCAGAAGGCTTATTCATAAGAGGCATACAGGAAGGCGAATGGAAAGAGTACCATGAAAATGGCAAGTTGGCTTCTATCGGTGTGTATGAAAACGGCATCAAAGTAGGCGTATGGAAAAGTTATCATGAAAACGGGAAGCCTTTCATGGAAGGTTCATTTGTCAAAGGATTTGAACAGGGGACATGGAAAGTATACCACGACAATGGTAAACTAAAACAAGAAGGTGTTTACTTGATGGGCGAGGAAGAGGGGTTATGGAAAGAATACTATGCTTCAGGAAGAGTGGAGTCGGAAGGTAATTATGTCAATGGTATTGAAGAAGGCAAATGGAAAAACTATTGGGATACAGGAGTGCTCATGAGCGAAGAAACGTATTCCAAAGGAAAACTCATGGATGTTGGTCCGCTGTCTGACAAGAATGGCAAACAACTCTTGAAGGGCACGTTTAAGGCGGGTACCGGCAACTTAAAGAGCTATTACGACAATGGCACGGTATCTGTGATAGGCAATTTTGTAAACGGTAATCCGGAAGGCAAATGGAAGTATTTCTATCCTAACGGAAAACTTTCCGGAGAAGGAGCGATGTCAAAGGGCATGCGCACAGGTCCATGGAAATATTATTCGGATTTGGGAAACCTGGAAGCGGAAGGTGTTTATGAAAACGATGAATTGGTGGGCGAGTGGAAGTATTACATGGAAGGTGAATTCTCATATACTGAACGTTTTGATGAAGAATAAAAAAGTAGCAGCACTCTTTTTTTTGATGAGCCTGGCAACGATCTGCCAAGGGCAGGTGAAACAATTCTATTATGATACAGGAGAGTTGAAAGAGGAAGGAGCTTTTGATGAGAATGGAAAGAAAATGGGTGCCTGGAAGTTGTTTTACCCCAACGGGAAAATCAATGCGGAAGAGTTTTACAATAATGGTCGACGCGACGGACTGATCAAGACCTATGGCTTTGAAGGAACATTACAAACCGTAGAACATTGGAAAGCCGGTATACAAGAAGACAGTACATGGGAGTACTATTCCAACGGACAAGTAAAAAGAAAAGGGGTTTTCAAAGATGGCGTATACGATGGTCTTTGGCTCACTTATTATGAAAATGGCAAGTTGAAAAATAAAGGCTATTACAGTTTTGGTCAACCCAATGGAGAATTCTTTTTTTACAGAGAAAATGGTAGCCTGGAATTGCAATCGACCTATCTGGACGGTATTCAAGATGGACCTGCTGTTGAGTATGATAAAAAGGGGAAGATGAAAGGTAAAGGCAAGTATAAGGGAGAAGAGAAAATAGGAGAGTGGATTTATTACGATACGAAAGGCAACATCATAAGAAGAGAAGATAATGTTGCTCCCCCTCAGTAAGTATAAAAAGAAAGAGTCGTGCTGGTTAGTACGACTCTTTCTTTTTATGACCTCATGTTTATCTGCTATTTTACTACAGTAAATTCTGCATTTTTTCCCTGCACAAATTCTTTGGGCTTAATCAAGTAAGGAACAAGTCCGACAGCCGTTACCACTAATCCTGCGCCTCTCACTAACCAATCGCTGCCATCGTCACCGGCTATGCTTGGAGCCTCTAAGATGGTTCCTACACCACCCACTATCAATACCGCACCGGCTGCATAGCCCACTTTATGCAGGCAACTCATTTTTTTGATGGCGTAAATCTCTGATAGCTTGACTTCACGCAATTGAATATCGTCCTCTTCAGGT
The DNA here is from genome assembly GCA_029237685.1 of Cytophagaceae bacterium. GTDB lineage: Bacteria > Bacteroidota > Bacteroidia > Cytophagales > Cytophagaceae > JACMQM01. The sequence continues at coordinate 4,481 of JAQZBV010000123.1, read as the reverse complement.
GTAAAGATGACAATCGAACTATCAGTAAACGATTGAATCTTTCCTTTTTTATAGTCATCGTCTTCTGATAATTTGAAGGAGAAAGTTTGATTCGCCTTGAGCTTACGAACCTTCCCGTTTTTTGTATTTTTTATCTGCAGTTCCTGTGCCTGTGCAACAAAGGTCAAGCATAACAAGAATAAACAGCAGAAAGAGAGTTTAATATAAATTGTTTTCATAGCAGTTGTTTTGGGAGCCAATCAATAGATCTAAATTTAGTAAATATTATAAGTATTCCTGAACGTTTGTTTGCTTATCGGCAATCTGTTTTTGATACATTTGAAAATAAATGCCGCCTTTGAGCAGCAGTTCTTCATGGGTACCTTCTTCTCTTATTTCTCCGTCGTCCAACACGATGATCCTGTTGGCTAATTTGACACTCGATAAGCGGTGAGAAATGATCATACTTGTTTTATTCTCCATCACCGTCTTAAGGTGACCCAAAATTTCATCTTCTGTTTGAGTATCTACTGCAGACAGGCAATCGTCAAGGATCAATAACTGTGGATTTCGGATCAAGGCCCGTGCAATAGAAACCCTTTGTTTTTGCCCTCCAGACAGCGTAATGCCTCGTTCTCCCAATATGGTTTCGTATTGCTCGGGAAAATGTTCGATGTTGTTGGCAAGTCCTGCTTGCTTGGCTGCCAGGCGAACCTCTTCTTCTGTTGCGTGGTCTTTGCCAAATTGTATGTTGGCTCTGATCGTATCGGAAAAGAGAAAGACATCCTGCGGAACAAAACCGGTATAACTTCGGTAATACTGGAGGTCTAAGGATTTAAGAGGAATGCCATCCACAGATATGCTGCCTGAAGTAGGATCGTATAACCTGCAGGCCAGGTAAGCAATCGTGCTTTTACCTGAGCCGGTATTGCCAACTATTGCAATGGTCTCTCCAGCTTTGATTTCAAAGCTTACGCCTTTGAGTGCAGGAGTTTTGGAATTAGTGTACTGCAACGATACATTGTCAAAACGTAAAGAACCTTTAATGTCAGGCATCAGACCTTGATCGGAATCCAGGTTGGTCTTAGTCGTAAGAAACTCATTGATTCTTTCTTGTGATACTGCCGCTCTACGCACCATGCTGGTGATCCAGCCGAGTGAGGCCACGGGCCAGCTGAGTTTGTTCAGGTAAAAAATAAACTCCGCGATATTTCCGGGTTCTATGTTTCCGCTAATGACTTGTTCGCCTCCAATCCAGACAATCATCACCGTACTCATTCCGATGAGAAATAAAATGATCGGAAAAAATAATGAATTGATCAAGGTTAATCCCAAGGCTTTGCTTTTGTAGTCGTTGCTCATGGTATGAAATTGCTCGTACGATTTATGCTCCCTGGAATAAGATTTTAATACGCGTATCCCTGAAAAGGCTTCTTGAACAAAGGTGGAAAGATTGGATAACGTGCGCTGGATTTCTTCTGAACGATGACTGATTTTATTGTGAACACTGTAAATCGTCAGTACCAACAAGGGTAAAGGAATCAACGTGTAGAAGGTCAGTTTTAAATTGACGCTCATCATCAGGGAAATGGTGATGATAAACAACACGATTAAGTTTAATCCATACATAATTGCCGGACCCAGGTAGTTTCGGCTGTGGTTGACGTCTTCTGAAATACGGTTCATCAAATCGCCGGTATTGTTTTTTCTGTAAAAGCTCAGCGGAAGCTGCTGGTAATGCTTATAAATTTCATTTTTGAGGTCAAATTCAATCAGCCTTGAAACACCAATGATTGTTTTACGCTGGAAATACAAGAAAATACCACTGATCAACGTCGTTCCCAAAATGGTCAGTCCATAAATAAGGATCTGTGTTTTGGCTCCTTCTAAATTTTCCTTTCCCGATAAAACTTTAGACAGGCTATTGATGGATTCTCTAATCAAAGGACCCTGAACGATACCAAAAGCATTGTAAAAAATGGTAAAAAGAAGCCCCATCAAGAGGCTTCCACGGTATTTATATAAATATTTATTGAGGTAACTGAGCGATCCCATGATTCGTGTTTCTGATGTAACAAATATCGGGAGATAAAGATTGTAATCAAGCCCTAAAACAATTACTTTTGTACTCTAATCCTAATTATGCATTAGACCAAAAGTGTCCTTTCAATCATTCTAATCATTCGTTTGACAGGATATTGAAGTCAGTTGGCAGATCTGTTGTTCTAATTTATAATCTGAGTTTAATCAGGTAAAAAAGCTTGTCAGCTCTTACTAAAACGTTCTTTTACACTACTTATGCTTAACCGTAGGCTACTTCGAATCAAAGCTATGCAAGCTTTGTACGCACTTGACATCGCCAGGCAATCCAATTTTGAAATGGGTACCGAATTGTTGGAGGAGTTTTTTGCTCCGGACATGAATACCATGGAACCTCAAGACAAAGGGGCGCTAAAAGCGCAATGCTCACAAGCAGACAAGTGGTACCGACAGGTTGTAGAAGAAAGCAAGCAAGTAGAAGAACATACGGATCCCACCATTGTAAAAGCCGCCGCTAAGGCATTGGCTCAATACCGCACGTTTAATGAAAACGACCGCAAGCATTTTCAACGTGTCATGTTGCGTGATGTAGATGAAGTGTACAAAGAATACCTATCTATTTTAAATTTGCTGGTTTCTCTGGCTGTTATAGCGGAGGAAGATCAGGCACACGAGAAGAACAAACACATCAGCAAGAACATTCCCGACGTGTTTTTCAAGCTACAGCAGAATAAGGTATTGCTCGAACTAAGAGACAATGCCAGACTTCAGGAACTATGGGCGCGCCATAAGGCTGATTTCCCTAGAGATGCTGCTAAAACGTATTACAAAGAATATTTGCTGGCTATGCCTGAGTATAAACTGTACCAGGAAAAAGCACATACTGATCTGGAGGAAGACAGAGCCATTATCTCAGATATTTTCAAAAACTCTATCCTTAAAGCCAAGCATATTGAAGATGTATTGGAAAGTGATGATTTGAACTGGATAGAGAACAAGGCCATTGTTAAAGGGATGGTGGTAAAGACATTGAAGTCTGTTGGAACACTGACTGATCCGGATCAATTGGTACTTGAAATATCGTTGAATTGGGAAGAGGATAAACAGTACTTCAAAGATATTTATGACAATACCGTTAAAAATGACGAACCCTTTGAAGCCTTGATCCACGCAAAAGTACAAAACTGGGACATGGAACGGTTGGCTGTTTTAGATAAAATCATTCTGAAAATGGCTTTGGCCGAAATGATGTACTGCCCAAGTATACCGGTAAAGGTGAGCATTAACGAATTCATTGAATTGTCTAAAACCTACAGCACACCCAAAAGTAAGCAGTTTGTAAACGGACTATTGGACAAAATATCTGCCGAACTGATGGCGGAAGGGAAGATCAGGAAGAGCGGAAGAGGATTGATTGATAATAAATAAACCGCTTCAGGATAAAAATAATGGAGCAGTCCATTGACTTATCGCTCGAGAATGGTGAAAATTGTAGTACTGGAACAAGAAGGACCAGGTTTTATAAAATTGATTCAAAGTTTATCTAACATCTTGTTTTACATGAAAAAAATAATGGGATTGGGAATTGCAATTGCGGCATTGATGCTGGCAAGCGCGTGTTCTGAAGATACAAAAGAAAACTCTACCGATACCACCATGCTGGCATCCGATAGTATTGCTACAAAGGCTTTGACTACGATTGCTTTTGCCGATTCGGTGCATGAGTTTGGTACGATCAAAGAAGGAGAAAAAGTTTCTTATATTTTTAAGTATAAGAATACCGGTGAAAATCCATTGATATTGGAAGATGTAAGACCATCGTGCGGCTGCACATTGCCGGAATGGACCAAGGATCCAATTGCTCCGGGACAAGAAGGCTTAATTAAAGTGGTGTATAATAGCGAAGGGCGTCCGGGAGAATTTCACAAGACCATTACTGTCATTGCCAACACTGCTGCGGAAGTAGCATTATTAAAGATTCAAGGCAAAGTGACACCCAAGAATCCGGAAATAGAAGGCCCTTACAAAAGAAAATAATATAATAGTTTCAATTTAATCTAGCTTACAAATTAATTATGACAAACGAATTGGCAATGGTGTTTTTACAAGGTGGTTCATGGATGTCTCAAGCTCCTCAACTGCTTTTTTTCGGAGCAATCTTTATCGTGATGTATTTCTTCATGATTCGTCCACAACAAAAGAAAGCAAAAGAACAAAAGAACTTTAGAGAGGCATTGAAGAAGGGTGATTTTGTACAAACATTGGGTGGTATTCATGGTAAAATCTATTCTATCGAATCAGACGATACCGTATGGTTGGAAGTAGATACTAAAGGAACTCGCATTAAGATTGAAAAAGCAGGTATTGGATCTGAATCTGCTAAAACTTTCTAATAGACTTGAGGAAATACCTACGATACGACTATAAAGCTTATTTGCTTTGCTTGGTGACGGCAGCCTGTT
>JAQZBV010000192.1 GCA_029237685.1 Cytophagaceae bacterium | reverse complement strand
AAGTGAAAAAATGAGAGGTGATGTTAAGGAATTATTTTGAGTAACTATTGTTCGCTGTACGCCCAAAAGAAGGAAAATTGGAAGAAGTAAGTAGCTGATGGAAACTTACCTCTTCCAAATTATGATTACTCTTTCAACTTAAACGTGACCATCGCGTTTTCTCTATCTTCCTTCGCGATGCCTTCTATCATGAATGTTTTAGGAAAAGTATCGATGATATTTTTGTTTCTAAAGCGAACACCTATGATTCCGGGAACATTTCTAAAATTCAAAATATTGTGCTTCTCTACTGCACCACTTCCTTCATCTACTTTGTAAGCCGTAAGAAAACCGCCGCCAAAATCATCTGAGTGCGCTGCAGGTGCATCATTTACTGATAGATTAGCATTCTTTATGTTGTCCAAAAATAACATATAGAAAGCGCCATCTCCACGAAACGTTTTAATGCTCAGACCTCCCATACCAGAACTGCCAGCTTGTCTTTTAGGTAATTTTTTAATCCATAATAATTGTCCCTTAGGATCTAATTTCATCACGATGAGATCGCCATAATGATAAGACCATCCTCCGCCATAAGGAGTTCTAATGTATTGCTGTTCACCTACGATAATGCTGGTACCATCTTTTATCAAGATCATTTCCACAATCTTCAGGTCATTGATACCGGCTTTACCGATCGCTTCGCGCTCGTTGTTCTTGTTCTTTGATCGCTCACCTTCGTATTGATTGATCAAGTCAATGGGGAACTCATGTTCGTGCGATTCCAGTATTTTGCCTTCTGGTGTCAGTTTCAGTTGTACCAGTCCGTTGGTATTAAAACTTTTCGTTTTTGTAAATCCAATCATACCGATTTTACTACCGGCATAAATGATATCAATGCCATTGGCAAAATATCCGCTGCACAAAAGATTACCATCTTCCAGTTCCTGTATCTTAAACTCTTCTATCTCGAGTGCTTTGATGTCAACCTTATATGTACTAAGCGACAAATCAGGATGCAGCACCATCATTTGGAATTCTTTGATCGAACTTACATAAGTCAATAAGTGCACATTTCCATTCTTGGTAACCGCAAAGGCAAGATTATTCATATCCAACTCGCTGAAAGGCATTCTAATTTCACCTTCCCATTGTTTTTCTAACGTAGCGGCATCGATCACTGCAAATCCAAAACTTTCAAAATTCTTAGAATCAATCTTTGACATCTTGGCCAATTTATAACGCACCAGGATTTTAGATTTATCTGTTGACTCCGTGATCTCATATCGGATACCTGCCGCTCCTGAAACTGCGTCAATGCTGACCCAACCAATCATCACCATGTCACTGGCGGTTGCACAAAGTGTTTTAACAGGTAACATCTCACCTTCCTTGTTCACCGCGCGTGCATATAATGTCTTCTTTTTGCTCAATTTATCTACCCAGGAATAGATGTAGTAAATTTTATCGCCGCTCTGCATCACTTTTTCTATGTCGTGTCTGCCGATGTCATTATACATCTTCTCGCTCAGTTTTGACATTGTGGTATTGTCAAATTTCTGCACGCAGACCTGATCACCTACTCTTTTGATGGCAATCGAAAATTGAGGTTCCAAAGAAAAGTAATACTTGAATTTAGATTCTACCATAGGATAAACAGGTCCTGTAGAAACTGTAAAGTTAGGCGATAACTTCACAGGTGTGTCTTGTGCATGACTTATACTTTGAAGTATAAACAAGCACAGCAATAAGGATAAAATGCTTTTCATCTGAGATTGTATTAAGTTAAAAATAATAACGAACGCTAAGAGCAATTATAATCAACTACTTGTTGACTTTCTTCAACCGCAACGTCACCGCATTCTTATGCGCATGCAGTTGTTCGTTCTCTGCCATGATTTCCACAACAGGACCTACGTTTTTCAATCCTTCCTTAGAGATATGCTGGAAGGTTATTTTTTTAATGAAAGAATCTAAAGACACTCCAGAATAAGCTCTAGCATATCCGTTGGTCGGCAAAGTATGATTGGTACCGGAGGCATAATCACCGGCAGATTCCGGTGTCCAGGCGCCTAAAAATACAGAACCTGCATTCACCACTTTTTCTCCCCATGCTTCGGCATCATCCAGGTGCAGGATCAAGTGTTCGGGTGCATAAGCGTTGCTCATCGCAAACGCTTCGTCCATGTTATTCACCAATATCAACTTACTGTTCTCTATGGCTTTCATGGCAATAGCGGCACGCGGTAATGTTTTCAATTGCTGTTCAATGGTTTGTTCGACTTTGGCTAACAAGGCTTCCACGGGTGTAATAAAAATCACTTGACTGTCACCACCGTGTTCTGCCTGCGACAACAAATCGGCGGCGATCAATTCCACATCGGCGTTCGCATCTGCAATTACAGCGACTTCAGAAGGACCCGCAGGCATGTCTATCGCTACTCCATATTGCGTCACCAATTGCTTGGCAGCTGTCACGTATTGATTACCCGGACCGAATATTTTATAGACCGCAGGCACACTTTCTGTACCAAAGGTCATCGCCGCAATGGCTTGCGCACCGCCGGCTTTGATTACTTTTTTAATGCCCAATAAAGAAGCCGTATATAAAATGGCCGGGTGAATATTGCCCGATTTATCAGGCGGTGTGCACAACACGACTTCCTTGCAACCGGCTATGGCTGCGGGAACGCCTAACATTAATATCGTAGAAAATAAAGGAGCAGAACCTCCGGGAATGTACAAACCCACTTTATCTATGGCCACGCTTTTTCTCCAGCAGGTTACGCCAGGCATGGTTTCCACTTTTGTAATTTGTTCTTTCTGTTTCGAGTGAAACAGTTCTATATTTTGTTTCGCTTGAACAATCGCGGCTTTCAAGTCTGAAGATACACTCGCTATAGCTGTTTGGAATTCTTCATCACTCACCAACAAAGACTTCAGCTGCACACCATCAAACTGCGCCGCATAGTCGATTAAGGCCTGATCCTTTTTTTCTTTTACCGTAGAAATGATGGCATTGACTTTACCATA
>JAQZBV010000122.1 GCA_029237685.1 Cytophagaceae bacterium | reverse complement strand
CAGTTTTTTATACCAACAAATTTGTTCATTGGATATTGCTGCTAACGTTAAACTTCCTGCACCACATCGGTAAGCTGATAGGGGTTTAGGCGGCATAATACTACAACGAATGGCAGCAATGACAGCAATCGGATCACTTTCATTACAGGATTCACTATTGGTGACATAAAACGTATCGGTACGTTCCAGCCAGGGGGTATGAAACTGATTGCCTGCACCCATCAGTTGATGCAACGAGCTATCGGCATACCAGGTCAATATCCCACTGCCAATACCCGTCAGAACAAAATCACCCGGATTATAGCGGCTGTAATAATTCGCAGCCGAAGCAGGAAATGTCATGGTTGTACTTCCGCGTACTGTGTTTTTCTTATACTGCACGACCAGGTTTCGAAACTCCTGATTGGTATGCAGAATATCTTTTCTACCATCGCCGTTAAGATCTTTGATGCACAAGGCAAGCGGTCCTTCACCGGACCATAATTTTTCGGCAGACAGAAAAATGTTTTCATTCCATATTCCCGGATGACCAGTATTGGTCCATACCGTGAGGCTGTCTTTCGAAGGATGTAAAGCCACAACATCTAGTTGATGATCATCGTTGAGATCTGTCAATTCTATATCAATTATACCTCCAAGCGTTTGGAAATAAAGAGGAGAAGCAAAAGAATGGAGCGACAGTGGACCTCCTGAACATTCATTGTGTAGCATCAGTAGACTTCCGTTTTGTAGTCCACCCACTACAAGATCCATTTTACCATCGGCATCGATGTCGCCGCTTTTGATAACCGTGGGGGAGATGTCAATCGCATGATCGATGGGGGTGAGAAAACTAAGGTTCCCCGGGCTACTTTGGTTCTGACATAAAAACAAATGGCCGCCATTTAACTCACCGGCTAAAACAAGATCCGATTTGCCATCGCCGTTGAAGTCTGCTGTACACAAACCCTTCAAATTCAGACCCGTCGTGAACAGGAGTGCAGGCTGGTCGAATTGAATCGTCTGAGTGGTGCTGGTATTTTTTAAAACATATACGAGACCACTGCTTCCATGTGTAATCAAAAGATCTGGTTTGCCATCACCATCTACATCGTTTGCCAATAAGGCATTACATGAATCAGTTAACATGTAAGTACCAAATGGCAGAATAGTGACTACGTCCTCAGGACTGATGTGATTTTTATAGACACATAGCGTATGGGATAAAGAATTAAGCACGACAAAATCCTGACGTCCGTCTTGGTTGAAATCTGCTGTTTCTATGGTCACAGGGCCATTGTCTGTTGTTATAGAAATTCCTTGTGACAAGCTATTGGGACAACCACCTATGTTATAAAATGGAGTAATGTTATTGTTGTTAAAGTCACACACAAGAGCATCCGGCAGGTTGTCTTTGTTGAGATTTAAAACCGCCACATCAGAGAGCAAGCCTCTGACAGAATAGGTATCTTTGAATGGAAAATAGGAGGAGTTGATTTGTGCAAAAGCCAAATGACTCATAAATAGGCATCCTAAGAAACAAAACAAAAAAGGCATCAGCGAAAAGTATTTGTAAAATATGATACTCAAACGTGAACCTTTCAAAAAAATTTCATCCTTGTGCAAATAGAAATAGGACAGTGATTTTTATTTACCTTAGAGGTACAATATTCCATCGCATGAATCTGACGACACTTGTCCATCATTTAGAAGAGAAATTGCAATCCCCCTTGCCAGGTTACAAGGCACAACTAGGTTTATACTCTGATCAAGGATTGAAAGAATATGAAAGTCATTTAAAAAACTTCGATCCGGATACCGACAGCAATACCCGACAAAGCAGCGTGCTGATTTTGTTGTATGAAAAAGAAGAGAAGATCTATTTTCCACTGATCCGGCGTCCGGAATACGAAGGAGTCCATAGCGGACAAATAGCCTTACCGGGCGGTAAAGTGGAACCGAGTGATCTAGATATCCTGGCTACCGCCTTAAGGGAAACTCAGGAAGAAATCGGCATCCCGCCGGAGCATATTCAGACTATTGGAGTGCTGACACCGGTGTTCATTCCACCGAGTCGTTTTTGGGTCAATGTGGTGGTGGGTTATAGCGACTCTTTGCCGGCCTTTATTCCTGACCAACGGGAAGTGGCTGAAGTGATCGAATATCCTTTGGACCAATTACAGGCGATCAGCTCCATTGAAGAACGGGAAGTGATCAGAGCACAGCAATGGAAAATGAGCGCGCCCGGTTATGTTTACCAGGACCATTTCATCTGGGGCGCGACGTCGATGATATTGACGGAATTGCGGGAATTGGTGAAGATTTAGGCTATTTACAAATGTGTATACAATTGTAAATAGCTTAAATTGATAAAACTTTCAATCATTTATTATCCAAAAAGGTGCAACAAGCTTAAACTTATTTTAAAACGTGTATCCACCCATTCCACTCTTTTCCTGAAGGTCTATGTTTCAGGTGAAAATAATAAATTCCAGAAGAATTTCCTTCAGCATTCCAGGAGTTATCATAATTTGAACGATTGTAAATCAAATTACCCCAACTATTGAATATTTGTAAATCACTATCAGGCAGTATATTCTCTATCACAAAACAATCATTTTGTTGGTCTCCGTTTGGAGTCATTAGATTAGGAATTTTCATGATTGGAGGCGATTCGCAAGTGTTGAAGGCAAGGACGATAGCATCTTCATTTTTACATGCACCTTCTGTCACTTCAACTTTGTATTCACCGGATATATATACTTTCTGGAAAGAATCTGTGGATCCATTTTGCCATAAGTAACTTCTGGCACCTGTGCCGGCTGCGTCGAGTATAACAGAATCTCCGGTACAGAGAAGTTTATCCTGTCCCAGGTCAATGGTAGGAATAGGGTATACATAAACTAAAAGATCAGCAATAGGGCATACCTCGTTTTTTAGGTAATAAGTCGTAGAAACATCTGGAGAAACTGTGATTGAAGATTGAGTGGAAATAACCGAAGGATCAGATCCTGCAGTCCATTTAAAAGGTGGTGGGGCAGTAGTTGACAATTGTGTTTGTTCCCCTTCACAAAGTTCCATATCACCTGTGATCGTGAGCATATGATATACACTGACTTCGACATTCACCGGAGGACAAGTTCCGCTTTTCAGGTAATAAGTAACTGTGGTATTGGGAGTTACTGTAATAGTAGACAGAGTAGAAATAACAGCGGGATCAGAACCCGCTGTCCATTGCAGAGGCGACAAACTTGTTGTAGAAAGCTGTGTTTGTTCGCCTTCACATAGTTCTGTATCACCTGTGATCGATGAACGATCATGTAAAATCACTTCAACATTCACAGGAGGACAAGTTCCGCTTTTCAGATAATAAGTAACAGTGGCAGTGGGAGTTACCGTAATAGTGGACAGAGTAGAAATAACAGCGGGATCAGAACCCGCTGTCCATTGTAAAGGCGATGAACCTGTAGTAGATAGTACTGTTTGTTCACCTTCACACAGTTCCGTATCTCCTAAAATTTGAGGTATAGGAAGTACATCTACCACTATACTTTTTGTCTGACAACCACTGGTATAATGATAAACAATAGAAGATGACGGGCTCACAGTTATTGAGGGTTGAGTAGAAATGACGGTTGGATCAGTACCCACTGTCCAGGATACTGGACTTCCAGCAGCAACAAGTGTAATTTCTTCACCCTGACAAATTTTCTTTAATATACTTTGATTACCTGTAGTTGCGGCCTCTGCCTCTTCGGAAAATTTTCCAAAGAAACTGCTTGTATACGAAAAAGAATGAGTAGTGAAAAGTAGAGTAGCACTAGACGGATCCACATCGACCTGATTTTGAAAAATTCCAGTAAATACAAGATCGCCTGAACGACATATTTCAAAATCGTTCATCACTTTGATAGGATAGACCCAGACGAGTTCTCCATCTGTTGTGTATTTGCCAAAAATTTGATTAGGAATCAGAGGATGTATTTCTGGTAAATTATATACTTGAGTTGAAGGATCGAAATCAACTGTATGATAATAAGCAGCTGCCAAGTATATCATTCCCGTTGGGTCAGCATAGATCTTAGTTCCCGAATCAAAACCTGATGCACCAAATGAATTGACCCAAATCAAATGTCCCAAGCTGTCATACTTGGCTAAAAAAATATCGTAATCCCCGTTTGATGTTAAATTCTTTTGTGTACTAAGGAAATCGAAATCTTTAGTATTTGTAAAAGATCCTGTCAAGTAGATATTTTCAGATGTATCAACAGCTATATCCCTAGTATAGTCACGACCTGGCCCCCCAATAGCATAAGCATATAGGTATTCACCATCACTATTATATTTTGCTATAAATGCGTCATCATCGCTGTTAGTATTAATCAAATTTTGGACAGATACTCCTGGATCAAAATCTCCAGTACCTCTGAAAGATCCTCCAATAAAAATATTTCCCTGCTTGGACACTTTAATTTCTCCAACCCAATCGTCAGACGGACCTCCAATCGTTTTAGCCCAAACATAGTTACCATCTGTCGTAAACTTGGAAATGAAAATATCATTGTTCAGACCAGAAGTTTTTAAAAAAGTACCAAGACCTGGATCAAAATCTACAGTACCAAGAAAATTTCCGGTAAGAAAAAGGTCACAGTTATTTCCTATTCCCAAACCCGTAGGCAGTATATAATCATTGCCTCCAAAAGTAGTGACCCATTTAAAACTCCCATTTTTGTCAAGCTTTAATAAATAGACATCCGATGGGCCCGTCGAGGTTCTATTTGCAATACCAGGACCGGGATCAAAATCGACCGTGTAGGCGTAATTTCCCATGATATATACATTAGATTGCTGATCTGTAACAACAGCCCATCCTTCGTCTTCACTGATCCCTCCATAAGTTTTTGCCCAAATCAAATTGCCGTTCGTATCATATTTAGCTACGAATGCATCGACCAGGTCTACGGCTGTATGAGCATCTCGACCAGCGGATGGATCAAAATCTGTAGTATGCGAATACCGACCAGCAAGGATGAAATTACCCTCAGCATCTTCAATAATTTCGTGACTGACAACATCTAAATATAAAGTTGGCGCTATATCCGGATCCACATAATCCGCGATGATTTGCTTGGCGAATTTTAAAGACTGTGCATGAAGCTGAGCAGTTAAAAATGAAACCAGAATAGTCAGCAATACTTTTTTATACATAAATCAAGAAGTAATTATTATTCAATAAAAAGGAAGCAGTTCCATAATCCCAACAATATAATTATCTGGATAACAAAATTTTAAAACATTATATGTTTTATAATTGATATTATGTTAAATAGAATTATGGTTAAACAGCCTACTCATGCATGGCTTTATATTTGTATTTCCTATTGGTCATCATTCTACAAAAATATGAATCTCGCCGATCGTTTACAATTTCTTGATCTTAATCCTTGGCTTCTTTTTGGTCTAAGCGTGCTCGCCAGTTTTGTTTTCTCCTACTTACTTTACTTCATTTTCAGCCTGATCATCAGACGGTTTTTCAAGTCCAGCAAAAGCAAAGTAAACAAAGAACTCAGAACCTCATTTCACGTTCTGGTCGTTGTTGCGGCTTTAAAAATCGGCTATTCGGTTGTTTCCTTGCCGTATACACATTGGGATGCACGTTTAGACAAAATTTTATCCATTACGCTAATTGTAGCCTTAACGTTATTCATTTACCGCTTTATTGGCTTTAGCCGCAGCCTGTTCTACAGTCATTTAGAGGGCGAACAGGAAGAAATTATGTACACGCGCAAGGCGCGTACACAGGTAGAGTTTTTGTTTAAGATGGCAGCAATAATCGTTTGGCTGATAGGCATTTCAGCTATTCTTATGAGCTTTGAAGGTGTGCGAAATTTTGGAACCAGTATCTTGGCTTCGGCCGGTATTGCCGGCATTATTATCGGTCTGGCTGCGCAAAGATCCATCTCCAATTTGTTCGCCGGTATGCAGATTGCCTTTACGCAACCCATCAAAATAGACGATGCGCTGATTGTAGAAAATGAATTCGGAACTGTAGAGGAAATTTCCCTGACCTATGTCGTTGTCAAACTCTGGGACTCCAGACGCATGGTTTTCCCGATTTCTTATTTCATTGAAAAACCCTTTCAAAACTGGACCCGCGCTTCTTCGGATCTGCTGGGTTCTGTATTCCTGTATGTAGATTATTCTTTCCCTGTAGAAGAAGGTCGAAAAGAATTGAAACGTATCCTATCGCTGGATGAAGCAAAAATACTTTGGGACGGCCGAGTATCCGTATTACAAGTGACTGATGCCAACGAACGTACCTTTCAATTGCGCATCTTAATCAGCTCCATAGATGCTCCTACGACCTTCAATTTACGGGTATTCATCCGCGAAAAAATGATTGCTTTTATTCAGGAAAACTATCCGCAGAGTTTGCCTAAACAACGGATTGAGTACTCCAGAGCACCGGAGCATGCAAAATTTGAAAACTGAAAACAGAAAACTGAGAACTGAGTTTTCTATCCGTTTTCAGTTCTCAGTTTTCAGTTCTCAGTTTTCAGTTCTCCGTTCTTTAGTCTTCCTGCAATTTCTTATAGATCCTCAATATTTCAGAAACACTCCAGGCTTGAGAAACGCAGCCGTTGGGTTTATGAGGTAAGCCGCTGTCAAAAATCTCTGAATAAGTGCCTATACCGGCTTCGTAACAATGTTCCAATGCTTTCGTTAAATGCGCCTGCACTTGTGCCTTTCCTTTTTCTCCGCGGACATACAAACAAGCATCGTAATAAGGTCCAAGCAGCCAGCCCCAAACAGTTCCCTGATGGTATGAACCATCTCGCGACAGCACATCACCGGCATAACGCACCTGATGGTCAGGATGATACGGTGTAAGGCTTCTCACTCCTTTTGTGGTCAGCAACTCTTCTTCGGCAATGGCTAACACTGATTTCCCTTCCTGTTTGCTTAACAAGGGAAACGGAAGACTCAAGGCAAACAACATGTTGGGTCTAACGGAACTGTCTTTCTCTTCTTTACCTTCTACATTCACCACATCGTACAAGGCACCATTGGTGTCGTTGGCGAATTGTTGTTTGAAGGACGTCAATATTTTAGAGGCATAATCACTATAGACTACCGCTTGTTCGGTAGACCCAAAGATGAATGCCATCTCCGTTAAAATCTTATGACAATTGTACCAAAGCGCGTTAATCTCGACGGGTTTACCGATGCGTGGCGTCACTACCCAATCGCCAATCTTAGCATCCATCCAGGTCAGCTGTACGCCTTGTTTTCCGGCATAAATCAAATGGTCTTTATCGGCATGAATGTTATAGGCCGTGCCTTTCAGGTATGCTTCGCGTATGGCTTGCACTACCGGATAAAAAATGACTCTCACCGTATCTGCATCGTGGCTTTTTTTCCAATATTGGTAAACAGCCACTACATACCACAGTGCTGCGTCAACACTGTTGTATTCAGGTTCTTCTCCCTGATCCGGAAAACGATTGGGAAGCATTCCTCTGTTTACAAATTCTGAAAAGGTTTCCAAAATTGCTTTTGCTTTATCGTAATGGCCACTCTCCAGGCATAAACCCGGTAAAGCAATCATGGTATCTCTGCCCCAATCTGCAAACCAATGATAGCCTGCAATGATGGTATGATGACCACCCGCACGACTCACTAAAAACTGATCTCCTGACAAAGCCAATTGTTTGATCTCTGAAGGCGCAGTAATGTAGGGTTTTATGATTTGTTGTCTTCTAAGAATTTCTTCGTCCCAAAGTGCTTTCGCCTGATGGATGTCATTATTGCCGGGCTGCCCGATGAGCACATACAAGTCTTTGCCGCTGCGCAATTCCAGGTCAAACAATCCCGGCGTATACAAATCTTCCAGGTCATCGAATCCACGAAGTTCTTCCTGTTTGTATTCAAAATTCATGTACCAGCCCGCATCTTTTCCTTCGTAGCGAATGCCTTCGGCCTGGATGCCACAACCTAAGCCTTCGTAGGCAGAGAGGATGACTTTGTTCGGTTCTGACTGTACCTGCTTATTAATGAACGTATTTTTCTTACTCAGCGAATGGATATCTCGACCGGATATAAATGGTCTCAACTGCAATTGAACCGAAGACGAAGCCGGTCCTTTCAAGCAGTATTTAATGGCTATGCACTGGCTGTTTTGCAAAGCCAGAATCTCTTTGTGTAAAGTATATGCGCCTATTTTGTATTCAAAAAATGGTCCCCAGTTTTTACCTGCTTTCACAAGGTGCTTATACCCTTCGGGTGAAACAGATCCTGGAAATTGATTGGAGAAAAGTGGATATTGCTGCTGCGTTTCTCCTTCCTGTTGAATGATGGTCTCCTCCAGCCTCGCTAAAATCATGGTTCGTTCTACCGGCGGTCTGCGCGATACATTGTACATCCCATGGTATTTGCGGGTATTGATGCCGGAATAAGTTCCGGAAGCGTAGGCTCCATTACCCAATGTCTCTAACCACTCTGACGTCTGTAAGGACTTCACATCCTGATAATAATGTGAAGGCAACTCGATACGTAACGTATCTTTCATACCCATAATTTTAGATCAATTGGAAGTTTTATAGGGACAAAAGCCGGTTCATTTAATGGCCTAAAAGACCGACTCTCCTATTTATAGTAACAAATTACATCAATACACATAATGCATTGATTATTATTTATTTAAACTCTTTAAAACACCATCAAGATCAGCGATCATAGTATGGAGTTTTTCTTTATCATCTGCTGAATCTGCTTGTGCCAAGGCTTTCTTGCAATAGTCTATGGCTTTGGTATAATTGGCGGCTAATTCAGTCTTCAAGGCCGGGCCTTGTTTCTTGTATTGCTCTGCATTCAATGAATTATAAGCATTCAATTTAGGTCTGCTTTTGTCGATGTACAAGCTTCCCAAATTGAACAAGGCGATATAATTGTTAGGCTCTTTTTCCAATACTTTCAGGTAATATTTCTCTGCCTGATCAGGTTGGTTGAATTTTTGGTATTGCACGGCAATGTTCACCAATATCAAAGGATCGTTAGGATTAGATTTTTCGAGTTGAGTCAGGGCTTGTACAGCCAGCTCATTTTTATCTGTCTTAATGTAGAAATTGGCTAATTCCTGAAGTAAAGCAGCATCGTTTGGATTTTTTACCAAACCCTCTTTCAACTCCGCTTCCGCTTTGCCCTGATCTCCGCTTTCTAAATAGTAGTCGGCAGCGGTTTTGTACACATGACTTTTAAAGTAATTGTTTTTTTTCAGTTCTTCCGTAAATACAAAAGCCTGTCTTTGGTCTTTGCTGGCAGCGGCGGCATAAGATCCATAAAGCAAGGCGGTGGTATCTTTAGCATTGGCCAGATGAGCCAGTTTGAAAGACTTCACAGCGCCTGCATAATCTGAAGCCTGGTATTTTCTCACTCCTTCATTGGTTGCATTGACCCATTGATCCTGCAAACGCAAATCTGCCATTTGAGCAAACTGTCCATTGGGTTTGTCCAATGCTTTGGCCTTCACAAATGAAACAGCGGCTGTGTCTGTAAAACCTTTGTCGGCATTAGCCGGATTATCCGTTACTAATTTGTTGTAAATCATTCCTCGGTAATACCAGGCTTTTGCAGAGGTGATCGTTTTTTCATTCTTCACTGCAGCATCGATTTCCAATTTTGCTTTTACCGCATCATTATCTTCCAGGTAAAGAATGGCGTTGGTGAGTGCCGCGTTCTGAGCGGATGTTTCAATGCATAGCATGGCCAGCAACACGCTGCTGGCCATAAAGATTTTATTACACATAAAGCTTAAACTTAAAGGAGTCTACAATTCATTTACACAATTAGTGATTTAGTTCGCCTGTCTGTCTATGGTACGTCGAACTTTATTTAAAGCTTAAAGCACCAAATAACAATACACAAATGCCAAATAAATGACAAGCTCCAATGCTACAAAAGCAATTCATCCTTTGCATAAGCATATTGCAAAGAACTTAGCGTCATTGCTGCTTATTTGTTATTTATTATTTGGTGCTTGGATTTTGCCAGATCCTTGAAAGGCGAGCTAAATCACTAATTCTGTTTATTTATTCTTCTGTGGTGGCTTCGTCTTCGTCCTCTTCTTCTTCGGTGTCAGCTGCCGGATCTTCTTCCAACACTTCTCCCAAATCCGGTTGTACGACTTCTGCTGCTTCGTCTTCGTCTTGCGCATCGCGCTCGATTTTCGCGATAGAAGCAATTTCATCTCCATCGTTCAATTTGATCAGTCGAACACCTTGCGTTGCTCTGCCCATGATACGAAGTGATTCAATGTTCATACGGATGGTGATGCCGGATTTATTGATGATCATGATCTGATCTCTATCCGTTACTCCGTGAATGGCTACCAACTCTCCTGTTTTCTCGGTTACGTTGATGGTCTTCACTCCTTTTCCACCACGTTTCGTGATGCGGTAATCTTCAATATCAGAACGTTTACCGTATCCTTTTTTAGAGATCACCAGCAATTGCGTTTCTGTTACCGGCTGCTCTCGGACGAGAGTATGCTTCCAGGGTTGTTTTCTTGATCGTACCTTGTTCGGTACACATGATCAGGAAGTTGTTGTTCAAGTAATCTTCGTCTTTCAGATTCTTTACATTCAAGATCGTACGAATCGCATCGCTCGGTTCGATCTGAAGCAAGTTCTGGATCGCACGTCCTTTGGTTGTTTTACCACCTTCAGGGATTTCATATACTTTCAACCAGAATACTTTTCCTTGTTCGGTAAAGATCAGCAAGTAATTGTGTGCGGTAGCCACAAACAAGTGTTCTGTAAAATCCGTATCCTTGCTTCCGGCACCTTTAGATCCTACTCCGCCGCGGCTTTGCGTGCGGTATTCGGTCAATGCGGTACGCTTGATGTAGCCTTCATGAGAAACAGTGATCACCATCTCATCATCGGCAATCATGTCTTCGATAGAAATATCATCAGAAGTAGGAACAATTTGCGTACGGCGCTCGTCTCCGTAACGGTCTTTCATTTCTGCCAATTCGCCTTTGATGATTTCCATACGCAGCTCTTTACTGGCTAGGATTTCATTTAAACGATTGATTAAAGCCATGATCTCTTCGTATTCTTTCACGATCTTATCACGCTCCATGCCTGTCAGACGTTGCAAACGCAATTCCAACACCGCTTTCGCCTGGATCTCACTCATGTTGAAGTTAGTGATCAATCCCGCTTTCGCGTCTTCCGGATCTCTTGATTCTCTGATCAATTTGATCACTTCATCTAAGTGATCCAAGGCGATCAGGTAACCTTGCAAAATGTGCGCGCGCTTCTCTGCTTCTTTCAATTCAAACTCTGTACGACGCACCACCACTTCATGACGGTGCTCCACAAAGTGTAGAATCATATCTTTCAAATTCAATGTCATCGGGCGGCCTTTTACCAGGGCCACGTTGTTGATACTGAAAGAAGATTGCAATTGACTGTATTTGTAAAGGTTATTCAAAACGATATTGCTGATGGCATCCTTTTTCAAGTCAAACACCATGCGCATACCGTCTCTATCCGATTCATCACGGATATCTGAGATGCCTTCTATTTTCTTGTCGTTGACAGACTCTGCAATCTTCTCGATCATGGCCGCTTTGTTGACCATGTAGGGAATGTCATTGAATACGATTTGCTCTCTTCCGGTGGAAGACGTTTCAAACTTGGCATTGGCACGGATCACAATACGCCCTCTCCCCGTTTCAAAAGCCGACTTGATGCCGTTTGTACCGTAGATGGTTCCCGCTGTAGGGAAATCCGGCGCCTTGATGTGCTGCATCAATTCTGAAATGGTAATCTCATTGTTGTCAATGTATGCCACAATGCCGTCCACTACTTCTCTCAGGTTGTGAGGCGCCATGTTCGTCGCCATCCCTACTGCAATACCGGAAGTACCATTTAATAACAGGTTAGGAACCTTAGCCGGCAATACCGTCGGTTCTTCTAATGAATCATCAAAATTGGGTTGAAAATCTACCGTTTCTTTATTGATATCAGAAAGCATTTCATCGGCAATACGCTTCAGTCTTGCTTCCGTGTAACGCATGGCTGCCGGAGAATCACCGTCAATGGAACCGAAGTTTCCCTGACCGTCCACCATCGGATAACGCAATGACCAGTCCTGCGCCATACGCACCATGGTAGAGTATACCGAAGCATCACCGTGCGGGTGATACTTACCCAATACCTCTCCTACGATCCTGGCTGATTTTTTATATGATTTGTTGTAGTTTACTCCTAATTCAGACATCCCGTACAACACGCGTCTGTGTACAGGTTTTAATCCGTCTCTGACATCAGGAAGCGCTCGTGAAATAATAACCGACATCGAATAATCGATATAGGCTCCACGCATTTCATCTTCAATGTTGATAGGAATAATCGACGCTCGGCCCGCTGCATTTAATTCATTGTTATCGTCTGACATATCTAAGAAAAGTATATTATTTTTAGCCTTTAAATATAGGTAAAAAAACTGGGTTTGACCTTGTTTAAAGGCAAGTTTAAGTGATTTTAAAGGCGCAAAAATTAGGCAAAGTTATCCACACAAAATAGTTGTTAGTTATTAGTTGTTAGTTGTTAGTTATTAGTTGTTAGTTGTTAGTTAGTGGTAAATAAAATCCGTTTATCAGCTAAATATTCGGTATTTAGCACTAACAACTAATAACTAACAACTATCTTTACTAAATGAATTCAAACACCCTCGAAGACGTCTTAAAACGCCTTCAAATTACTGCCTTGAATGCCATGCAACTGGCTTCATTGGAAGAATCTAAAAAAGACACCGACCTCGTTCTTTTATCACCTACCGGCTCCGGTAAAACACTGGCTTTTTTATTGCCTCTGCTCGCTTCCTTGCGCCCAGAAGCAAGTGGTGTACAAGCTTTGATTCTTTCTCCTTCAAGAGAACTGGCCCTGCAAATCGAACAGGTTTTTAAATCCATGGGAACAGGATTTAAAGTCAACGCCTGCTACGGGGGCCACCCTTTTAAAATAGAGAAAAATAACCTGAGTCAGGCTCCTGCCGTGTTGGTTGGAACACCGGGCAGATTAGCCGATCACTTGAGAAGAAACAGTTTTGACCCATCCTCCATTTCTTTTCTGGTCATGGATGAATTTGATAAAGCACTGGAATTTGGTTTTGAAAAAGACATGTCTTTCATCATCTCCCAATGTTCGGGCTTAAAAAAACGAATGCTTACCTCTGCTACTAAGCCTTTGGAAATCCCTGCTTTTGCCGGTATTCATTCCCCTATCGAATTGAATTTTCTGACGGAAACCAAAGCTACGGAAGGACTCGAACTCAAATCTGTAAGGGCGGAAGGAGTAGATAAATTATACACCTTATTTAAACTGATTTGTAAAATCGGCGACGGTGTATCGTTGATCTTTTGCAACCACCGCGATGCTGTAGACCGTATCAGTGACTTGCTCCGAGAACAAGGTGTGGTGCACGATGTCTTTCATGGCGGGCTCGAACAGGAAAACAGAGAACGCGCGCTGATCAAATTCAGAAACGGCAGCCACCGTCTGCTTATCACAACAGATCTGGCGTCCAGAGGACTTGATATTCCTGAAATTAAACATGTCATTCATTACCAGCTTCCTTTGACAGAAGATTCTTTCATTCATAGAAACGGCCGCACGGCACGTATGCACGCAGAAGGCACCGCTTACCTGGTCATGGCAAAAGACGAAGAACTCCCCAAATACATTCACCAGAAAATAAGTGAAGAATCCGTGTCGGATAAGTTACCATTACCGGAATTGCCGGATTGGGAAACCCTGTACATCGGAGGCGGCAAAAAAGATAAGATCAATAAGGTTGACATCGTAGGCTTGCTGCTCCAAAAAGGTGGCTTGGCCAAAGACGAACTCGGACTCATTGAGGTACAAGACAAAGCATCCTTCGTCGCCATCAAAAGAAACAAGATCCATCAGGCACTTGATCTGATCCGTAATGAAAAAATCAAAAAGATGAAATTGAAAATGGCAGTATCAAGATAGAAACTGAAAACTGAGAACTGAAAGCTGAAATCAGTTCTCAGTTTTCAGTTCTCAGTTTTCTTCTTTACTTTTATCGCCTCACTAATTAATTCCCTATGTTATCTCACCACGTATTATTCTGGCTAAAAGCCGATACCACAGAAATACAAAAACAAGCCTTCAAAGCGTCGCTCGAAACCTTATCCGCTGTAGAAACCGTTATGTCCATACATGTGGGAGTACCTTCCAGCATCAGCCGCGCGGTAGTGGATACAACTTATACGTTCTCTTTGGTTTTATTCTTCGAAGACCTAGCCGGTCATGATGTGTATCAAGTGCATCCTTTGCACAAAGCGTTTCTGGATGAATTCAGAGAAACGTTTGAGAAGGTTATCATCTACGATTCTATATAGTTAAGACTAACTGTCCTAACCCCTAATCCCCTGAAGGGGACTTTACTAATTACTAAACAAAAAGCTCATCGCATAGTATATGCAATGAGCTTTTTGTTTTATCTGAAACTTAAGTCCCCTTCAGGGGATTTAGGGGTTAGACAGATAGAATAAAAAGAGAAAGAGAAAGAGTAATCATACTTCGCTCTCCGCTTTGTTTCTGCGCTTTCAAAGTCCCATTCAGGGATTTAGGGGCA
>JAQZBV010000121.1 GCA_029237685.1 Cytophagaceae bacterium | reverse complement strand
TATTTCTAAATGCAATTCTTCACTTGTTCAGTATAATTTGAATTTTACAAAACTGAGCAATAGAATTATACTATTTAACGTTGGCAATGATGATATGGCTTACATGTATTCTTCAGACGGTACAGTGTCATCAACTGTCTTGCTCAAAGAATTTTCATCGCTGTCGCAAACTTTATGTTATATAAAACTCGTTGAAAATGGTAAGCTGTATTTTGATGGCATATCGCTAGAGTCAAATACGTCTGCTGAAGATTTTTTTGTCAGTGATGGAACGGTTTCGGGCACCTATAGTTTATATTCTGAAGAAACTAAATTCAGTAATGTAATTTCTGCGGTAGCATTTAATGATAAAATTTATTTTAAGGCATATGACGGTATTGAGTGGAGCTTATATACAACAGATGGTACTGTAGCAGGAACGGTTATGACGCCCTATAAATCTAATTCTTTAGATGGGATCACTGTTCAAAATGATCTGTTGCTTGTAACAAGTTATACAGGTGTATATGGTGAGCAGATGTCAAACGATGGTATGTGGGTCTTCACGAAAGAAGAAGGTCTTAATTTAACCAATGATTATTATCGGTTATTTGATCAGGCGGGTAGCTTTTACACTTGTAATTTATATGCCACGCCTGATAAGATTTTTTTTATAGGAAATACCGTGGCCACAAGCAGTGAACCTTTTTTATTTACACCAAATGATCGCGTAGTGACTTCATCTGTTGCTCATGGATCAGAGGAAAGTGTAGTTAATTTATATCCTAATCCTGTGACAGATCAAATGACATGGGAATACAAAGGCAGCGACGCCATTATAAAGATGCACCTAAGAGACATCAATGGGAAATCGGTTTCCGCATGGAATAACTCCGTAACTACAATTGATATGAGTTCTTTGGTTCAAGGTGTGTATATTTTGGAAGTTGAATGGGAGAATAGCAAACAAGTATTGAAGGTTGTGAAAAAATAGTATGTGAGTGATTAATAGTTGAAAGATTAATAAAAAAGGAGGGTATTCCCTCCTTTTTTATTATCTTAAAATAAACAAAAGTTTATGAGGTTCTATTTCATACTTACTCTACATGTAGTCTTCATCCCATTCGGTTTTGCACAAAAAAACAAAGCGGTTTTTTTCGCTGCAAATGTTCCTGAAATTGTGTATGCTGGAAGAATAGATGTAGACGACAACAAAAAACCTTCTTTCTGCCATTCCGGTGCTTCTATAAAAACATTATTTATAGGCTCGTCTATTCAAATGATCCTGGAAGATTTTTCAGAAGGAGGAGAGCGTTTTACAAATTACTATACGATTATTATTGACAATAAGGTAGTACAAACGTTGGAAGTTCAGCCTGGCAAACACACGTACGACTTGGTTTCGGGACTGAGTAAAGAAAGGCACTCCGTAGAAATATTCAAACGCACAGAATGTATGGTAGGCAAGAGTACCTTTCATGGATTCAAAGCTCCGGAGGGAACGACGTTGGAAAAACCCATTGTAAAATCTCATAGAATAGAATTCATAGGCGACTCCTTCACTTGCGGCTATGGTAACGAAGCAAGCATCCCCGCGCCTCCTGAAGGCAATCCGAACACAGGATTTCACAGCAAGAATGAAAATCATTATTTATCGTTCAGTGCTATTGTGTCTCGCAAGTTGAATACAGAGTACCGTTGTATCGCCTACTCCGGTAGAGGAATGCACAGAAACAATTCCGGCAACGATGAAGGGACATTGCCTAAACTATACGAACGCGTTTTTCCTGATGACGCATCGAGTCCATTAGCGGATTTGAAAAAAGAAATTCCGGATGTGATCGTGATTAAATTAGGGGCTAATGATTTTTTTCCGGAGTCAAGAGGTGATTTATTAGACGATGTGGCTTTTACTCAAACGTTCTTAACTTTTGTAGAAAAATTGCGAGGGTATTATCCCCAGGCAAAAATTATATGTCTTACAGGAGGCAGCATGTCGGACACTTGGCCGGAAGGAAGAAATTGTTTGACACGTATACAGCAGGATGTGCAGAAAGTAGTAGAAAGCAGAAAGAAGGCGGGAGATGATCAAGTATATTATTTTAAACTCGATCAGCAAACGGCGCCTTACGGTGAAGACTGGCATGCTTCTATTGCCACACACCAGAGGATGGCAGAGCAGCTGACTCCTTTCATCAAACAAATCACAGGCTGGTAATGAAGATCGGAAAGATTTTCTTTTACCTGATGATTGCGGTATATACAGTGGTTGGCTTGGTACATTTAGCATTGCCGGAAAGATTTTTATGGATCATGCCTTCATGGATGCCTTATCCTTTGTTTTTGATTTATCTCAGTGGTGTAGCGGAAATCATATTGGCTCTGTTATTGATTCCGGAGAAGACAAGGAAGATCGCAGCGTGGCTGATCATTGCGATGTTGGTGGTGTATTTCGTCGTGATTCACGGAGCGCAATCAGTAGACTTCTATAAAACAGGCAATAAGTATTTATGGCTGACTTTAGTGCGACTTGCTTTTCAGTTTTTATTGATTCGCTGGGCTTGGTTGTACACGCATACCAGAAAATCGGCTTTACAAAAAGAATAATCACGACCTCCGTGGTCTGTCCCCTGACAGACCACCATTAGAACCGGTTTTTTAAGAGACGATGGTCTGTCAGGGGACAGACCATGGATAGTAGAAATTATGAAAAGTATTTCCATCTTATTCTTCTTATTGCCATTCACTGTAATGGCGCAAAGCGATTTGCAAAAACCGTTTAAGGATTGTGGTATGGCAGGAAGTATAACCCTGTATAATGCAATAGATAAGACATGGATCTACAGCAATGAAACAGACAGTAAAGTGCAAACGAATCCGGCTTCTACTTTTAAAATCATGAATGCTTTGATCGCTTTGGAAGAAGGAATTCTCAAAGATGAAAAAGAAATCATGAAGTTTGTCGGTGTGGAAAATGTTGACACAGCAAAGTATGGAAACCGCACGGATATTTTCAAAGACATGGACCTGGAAGAGGCTTTTAAAAAATCTGCGGTGTGGTTCAACCTGGAAATTGCAAAAAAAGTAGGCAGGGAGAAATATAAAAAATACATTACTGCCAGTGGTTGGGGTAACATGGATTTCTCTGAACCAGGACTTGACTTTTGGAATTTCGGTCCTTTTACGGTTACTCCTGTTCAGCAAATTGAGTTTTTGCAAAAGCTGTACGAAGGTAAATTAGGGTTTTCTAAGCGTAATGTAGATATCGTAAAAAGAATCATGATTGCAGAAATTACCGATTCTTACACGCTAAGAGGAAAAACCGGATGGGGTCAAACTGCAACAGAAGATTTGGGTTGGTGGGTTGGTTATGTAGAAAAGAAAGAAGGCATTGTTTTTTTTGCAACACGTACTAGAAAATTGATGACCGATAAAAATCAGAATTTTGTTCCATGCCGTAAAACAATCACTGCAGCTGTTTTAAAACAGTTGAAGATAATAGAATAGCAAAATCATTTTTTTCTGTATCTTATTCATGTATAAATTGTTTTTAGCATATGAATAAGATACTACTTCTTTTAAACTTCGTCTTTGTAACACTTGCACAAGGTTATTCACAAGACAATATTCTCATCAACTCTTACAACAGGCCGGTAACTTCTCTCAACGGCGCCTGGAACTATATTGTAGATCCATACGAGACGGGATATTATGATTACCGTTACACCCCGCATGATCTGTCTCAGAACCCCAGCAATGGTGCTTTTTATTTAAATGCAAAACCAAAGGACAAAACAGACATGATCGAATACGATTTTGATCAGTCTCCCACGATGCAAGTTCCTGGTGATTGGAATTCACAGGTAGAAAAAATATATTACTACGAAGGGACTGTGTGGTACAAGAAATCTTTCGATTATAAAGTCTTAGACAAACATAAAAAACTATTTCTTTCTTTTGGTGCTGTCAACTATAGAGCAGATGTATATTTCAATGGAAAGAAATTAGGCGTACATGAGGGCGGATTTACTCCTTTTCATTTTGACATCACAAATCTTGTAAAAGCGAATGAAAATTTTATTGTAGTCAAAGTAGACAACAAACGGAAGAAGGAAGCAGTACCAACATTGAATACCGATTGGTGGAACTACGGTGGAATCACACGCGATGTGAATTTAGTAGAAGTCAGCGAGACATTTATCAACGATTACTTTATACAGCTGGCTCCCAAGAATAAAAATCTGATCTCTGGTTACATCGCATTAAAAGGTACGCAAAAAGCCAATCAAAAAATCATCCTGAGTATTCCGGAGCTGAAGCTCAAGCAAGAATTAACCACAGATACGAGTGGTCGTGCTGCCTTTGCTATCAAAGTAAACAAATTAAAGTATTGGTCGCCGGATCAGCCTTATCAATACGAAGTAGTAGTGAGTACTTTAAATGATGTTGTAAAGGATAAGATTGGTTTCAGAACCATTGAAACAAAAGGACAAGACATCTTGTTGAACGAGAAATCAATTTTCTTGAGAGGAATTTGTATACACGAAGAAAATCCCCTGCGTCAGAATCGTGCGCATTCCATTGAAGATGCGAAGTTGCTATTGACATGGGCAAAAGAGCTTGGGTGCAACTACGTGCGCTTGGCGCATTACCCGCACAACGAACATGTCATCCGTTTGGCAGATGAAATAGGATTAATGGTGTGGGAGGAAATACCGGTATACTGGACCATACAATGGGAAAATGCACAAACGTATGCAAATGCAGAAAATCAATTGAAAGAAGTCATCAACCGCGATAAGAATCGTGCAGCCTCTATCATCTGGTCGATGGCAAACGAAACGCCGGTGAGCAAAGCGCGTACGGAATTTTTGTTGCGATTGGCAACAAAGACGCGCGAATTGGATCCTACACGATTGGTCAGCGCAGCCTTAGAAATTCATGCGACAGATGCGGAGCCTTTTACAAAGACAATTGATGATCCATTTGCCGATCATGTGGATGTATTGAGTTTTAATCAGTATGTCGGTTGGTACGACGGCTTGCCGGATAAGATTGATCGCATCCAGTGGAACATCAAACAAAACAAACCGGTACTTATTTCTGAATTTGGCGCTGATGCGAAATATGGTTTACATGGAGATTCTTTGACACGCTGGTCGGAAGAATATCAGAAAGAAGTATACGTCAAAACAATTAAGATGCTGCAACGTATTCCCCAGTGGAGAGGTGTTACGCCATGGATATTGGTCGACTTTCGATCGCCTCGCAGATTGCTGCCTGGCGTGCAGGATGGATTCAATAGGAAAGGCTTGCTTTCTGATAAGGGTGAAAAGAAAGCCGCTTATGCAGTACTAAAAGATTTTTATGCAACAATCAGAAAGCAGTATGAACTGAAGTAAGTTGTTGAAACAACTGTTGGCGTAGCATGCATTGTTTTTTTAAGAAATACTCGAAACAATGCATGCAAACCGCTACAGCCCTAGAATAGAGGAATTGCGGTTTGTTTTATAGTTATATTTTGTTTCCTTTATTAACTGAATGATTAAACAAACCTCATGAGTCCTCTCCATTCTATAATGAGTTTCAATACACCTGTTATCATTTTTTTAGCCGATGATGATGCGGATGATAGAGCTATGTTTGAAGAAGTGATAGAAGAGATAGACGCGACCATACAATTGACCTGCGCTGAAGATGGAATGATCTTGCTTCAATTGTTAAACTCGGAAAAATATTCTTTGCCTCATTTGATTTTTTTGGATTTGAATATGCCCAATAAAAATGGTAAAGAGTGTTTGGATGAAATACGAAGATCAGAACGGTTAAAAAATATTCCAATTGTTATTTACTCCACCTCTTCTTCGCCTAAAGACATTGAAGATACATTTGAGAAAGGCGCTAATCTCTATGTACGAAAACCTTCTTCGTTTAACGAGTTGAGAAAAATTACAAAAGACGTCCTTTCCATTGACTGGGAGTGCCACAAACCTTTTGAAAAGAGAAACATTTTTGTTTTTTCTGACAACGTCAGTTAATACAAAAGCTTTTACCATTTTAATGTGTTCAACTATGAAAGACAAGGAAGATAAATTGTTTTTTGATCACCTGCCGGCTTACGCCTCTTTTTTACTGGAGCATAAATTGTCGGATTATGCAAAAAAACAACTGCAGTATTTTCAAGAGGAGCATCCTCCTTTGCTTCGGTTGTTTGACAATTTGTCTGAGAAACAATTATTGGAAGTAGTCAAGAAAAACGCGGCGGATTTATTGAAGGCCATGGCTTTTAATAAAAACAGGGAATACATCAAGACTGCGGCAAAGGATTTCATAGAAAACAATATTACGTCTTTGGAGCGCGAAGAGGTGGTAGCGGAAGACATCAGTATTTTTTCTCTTATACGGAGAAAAGTATTGCGGCATTTTCTCACGTTCTATACCACCGACTTAATCATTGTGACAGAGGTGATGGAGGAAGTGGATCGGTTTACCGCGGAAAGTGATGCGGCCTCTTTTCATGCATTCATTGAAGTGCAAAAAGAGAAAATGAAGCGCATGAATAAAAAACTGGCGCAAAAGAATGAAGATCTTTTGGAGGCCCAAGAGCTCACTGACATGGGTAATTTTCTTTGGGATATCAAGAAAGGAAGTGCCAAGTATACACCAGGAATAAGCCACATTTTCGAATTGCAGGCATCGGAAAGCATTTCTTCTTTTCTGAAAAGTGTTCATGAAGACGATCGGTCTTCATTGCAGGCAGCAGTAACGGAAGCTCGCGTGAACAATGGCTTTTACGAATGTGAGTACCGCTATAAGAGAAATCATAAGGAAAAAAGAATATGGTCTCGCGGACAAGTGACCTTTGAAAAAGACCAACCTGTTTCGGTGAAAGGTACCGTGATGGATATCACGCACAAATACCAAATGCTGGAGCAGCTCCGCGAGAGTGAGCAACTCAATAAGCAGGCACAAGCGATCACACACATCGGTAACTGGACATGGGATGTTGCTACCGAGCAAATTACCTGGTCGGATGAGTTATACCGTATTTATGATTTAAATCCTCAATCAGAAAAAATCACCTTTGACCGTTGGCTTTCTTATATACATCCGGAAGATAGAGAAAGACGGGTCAATGAAATTAAGAAGTCATTGCAAACATTGGTAGCGAGCGACTATACGATTCGAATCATCACGGGGAGTGGGAAATTGAAAATATTGAAAGGCAAAGGAGAAGTACGGGCTGACAAAGGGAAGAAGCAGATCAGATTAATAGGCACGTGTCAGGATGTAACACAGGAGCATAATTTGCATGCGGAGCTCAAGGAGAAAGAAGAATACCTCAACCATTTAATCACCAATGCTCCTGATGCTGTCATTGTTGTAGACAAAAACAGTACGATTACACTTTGGAATCCCAAGACAGAAGAAATATTCGGCTGGTCTGCCAAAGAAGTCATGGGAAAAGATTTAAATGAAATTTTAATTCCACCGCAGTTCAGAGAATCCTACACCAAAGAATTAAATCGATTTTTAGAAACTGGGCTATCCAATGTTTTAAATCGCACCATGGAAATTCGCATGCTCAATAAGCAGCAGGAAGAGTTCGACGTTTCATTGACTATTTCACAATCGATGCAGCAAGGTAAGTTGCTGTTTATCGCTTTTCTTCGTGACATCACCAAGCAGAAACAAATCAAGCTGGAATTGCAAAACAAAACCTTAGAATTGGAAAAGCTGAATGCCTCTTTAGCCTCAAAGAATGGAGAACTGGAACGGATGAATAAAGAGCTGGAATCCTTCAATTATGTCGCGAGTCATGACCTGAAAGAACCCTTGCGCAAAATACAGATTTTTGCTCACCGCATTTTGGAGAAGGGTTCCGGAGAGATTCCTCATGCTACAGTAGATTATTTTAATAAGATCATCACGGCTTCTTCCCGCATGCAATTATTGATCGAAGATTTATTGGTATTCTCACAAACGACCGCCGCGGAGAATAAATTTGAAAGCGTCAATCTGAATGAAATACTAAACGAAGTCATCAGTATGCTGTCCACTTCCATTGAAGAAAAAAAGGTTGTCATAGACAGTGAAGAGCTGCCGGTGATGAAGACCATTCCTTTTCAAATGCAGCAATTGTTTTTAAACCTGATCAGCAACTCCATTAAGTATTCTCATGAAGGCATCTCTCCGCACATTCACATCGCAGTGCATCCTGTCAAAGGAATTTTGATTCATCACCCTATGGCTCAGCAAGACAAAGAATATTTTGAGTTCATCGTTCAAGACAACGGGATAGGGTTCAGTGAAGAGTATGCGGAAAAAATATTTGAATTGTTTCAACGCTTGCATAACAAAGACAAGTATTTCGGTACAGGCATTGGCTTAGCTATTTGCAAAAAAATCTTACACAACCACAATGGTTTCATCGTAGCGCACAGCGAAGCGAGCAAAGGTTCAACGTTTCACTTTTATTTACCGAAAGAACAAGTGGCATAAAAAAAGTTGTTAGTTATTAGTTTAAAACTAACAACTAACAACTAACAACTAACAACTAACAACTAACAACTTGATTAGTTAATCGCAATCAATTCCACATCAAAGATCAAAGTTGTGTTCGGTCCGATATCGTCTGAGGCACCTCTAGTACCATAAGCCAGATCAGAAGGAACATACAACTGCCATTTAGAACCGGTAGGCATCAATTGCAAAGCTTCTACCCAACCTTGAATCACGCCATTCACAGGGAATGTAGCCGGTTGACCGCGTTGTACAGAGCTGTCAAATACAGTACCGTTGATGAGCGTGCCATGGTAATGAGTCGTTACCTGATCCGTTTCTTTTGGTTTTGGACCGTTGCCTTCTTTTAATATTTTATATTGAAGTCCGCTTGGTAAAGTGACTACGCCTTCTTTTTCCGCATTGGCTTTCAAAAAGGCTTTGCCTTCTTCAACATTCTTGCTGAATTTACGTTCCTGTATTTTTTGGAAATACTCGTTCAATATTTGTCCGCCGGTTGCCAAATCAATTTTCAACGCTTTGTCTGCAAATACATCCTGAATGGCTGCGGTGAATACTTCCATGCTGATGTCATCAAATCCTTGTTGCTTGATGTTGCTGGCGATGTTCACGCCTAGGCTATAGCTAACTTGTTCTTTTTCTGTCATAACTGTTTTTTCTATATGGATGAAGGCAAAGGTCTGGCTTTTCAGGAAAAGAAAAAATTTTAAGCTTTATATTTTCATTGATTGGTAAAGTGTCCGTTTAAAGAGGAGTATGATTAGAGCATAAATTTCCTTAGCTTATCGTACCATCAGGCAGTCAATACCTTAGATTAATATGGCACTATTCAACAGATCGGAAGATTATCAGGGCAGACTAGATTGGCAAGTCCTTCAGAATGGATGGACAAGTCTGTACCTGAACAAAGATTTTTTAGGAGAAGATATACAGTGGTTTGTGAAAGAAAATTTCAAAGTAATAACGATCGATTGCAGTGGCTGGACAGATAAGACTATCATTCATCAAGACATCAGTAAACAGCTAGGTTTCCCTGATTATTATGGGATGAATTTGGATGCCCTCAACGATTGTGTTTGGCAGCTTGAAATAGAAGAGGCCGGTTTAGTAATTGCCTTTACTTCTTTTGAAGTAGTTGATAAAGAGTATGCTTACCAACTACTGGATATTTTTGCATGCAATTCCAGACAACATGCTTTATTTGGTGATAAGTTAATGACACTCGTCCAGGTCAATGATGGCCGTTATGAATGTGAGCCGGTAGGAGCAAGTCCTGTCCTCTGGAACCCAAGAGAATGGTTGAATAAAAGTAGAGGGCTCTAAGAATAAAGTTGGCCGTAAGTCAGCTTTATTTTTAAAGTATTTTATAAGTAAATGATATAAATTTAGAGGTAAAGAGTTAAAAAATTAACCTATTTTATCTTTTTTTCGTAACTTATAGGTGTGAGGACTTATATTTCGAGTCTCACATTTATTTCATTAGCCTGTCTGTTTTTATGATGAAAAATACCCCCATGGAGTCTCCCAAAAAAGCCATTCTGGATAATTATGAAATGTGTGACGGTTTGTACGATGAGATTTTCGACGAGAAGCAAAATGTCAGGGAGCATTACAAGATACTGGTAGAAGACTTCGGCAAACTGAAGTCGGATGACTATACCAAATTGAATGATTACGCTAAGATTTCTTTTTTTAATCAGGGCATTACTTTCGCTGTTTATTCAGAAAGCTTGAAAGGGGTTGAACGCATTTTCCCGTTTGACTTGATGCCACGCATTATTGCTGCCAAGGAATGGGAACATGTAGAGGCCGGACTGATTCAGCGCAACCTGGCGATTAATCATTTCTTGTATGACATTTACCACGACAAGAAAATTTTAAGAGATAAAGTTGTACCAGCTGATCTGGTATTTTCCTCTAACTTCTATGTAAGAGAAATGATCGGCATTAATCCTCCCGGAAATATCTACACACACATTTGCGGAACCGATATCATTCGACATAACGACGGGCATTATTATGTATTGGAAGATAACGTACGTTATTGTCCAATAGAGAAACCATGAAGAAAGTATTCTCCAACGGCTTTCTTCACCACGACGTAAGATCCATTGATGATTATCCTCACCAATTGCTGGAGATGATGGTATCCATGGCGCCGGAAGGGGTAGACGATCCAACCTGTGTGGTGATGTCACCGGGTATGTATAACTCTGCTTACTATGAGCATTCTTTCCTGGCGCAGAACATGGGGATACAATTGGTAGAAGGGCGCGACATGTTTGTAGATAAAAATTTCGTCTACATGAAAACCATTCACGGCCCCATGAAGATCGATGTCATCTACCGCAGGGTAGACGATGAGTTCATCGATCCCTTAACTTTCCGCGCCGATTCTTATTTAGGTGTTCCCGGTTTGATGAGTGCCTACCGCGCAGGCAATGTTACTTTGGTCAATGCGCCTGGCACTGGGGTAGCAGATGATAAAGCCGTATACATTTACATGCCGGAGATCATTCGTTATTACCTGAACGAAGAACCCATTCTAAAAAATGTAAAAACATACCGCTGCGAATTGGAAGAAGATTACCAGTTTGTAGTGAACAACATGCACAACCTGGTAGTGAAGCCGGTAGATGAATCCGGAGGGTACGGTATTCTGATTGGAAGCAGGGCGAGTCAGGAGGAACTGGAAGAATTCAGAACTCTAATTTCCGGCAATCGAAGAAAATACATCGCTCAACCGATCATGTCTTTGTCAGTACACGGTACCTTTATCGAATCCGAAAGTGTTTTTGAACAACGCCACATTGACTTGCGCACGTTCAGTCTCTTAAGTAAAAACAAACAGTTTGTACTAAAAGGAGGACTCTCCCGCGTCGCACTAACAAGAGGAAGTTTAGTTGTGAACTCCTCACAGGGCGGAGGTTCCAAAGATACATGGGTTTTAGAACAGTGAAGAGAAACAGAAAGAAATAAAGAATTGTTATAACTAACAACTAACAACTAACAACTAACAACTAACAACTAACAACTAACAACTAGTCTATGCTATCAAGAATTGCCAATAGTTTATTTTGGATGGGAAGATACCTCGAGAGGGTCGAGCATACGGCGCGTTACATCAAGGTGCATTATTATTCAGAGCTTGATGCGCCCTTAGACAGTAAAGAAGAGTTTATTTTCGAATCGATCATGACCATGATTGATGAGGACCTTAAGATTACAGGAGAAGGAGAATCAAAGGAAAAAAAATTGTTATTTAGCATTACCCTGGATGAAAGCAATCCTTCGTCTATCATCAGTGGCATCAGTTGTGCCAGGGAGAATGCCCGCGGTGCTAGGGATTCTATTTCTTCCGAATTGTGGGGTGGGATCAACCGCTTCTACCATTTTATTAACGGTTATTCAGAAGAAGATTTGCACAAAGAAGGAATACACGTATTATGTGACCGCATCACGGAGCATTGCAGCATTGTCAATAGTTATGTCGACAATACTCTTTTGCATAACGAGGGGTGGTCTTTGATTCGCTTGGGAATACACGTAGAGCGAGCCTTTCAAATCACCAGAATTTTGTACTCGAAAGTCAAGGACATTCAGTCTTTGCAAAAGCAATACCTGAGTGAATCGATGGAAAGTTATGAATGTGTAACCCTGTTGAAAAGTGCCGAAGCTTTTGACATGAGTAAGATTTATTACCGGGGCGTTCCGAATATCAAGGAAGCATTAGAGTTTCTGATTCTCAACAGAAATTTCCCAAAATCAATTTGCTATAACTTAAGGCATATTTACCATGCGGTGGAAAAAATAGCGACCTCAAAACAACACCATGCCGGTTCCATTGAATTTAAAGTGGGAAAACTCTTCAACACGTACGAGTACCTCACCATTGAAGACATTGAGAAGCATGACATTCCTGAATTCCTAAATGACACCTTGTTGGATTTGTTTGAAATCGCGCAAGGATTAGAAGAAAAATACTTAAGCAATTAATGTACTCTTATTCACAAGACGATGTCAGACCATCACGTAGATTACAATATAGAGTATTACTCTAAGAACACTTACAAGGAAAGCGCCACGGAAGGCATCTTTGAGTTCAATGTCAGCCCTTGTAATGGAGAAGGTCAGATTTTGGTAGACTATAACATCAAGCAAACTTTGAGCGATTCGGTTTTTCGTCAATCGAATTTATTTGGTTTTGAGATTAACCGCATCCGCAGCAGTGCTAAGTTTGAAGAGTTTTATTTCCGCTACAGAGCACGTGTACAAAAAGCTAAGGTTCCCTTACCTGGTGTACCGGTATTGAGCTTGCAACAAGAATTGGATGAGTTTTTGTCTGATCAATTTTTTATTGACCACCATTTATTTTTGTGTCCTTCTTTTTATACCCGTTTACCCGAACAACAATTGTCTTTGGTTCCTGTGTATGAAAAGAATGATTCCGCATTGAATTATTTGATTCGCTTAAATGAACACGTGCATACCTCTATGAAGTATCAGGCGAATATTACATCTGTCACCACCAAGGCCAGTGATGCGCTGGCGATTTCTAAGGGCGTATGTCAGGACTTTGCCCATGTATTCATTGCCATGGCAAGATACAACGGCATTCCGGCGCGTTACGTGTCGGGCTATTTGCATCAGGGAATTAACTACGTCGGTTCTTCTTTTATGCACGCCTGGGTAGAAGCGTATGTGCCGGGTATGGATTGGGTAGGCTTTGATCCGACGAATGGCATCATGGTGGACGAACATTTCATCAAAGTTTCCCACGGCGCAGACTATGCCGATTGCAGTCCGATCAAAGGGGTGTTACGCACCAATGGGGATAGTGTCATGGCCTATGATGTCAAGGTCATGAGTCAGCAAGCACAACAATAAGGGAGAGCGGAGAAACAGTACGGAGCGCGTTCTTGCTTTTATTCGTTCCTCGTACCTCCTAGCTCGTACCTCATAAATATTCTATCAGGAAACTGTGCTACGTCTCCGCAGGGTCTCCTGAAAGGGACCCTGCGTATTGAGTGCTAGGTCCTTGTTATCAAACCATCGCGCAGGGTCCTCTGCGAGAGACCCTGCGGAGACTAAACGTCTCGCTCGAGCTGCGATTTTAACTATCAATTTTTCAGGATAAAAGGAGCATTTTTACTAACTTGCCCCTCTATTCCTAATCTATTTCACCATGACTTATTGCGTTGGCATGAAGTTGAAAAGCGGTATCGTTGCCATGGCAGATACACGCATCACTTCAGGCACCGAAACAACTACCGCTAAGAAAATTGCTGTTCATCAGGACGACAAACATTCTTTCTTCATTATGACTTCCGGACTTCGCTCTGTGCGTGATAAAGCCGTGACTTATTTTCAGGAAGTTATGGCGGAAAAAGAATTCAATAAGATTTACAAAGCGGTGAATGCGTTTGGAGAACAGTTGCGAAAAGTCGCCGAAGAAGACCGCAAAGCGTTGGAGAAAGCAGGGCTTTCTTTTAATCTTTTCAGTATCGTAGGCGGACAATGCATCGACGACGAAGAACCGAAATTATTTCTGTTGTACCCGGAAGGCAATTGGGTAGAAGTAGGTCACAGTACACCCTTTGTGATCATTGGCAACAGTGGTTTCGGTAAACCGATATTGAACCGTACCTTGAAGTATGACTCAGACATGAACATGGCCATGAAACTGGGCTTCCTTTCTTTTGATTCCACCCGCGTGAGTGCTAATGATGTGGACTTTCCATTGGATGTGATCTTATATAAAACAGACAGTTTTAAACTGGTAGAACACCGTTTTGAAAAAGCAGACCTGGCTACTATTTCAGAAATTTGGGGTAGAGAACTACAAGCTGCTCTGAGTCATGTTCCGGAAGCCTGGATGGACGTGGCCCTGAACAAATTGCCTTCCTAATATTTAATGTTTTTAATGCATAAAATTATGAACCGCTACTTACTGATCAACTTTCTCATTGCCGCATCACTCATTTCCCTCACTATTGCCTGTGATTTTAGCGGCAAAAATCAATTGAAGAAACAAGCTGAAGATTCCGCTACGGTGGCTCTATATGTGGGCACTTATACTAAGAAAGAAGGTCACGTCAATGGACAAGCCAAAGGGATTTACCTGGTGAAAATGAATGAACTGACTGGTGCGCTGCATTTGAAAGGAATTGTTTCAGCCATCACCAATCCTTCTTTTATTACACTTTCTCCGGACAAAAAAAATTTATATGCCGTAAGTGAATTAGGTCCGGCAGATGGACCTAACGGATGGGTCTATAGTTATGCGGTCAATGACGATCTAAGCCTGAAACTTTTGAATAAACAATCGACAGCGGCTTATGCTCCCTGTCATGTAAGTGTGGATGCCAAAGGGAAGTATGTATTCGTTGCCAATTATTCAGGCGGTATCGCTACGATGTACAAGCGTTTGTCTGATGGCAGCTTAAGCGCCATTGTCGATACGATGGTGTTGAAGGATAAAAAAGCAGGGACGGAATCAAATCCTCACTCCGTTATTTTATCACCGGATAATCAGTTTGCTTTTATCTGCGACAAAGGTGGCGATCGTATTTACGGTTTTCGCATCGATGAAACAAAAGATCAATTGGTACCGGCAACACCGGAGTTTGTTGAGCTACCTAAAGGCGCAGGACCGCGCCATTTGACCTTTCATCCGAACGGGAAGTTTGCTTACGTCATCAATGAATTGTCTAATTCCATTCATACGCTGGCCTACGCTGGCAAAGGCAGCTTATCGATTGTTTCAGAGGTCAGCACCTTGCCTGCAAACTCCAAAGTGGTAAGCTATTGTGCAGACATTCATATTCATCCCAATGGTAAATTTATTTACGGTTCCAACCGCGGAGATAATAGCATTGCCGCATTCCGCATCGATGAATCAACCGGTCAATTGACCTTGATCAACATCGAACCAACGGAAGGGGAGTATCCTAGAAATTTCGCCATCAGTCCCGATGGTAAACTTTTATATGCCGCCAATCAAAATTCAGGAACCATTACCCACATGAACATTGATCCGGTTACGGGCAAGTTGCAATCCAAACATATTGTTACTGAACTCAAAACACCGGTTTGCCTGGAATTTTTTGGTAAATAATACGCAGAGCATTAGACGAAGAATAAAAAATGGCGATCAAAACTGATCGCCATTTTTTATTCTTCCTGCCTGCAGGCCTCTATAAACAAGGGCTCTCCTGTGTTAAGGGGATGTGGGCAATTTACAAATACCCTGCTAGAGGTATTGATGCGATCCGCAGGCCACCGTAATTTTGGCCCTTAGATCATAATCAGCTTTCTCTCATGAAAATAATTTTACTCTCTTTTTTACTGCTTGGCAGTTCGGTCATCAGCGCACAGGCGCAGGATACCGGCAACATACAAGGAAAAGTAACGGATGGCGAAGGCGTCGCTATTCAAGGTGCTACCGTCAACATCAAAGGTTCTGCGCTCGGAGCGGCTACAGATGCCAATGGGAATTATGAACTGATCAATATCCCGGCGGGTGAAGTGACGTTGGTGATTGTAAGTGTTGGACACGAACCATTGGAAACGAAAGTAACGGTAGAAGCCGGTACCACGGTAAATGCCGGAGGTTCATCGCTTAAGGATAAAACAAATGAACACAACGAGGTCACTGTTGAAGGCAGAAGATCTTACAAAGAGGATGAGGTTTCTCCAACCCTTCGTTTGCAAACACCAATTTTGGAAATTCCGCAAAATATTCAGGTGATCACCAACCAAGTATTGGTGGATCAGCAGATTTTTGACATGGCAGACGGTGTGACGCGTAACGTCAGCGGTGCGAGACGTCAGGAACACTGGGAGAACTACGCATTAATTTATGTAAGAGGTTCTCAGGTCAACCCTTTCAGAAATGGGATGAACGTACAGATGCCCTGGGGACCCACGTCTGAAGACATGTCTATGGTAGAACGAATTGAATTTGT
This sequence comes from Cytophagaceae bacterium, assembly GCA_029237685.1. Taxonomy (GTDB): domain Bacteria; phylum Bacteroidota; class Bacteroidia; order Cytophagales; family Cytophagaceae; genus JACMQM01. The sequence continues at coordinate 18,316 of JAQZBV010000121.1, read as the reverse complement.
AAAAGGACCTGCCGGCTTCATGATGGCCAATGGTGATCCTGCGGGTTTGTACAACGTCGTGACAAAAAAACCTACAGGTAGCAATAAAGGTTCTGCTGCCTTTACATTGGGAAGTTTTCAAACATACAGAGGTACATTGGATCTGGATCGTAAAATTACAAAAGACGGCAAGCTGTCTTTTCGTTTAAACGTGATGGGACAAGCGAAAGGAACGCAGAGAGCCAACGAGTTCAACAACCGTTATTCCATCGTGCCGGTGATCAAATACCAGATCAACAACAGAACAGCTGTTACAGCAGAGTACACGATGCAGTACATGCAAATGTCTCCGTTTGGATCATCGAACTCGATTTCTCAAAAAGGATACGAAGACTTGCCAAAAACGTGGTCATTGAACACGGCCAAAGTGGCTCCTACGACCATCAAAGACCAAAGCATATTTGTGAATCTGACACATGACTTGAATGACAACTGGAAAGTAACCGCACAGTTGGCTTACCTAAACTATAAGCAAGTGGGATCTTCTTTATGGCCTGTGTATGGTAGTTCTTTCACGGGAGATACACTTAATCTTGGCGAGTCCATTTGGGATGCATTTGGAGAAAACAAACAAGGTCAGTTCTTTGTGAATGGTAAATTCAAGACTGGTTTTATCAGTCATAAGGTGTTAGCAGGTTTGGATATGTACGACAAAATATATTATGCCGACTTCGGACAAAGTGGTTTGTTGAGCCGTTTTAATATCTATACGATGGAGCCTTCTCCAACGCCGATCGCTCCTCCTCAGTTCGACAGATCAATAGACATCCGTGAGCGCGGTGTGTTGTATGGTATCAAGTCTACAGGCTTGTATATACAAGATGAATTGTCAGTATTGAATGATAGAATCCGTCTGACATTGGCGCTGCGTCATACAAAAGCAAGATCAATCGATCCTTACGCTGCAGGCGGCGATGCCGTGGATGAGCAAATTACACCAAGAGTCGGTATCAGTGCGTCTATCACAAAGAATACTACCGTTTATGGTTTGTATGACCAAGCATTCGTTCCTCAGCCGGGTTCAGATTTTTACGGCAATAAATTCCGTCCCATCACCGGCGACAACTTCGAAGTAGGGTTCAAGAAAGATTGGTTTGATGGACGTTGGAATACTTCATTGTCTGCGTTTCAGTTAACCAAGAACGGAGCGGTCACAGCGGATCCTGTTAATATATTCCGCAGCATTCAGTTGGATGGACAGACAAAAGCACAAGGTATTGAGTTTGATTTAAGAGGGGAGATCTTCAAAGGATTAAACTTGATTCTCAACTATGCCTACCTGGATTCTAAAGTGAGCAAACACGAAGATCCGTCGCGTGTTGGTATCGCAACACCGGGATCTGCTACACACATTACGGCAGGTTGGTTGTCTTATGTCGTCCAGGATGGATATTTCAAAGGTTTCGGTGCTGCCGTAGGTTATCAGTTTCAGGGTGATCGTTGTTCATGGTATGCTTTCGATGGGAAAAAATACGAGTTGCCTGATTACTTCCGTTTGGACGGATCAGTGTCTTATGAAACAGACAGGTTCCGTGCAGGCGTGAACGTCAACAATATTTTAGATGCTTATTTGTATTCAGGTGCACCTTATGGAGATTTCTACTTTTCTCAAACGGAACCGGGTACCAATGTAAGAGCCAGTATGGCTTATAAATTTTAGTTTTTTTGTGATTTGTTTATGAGGAAAGCCCGGTCGAGCAGCCGGGCTTTCTGTTTTTATTTCAATTATATTTTTAAAACTTTTTTTTCGTTATAATGTACCTTCAATTACCTACTATCTTTTCAGCCGAAGAAAATACGAAATCAAAAAAGCAGAAATAGCAGATACTTTGCTGCACAAAAAGTTTATCAAGATTTAAACTCATACACATGAAATTATTGCATTGGCTCAAAAGGTTAATCATTTGGGCCTCATATTTTTTATTACTTTGTTTTTTTGGACTCGTGGTATTATTTTTTGCAGTCACAACTCCCGAAGAAAAAACTTCAGAGGAGCCCACGTTAGTTAACGATGTCACACAATTAAATCCGATTCAAGTTTCAGGCATAAAACAACCGCGAAGCATTCAGGAAATCGTTGACTTGGTTAAAACGCACGAAGGCCCTATCTCCATCGGTGGAGGGAGATACAGCATGGGCGGGCAAACCGCTTCGCATCAGGCTTTGCAATTGGATTTGCGTCAATTCAATCAAGTCGTTGCTTTTTCAATGGCGGAAAAAGAAATCACCGTAGAGCCGGGAATTACCTGGAGAGAAATTCAAGAGTACATCGATAAATTTGATCTTTCGGTGAAAATAATGCAGACTTATTCCAACTTCACGGTAGGTGGTTCGCTCAGTGTGAATGTGCACGGACGCTATTTAGGTTTGGGTCCGATTATTTATACTGTAAAGTCGATAAAACTAGTATTGGCGGACGGGCAGTTGATCGCTGCTTCTCCTCAGGAGAATACAGAATTATTTTACGGTGCCATCGGTGGTTACGGCGCTTTGGGAGTCATCGTAGAGGCCACGCTTTCTTTGGATGACAATGTAAAAGTAGAACGTATCACGAAGAGAATGTCACTCGATCAATACCATGATTTTTTCTTTGGCAAGATTCGGAATGACACCAGCATTGTATTTCATAACGCAGACATCTATCCCGGTAGTTACGATGAGATTCAATCGGTATCGTATGTAAGAACAACGAAAGCGTTGACGGTTGAAGACAGGTTGCGTCCGACAGATAAAAATTATCGCCCGGAAAAATTTGCGATGTGGGTAGTTTCCGAAACACCTTGCGGAGGATGGCTGAGGAAAACAATTTTAGATCCTGTATTCAACAGGGATGGAGTAGTGGAATGGAAAAATCATGAAGCCAGTTACAATGTAAAAGAATTGGAACCTTCTTCCCGCAAACACGATACGTATGTTTTACAAGAGTATTTTATACCCGTAGATCAAATCAATGCTTTTACTCCACGCATGCGTGAAATTTTTCTGCGTCACAATCCGAATGTCATTAATGTATCCATTCGTCATGCGTACAAAGATCCGGGTTCGTTGATGGCTTGGGCCAGAACAGAAGTCTTTGCTTTTGTGGTGTATTACAAACAAGGAACAACGGAGTTGGATAAACAAAAAGTTGGCGTATGGACACGTGAACTCATTGATTTGGCGGCTTCCTTAGACGGTACTTATTATTTGCCTTATCAGATCCATGCAACGAAAGAGCAGTTCCAAACGTGTTATCCGAATGCCGATACTTTTTATTGAAGGAATCCGTTCAATTAGCTAAACTCACCGATCGTCTGGGCTATACGCGTTATTGGGTTTCAGAACACCACAATACCACCAGTCTTGCGGGATCTACTCCCGAAGTATTGATTGCACATTTAGCTGGTGAAACACAGCACATGCGTGTAGGTTCAGGAGGCGTGATGCTTCCCAATCACAGTGCGCTAAAAGTGGCAGAAAATTTTCGCATGCTGGAAGCCTTGTTTCCAGGTCGTATCGATTTGGGTATCGGTCGCGCGCCCGGTACAGACCGCATTACTTCTACGATTTTGAATCCTTCCAACCGTTTTAAGGAAGAAGATTTATTGCAACAATTAATTGATCTCCAAGATTATTTGCACGATACCCATTCACCGGGTGCTTCGCATCAAAACGTACGTGCTATTCCCATCGCAGATACAGCACCTGATCTTTGGATGTTGACTTCCAGCGGTGAGAGCGGTGTGATCGCCGCACATTTTGGTATGGGCGTTTCGTTTGCACATTTCATCAACCCAGTAGGCGGTGCTCAAATGATCAGGGCTTACAAAGCCCGATTCACGCCGTCTGAGCAATTGAAAGAACCGCAGGCAAGTGTCGGTATATTTGTATTCTGTTCGGAAGACACAGAAAAAGTACGACAGACACAAGCGGTCATGGATTGGCAATTGGTAAACATAGGTAAAGGCATCAGCAATGGTTTCCCTTCCTACGAAGACATTCGCAACACGAACTATTCGGAATCTGAAAGGCAAATGATCGAATACAACCGACAACGCATGGTCGTGGGAACACCGCAAGTGGTGAAAGAAAAATTAACAGCGTTGGCTCAATCGTATGGGGTAGATGAATTGGTAATCGCTACCATTACGTATGATTTTAACGATCGGTTAAAATCGTATGAATTGCTGGCTGAAATGTTTCAATTGGAAAAGCAGGATTAGAAACAGGATGACTTTGTTTTCTAGTTTGCTAACTGTAAAACCTATTTTAATCCCATTAAAGATGGATTTTAAAAAAAACTGAGCAAGGCTTACAGGTTGTCAATTCCATCGGTTTTTTTGCGTGGCACTTAATTTTTCGCTTAATAATTGTTTAAACGAATACTCTGGGGAAATCAGGGTAAGAATTCACAAATCATAGAAGTTTTTTCCCTCCATTTTTTATAAAAAGCGTCAAAATTTCACGCAAATACCTGGTCCAAGGTTTGCCGTATATACAGCATCACCATTCACGGATTCTTATGAAAAGTTTACTGGTATTAGTGCTCGTTCCCTTTTTCATGACCCAAACGGCTAGTGTTGAGGTAGTCAAATGGAAGGAACTGGAGAAAGAAATGATGACCAAAAATGGAAAGATCAAGGTGGTCAATTTCTGGATGACCGGATGCAAATCGTGTGTAGAAGAATTGCCACACTTTGAGCAATTGCACCGAAGTTTTGGCAATCAGGTGGAAGTGATGCTAGTGAGTTTAGATAAAGAATCGGTAGAAGAAACAAAAGTAAATCCTGTATTGGTAAGAAACCGAATCACTGCTAAGACCTTTTTACTGGATGAAGTAGATGCTAATACCTGGATCGATAAAGTAGAGCCTACGTGGACTGGGGCAATTCCTGCCACGGTAGTAATTGATCAAAATAATCAGCGTCATATTTACCAGAAGAGTTTGACTTACGCTGAGTTAGTAAAAATCATCCATGACATTCACAAGCCTTAATATAATCTAATATAATTTATGACACGCATCGCCATTTTCATCATGCTGGTATTGGTATCAATCAATGCGGCATTCATCATTTATGCTTACAAGTTGGAAGATGAAATCAAAGACTTTAAACTTCCGAACGTAGATGGTAAAATGATCAGTCTGGCAGATTACCCTAAAGCAAAGGGGTTCATCATTATTTTTACCTGCAATCACTGTCCTTACGCTAAATCCTACGAAGAAAGAATCATCAAATTGCATCAGAAGTACGGTGCAGCGTATCCGGTGATAGCTATTAACTCCAATGATGCTGCCGCATATCCGGATGATAGTTTTGAGGCAATGAAGAAAAGAGCCGCTCAAAAGAAGTATCCGTTTGTATACCTGCACGACGAATCACAGGAAGTGGCACATATTTTTGGCGCAACCAAAACCCCTGATGTATACTTGGTTCATAAGGAACAAGAAAAGAATGTGATCAAGTATGTGGGAGCGATTGACGATAATTACCAGAATGAGTCCGAGGTGAAAAAGCATTACGTGGAGGATGCGATAAGCGCTTTGGAAAAAGGACAGGAAATAGTAATAAAGGAGACGAAAGCCATCGGTTGTTCGATCAAATGGAAGTAAGGTTTTTGGCACGGAAATATAGTATATTTACGGAGCCGACGCCTTTTCTATGAGCATTTCATGATTCGCAAAGGCAATTCAATAATCAATAGCGCGCCTCTTGCAAATGACCCTCAAATCAAATAAAGCAGTACGAATAATCCTTAAAACCGTTATAGGTTTTCTGATTGTATTCGTGCTGCTTTTTGTTTTGGCTTGGGGGGTATTGAAAGTACCTGCAGTTCAAAATTTTTTAGTCAATAAAGCAACATCGTTTGTAAGCAGTAAAACACACACACGGGTAGAATTGGCTTACATCGATTTAGAATTCCCCAAATCAATTATCCTTCAAGGCATTTTCTTAGACGATAAAAATAAGGATACCTTGCTGTCGGTGTCGGAGATCAAAGTGGACATCAGTATGCTGGCGCTATTGGACAATACTTTATCTGTTCAGCAATTAACACTTCATAATGCCTACGGAAGATTAAGTAGAAGCGAAAATGATTCTACTTTTAATTTTCAATTTTTGATCGATGCGTTCAGCAGTGGCGAAAAAAAAACAACTGTAGTAGATACCTCTTCTACAGATTGGACGATCAAAGCGGATAATGTTTCCTTGCGGGCTTGTCGCTTTGATTTGGACGATGCGTACAGCGGAATTTTTCTTCACTCTTCTGTAAAAGAGGCAGATTTAGAATTGAACAAATTAGATCTTGCGGCACAGTCTGTCAGTGTCGGTGACGCCCGATTGATCGGCGCGACGACAACCATTGAGCAAACGAAGTTGTCTACCGATACTACCACTTCAGATGGTACAGGATGGGACAAAGTCTCTGTAGAATCTGTACACATCGAACACTCTCTTTTTCGCTATGAAGATCCCCTGTCCTGCATGGCTATATTTGCAACAGTAGGAGTTTTTGATCTGGGTGAATCTACCATGAGTTTGATTACTCAAACGATAAAAGCCAGCGGGCTGCGATTAGATCATAGTACCTGTGCTATTCAATTGGAAAGGGAAGCTTCAACACCTGACATGACGGCAGTGGAAGTGGTGGTAAACAATACTAACGACTGGAACATTTCACTGGATGAAGCAGAGATGGACAGCAATACCTTTAAGCTTGACTTTACCAATGTGCCGGCTATTGCTCATGGGGCAGACTGGAATCATTTATATGTCAAAGGCATTGGGGCCGATGTCAAAAATGCTTTATACAATGGACCTATAGTAAAGGCTGATATCAGCAGGTTAGTGGCCCAGGAAAGAAGCGGGTTGGGTGTTCGTTCCCTAAAGACAAAATTTTCGATGGATAGCCACCAGGCGGAATTGAAAGATTTGTCTTTGCAAACCAATTATTCTACCATAGGACAGCAAGTGCATATCCAGTATGCTAGTCTTGATCAATTACTGAATACCTTGCAAATTAATTGCAGCATGGTGGACAACCATTTGGCTATTCAGGATTTATTAATACTTCAGCCGAATCTTCGTCAACAAGATATTCTAAGTAAGAACGCCAAGGAGATCATTCACTTTACCCTGAAAGCAAAAGGCAATACAGAAAACTTAGCCTTGCAACAATTCACTGTAGCTGCTGCTACAAATACTTGGGTAAGTGTAAAAGGAAAAGTCCAACACGTAACAGATCCGAAACGTCTCTTCATGGATTTAACGATTGGCAGGGTTCAGTCTGGTAAAGCAGACATCGTAGCTTTGCTTCCGGATTCAATTTTACCGACGTCTATTGAAATTCCGGATTCCATTTTAATTACCGGAAATTACAAGGGGACATTAAACGATTTCAAAACGAAGTTAGAGGCGAACACTTCTTTCGGTCAGTTAACGCTTGATGCACTCATCAATAATCTTCAAAACGATTCATTGAGCTATGATATGGCATTGAAGACAGCCGACTTCAAGTTGGGTAATTTGATGAAGCAAACATCGGTAGGGAAATTATCGGGTAACTTTGCTATCAATGGTAAAGGGAAACAATTAGAACTCATCCATGCAAAAGTAGAAGCAGAAGTTCGAAAAATTGAACTGAACAAATACGCGTATAGAAACATTACGATGAAAGGTTCCTTGGACACAGGATTCATCAATATGGAAGGCGCTGTGCGTGATTCGAATCTGCATGCAGAGGTAGTTGGAAAAGTGAACCTCAATAAAGATCAGGAGTCATACGATATCAAATTAGATCTTAAAGGCATGGATTTCGGAGCGTTGGGATTAACCAATGATCATATTCAAATGAGTGCCAACGGCGAAGTGTTTTTCAAAGGCAATTCGTCTAAAAATTTAAATGGACACCTAGCGGTACGTGATATTTTGTTGGTCAAGAATACCAAAGAGTACAGAATAGATTCCTTAGTATTTGCTTCACTCAATGAGGACAATCGTTCGGAAGCGGTATTAAATAGTTCTATGATCGCAGCCAGTTTTAAGGGTAACATTGATATACTGTCTGTTGTGCCTGCGATAGAAAAACAATTGGATCGTTATTTTGATTTCATACCTGGTGTGGAGAATCAAAAAACATCGCCTCAACAATTCGATTTTGAATTGCAGGTCAATGATTCTCCAGTATTACGTGAAGTAATTTTTCCTCATCTTACCTCGTATGAAAGTATTCATGTTTTAGGTGGATTCAATAGCGACTCTTCTCATTTATGGCTGAATGTGGATTTGCCGCAATTTGTTTATAAAGAGTTATCCGTTCAGCAACTCAAGTTCGCATTAAATTCGGATGCGCAAAAACTAACGTATAATACCGGATGGGAGTTGTTCAAGAGCGGTGACATTGCTATCCAGCAAACTTCTTTATCGGGAACCATAGCTAACGATACGGCTTCGATTGACCTAACGGTGATGGATACAGAAAAAATAGAAAAGTTGATTCTGCATTCTCAACTGGCTAAGCACAACGAGTCGTATTATAGATTCCGCATTTTGAAAGACGGATTGACCTTACAAGGAAACGCGTGGGACGTAAATCCGAAGAACTATATAGAATTTGGAAAAAAACATTTGTATGTCGATCAAATGCGCTGGAGTTATCAAACGCAATCCATCAGCGCGCAATCAGACAGTTCGCATTTGGGCATTCGATTTAAACAGTTCAATTTACACACGCTTGCGCAAGTGGCAGAACAAGACGATTCGCTGGTGCAAGGGATATTGGATGGAGATATTAAACTGAAAGATTTGTTTAACAAGCCTGGTTTTACTTCTGATTTAAAATTGACCAATCTTGCTTACAAACAGTCCAAAATAGGAAACCTGGATTTGCAAGCCGATAACTTGACAGAAGATCGCTACAGTATGAAAGCGCTGTTAACAGGTATGAACAATAAAGTTTCTATCTCCGGTTATTATGCTGCGAAGGAAACCAATACCTTGAACTTTTCCGTTGACATTGATTCCTTGCGATTAGCATCCGTAGAATCATTTAGCTCGGGTCAGATTTCAGATAGCAGAGGAGTGGTTAAAGGCAACATCAAACTAACCGGTTCCGTCAAAGAACCGGTGATGAATGGGAAATTAGAATTTGTAAATGCAGGAACCAAAATCACTTATTTGAATGAGTACGTGACCATGGAAAATGAGACTTTGATGCTTAAACCAGGCGGCGCGTATTTCAAATCGTTTGACATCAAGGACTCACAAGGTAATTTGGCAACGATCAATGGCGCTGTATTATTAAAATCATTTACCGAGCCAAGCTTTGATTTGAAAATCACAACCAAAGATTTCATGGTGTTGAATACCACTGAAATAAATAATAAGTTGTATTACGGCAGGATATACCTGGACAGTAAAATCACGGTAAAAGGAACGCCCCAACTACCGCTTATTACGGCAGATTTGAAAATAGAAAAAGGAAGTCATTTTTCATTTGCTGTTCCGGAATCTCAAGTGAGCACAGATAGGGGAGAAGGCGTTGTGGTCTTTGTAAAAGACTCTTCTTACTTTGACCAGATCATGCTGCGTCAAGACGGTATTGTAGGAGCGGACAAGATTAAAGGAGTTTCTTTGAAAGCAAAAGTTTCAGTGGATCGTAACACATCCTTTACTTTATTGGTAGATCCTTATTCAGGTGATTCATTACAAGTAAAAGGAAAGGCCGATTTGGTTTTTTCATTGGATCCGAGTGGAGACATGAGTTTGTCAGGAAGTTATGTTATTTCAGATGGCAGTTACAAAGCTACCTTGGAAGGATTTGTAGCAAAAGAATTCAAAATCATAAGAGGTAGTAGAATAGATTGGTATGGTGATATATTGGATGCGAAAGTAAACGTAACTGCCCGTTACGATACGCGCGCAAAACCTACTTCCTTAATGAGTATAGGTTCTGGTCTTACCCCCACTGAAGCAGCGGCTTATTCGCAACCTTTGCCTTTTTATATTTACCTGATGATGAAAGGCGATTTGTTGCAACCGCAAATCAGTTTTAAATTGGATATGCCGGAGAATCAAAAAGGCGCCGGTGGTGGAGCGGTTTATGGTAAACTGAGTGCTATTAATTCTGATGAAGCGGAGTTAAACAAACAAGTATTTTCTTTGTTGGTCTTCAATAGTTTCATGGCTTCTTCCAATGCATCTGCCGGGTCAGACGCTTCCGATTTTGCACGCAGTAGTGTGAGCCGTTTGATGAGCGATCAATTGAACAAACTTTCTGCTCAGTACATCAAAGGTGTGGAAGTGGATGTTGACTTGGTTTCATACAATCAAAATGATGTAGCTACGAATCAAAAGCAAGGCAATACGCAATTGCAGGTCGGGGTAAAGAAAACATTGTTTGATGATCGTCTAAGCGTGCAGGTAGGGGGTAATGTCATGTTGGAAGGTCAACAAAACACCACGGATCCTACCATGACCAATAATGCACAAAACATTACCGGAGATGTGGTGGTAGAATATAAGTTCACCAAAAGCGGACGCTATAAATTGAAAGGGTTCCGTTTAAATCAACTGGACGGCGTTACGAACGGCATCATTGTACAGACGGGGGTTGGAGTGGTTTATACAAGGGATTATAATCGTACACGTGATTTGTTTCAAAAACCTAAGAAGAGAAAAAAGAAAGAGAAACAAAGCGAAATAGAACAGAAACAGGAAGTGCTGGAGGACTAATGAAAGCAGTGAATTATTTTTATATAACGGCCATCGCCCTGTTGGTCTTCAGTTGTAGAGCTACAAAGTATGTGCCTGAGGGAGACCATTTGTATATGGGCGCAGAAATAGAATTTCGATCCGCTGAAAAGAAAAGATACCTAAGAAAACTTCGAAGCAATCTGGAAAAGGATATTAAGCCTAGACCGAATAAGAGAATTTTAGGCGTTCCATTTAAATTGGGTATTTATAACTTTCTGGGTACGCCTAAAAAGGAAAAAGGCATGAAGTATAAGATGCGTCGCAAGCTAGGTGAAGCACCTGTTCTATACTCTAAGGTTAATCCTCCCTTTTCAGTAGAAGTATTGCAAGCAGATTTATACAATCGCGGTTTTTTTGAGCCTAAAGTTACCCATAGCGTAAAGATTGATGAGGAAAAGAAAAAAGTAAGGGTCATTTATACCATCCATACAGGCCGCTCTTACCGCATCAAGGAGTACAAAATGACAGTGCCTGATACCGCGATGAATATAATCATAGCAGAATCTGCGGATAAAACATTGATTAAGAAAGGCAGACGATACAACCTAGACCGGTTGAAGTCAGAACGTGCCAGATTGGATAAGACCTTAAAGAATAATGGATATTACCATTTTAACGCGGACTATTTTTCTTTTGAAGCGGATACGACCGGCAGTGATGCTACCGTCAATGTAAAGTTGAAGCTCAAACCTGCGGTTCCAGAAAAAGCGATGCTTCGTTACAAAATGAAGGAGGTATATGTTTTTATTGACAGTATCAGTTCCAGAAGAAACGAGGTCGATTTGTCAGACACGGTCCATTTGGAAGGCGTAACGCTAAGCATAGGGAAAGACCTTCGTCCTTCTGCGGTTGTGCGCTATGTATACCTGAAGAAAGGCGATTATTATTCCAGAGAAAATCAACAACTCTCTGTCAACCGGTTGATGGGTATGGATTTGTTTAAATATGTCGATGCACAGATTGAAGAAACCGATTCCGCGAAACTATATGCTTTCCTTTACCTGTCGCCACTTAAGAAAAAATCATTGAGTGCGGAATTGGATCTTGTTACCAAGTCAAACAATTTCTCCGGTCCGGGGGTAATATTGAGTTTTCTTAATCGAAATGTTTTTAAGGGTGCAGAGCACTTGACCATCAATCTGCACGGATCAGTAGAGACGCAGTTTAACGGAGAATTCAAAGGCTTGTATACCTATGAAATAGGCCCTTCTGTTAAACTAACCGTACCACATTTTATCTTGCCATTTCCCGTTAAAGCATCCAGCTATTTTACTCCGCAGACAATTTTCACGGCAGATTATAATTTCACAAGAAGGGTGAATTATTTCGATTTGACCTCTTTGCGTTTTGGTTTTGGATACAGTTGGAAGGAAAGTTTAGCCAAGACGCATGAATTAATGCCCTTAAATATTAATTTTTTCAGGATCAGAAATGTGAGTGACTATTTTATGTCATTCATAGGAACCAATGAAGGGTTACGTCGCAAGTACGAAGATCAGTTGATTGCGGGCATTACGTATTCTTATACGTATAACGAACAGGTCTATCCGGAAAGGAAAAATCAGTTCTACATCAATTTCAGCGCAGACATAGCCGGTAATACGGTGGCCTTGCTCAGTGATGCGATAGGAGAAGAAAGAAATGCAAATGGTACGCAAACATTTTTAGGTATAGCCTATTCGCAGTATGGGAAAGTAGGAATAGACATTCGCAATTATTTAAAACTCACAAGAAAAACACAATTTGCTGCCCACATGGTAGTGGGTGTGGGCATACCGTATGGCAATTCAGAAGCATTGCCATTTATTAAAAGTTATTTTTCCGGTGGTGCCAGCAGTATTCGTGCCTTCCCGGTGAACTCATTAGGGCCTGGCACCTACCGCTTACCCGATAGTTTGCAAAACGCTTTTTTCTTTCAGCAAGGCGGGGATATTAAATTGGAATGGAGTGCCGAATATAGATTCCCGATCATCAGTGTCATCAAAGGGGCTTTCTTTGCAGATATCGGAAATACTTGGTTGTATCCTACCAATCACACGATAGCCAATGCGCAATTTAAATTTGAAAATGTACCCAAAGAATTAGCGGCTGGTATAGGATTCGGTATACGTGCCGATTTGAGTTTCTTCATCATCAGATTGGACTTGGCTACTCCTGTAAGGAAGCCCTGGCTGCCGGAAGGAGAGCGATGGGTGTTGGATGATATTTACATCGGAAAGAGAGAGTGGAGAAGGGATAATTTGATATTAAATATTGCCATTGGATACCCGTTTTAGCAGAAAGAGAAAGAGAAACAGAAAGAGTATGCAATCCTCTTTCTGTTTCTCTTTCTCTTTCTTGACCATCTGTCATTTTACTCGTTGTTGGCGTCTCGCCAACAACTGGCCTTTAATAACACGTTTTATACCAACACTTGTTGGCGGGACGCCAACAACGAGTAAATAACAATTAGAATCATGTAAATAAAAAAAGCCGAAACAAAATGCTTCGGCTTCTATTGTAATTGGTTGTTGGTTTAATTTTCTAATTGACTTTTAAATTCCCACAACTGCTCTTCGTGCAGAAAAAGTTGTTGTCTCAGAAATTTAAACGTGTCAGGAAAATCCGATTCTTTATAATGCACAAAGATGCTCAGGATTTCATTTTTAATTTCTGTGTGCAGGGCAATCAATTCGCGGACTGGTTGCTTCCAATCTGTTTTGGTTTCATGTAACACGTAAGATTTTGCAAGAGCAGAAATAGAAGCCTTAGCATCTCCCATTTTCTGGAGTTGACTCACATAGATAGTCAAAGAGTCCATAATAGCACTTGAATAGTGCTCCGCATTTTTAAACGGACTTTTCATGGCACTAGCCACTAAGCGCGTTTTTTGCATCACTTGATAAGCGCTGCCTGCCAGGTTTCTGAGTTTGGTGATCAATTGATCTTCTTTTAAGTGATCGGATAAGATTACGTCTTCGAAAGACTCTTCACTTATTCTTAACGTATACATCGAGCTAAAACAGTATATTTTTTTCACATTCTATATGAAAAATCATGCCATCTGCTGAAATGTTAAGTTGAAATCCGCTTATAAGTGATTAATCTCTTAGTTATAAGAATTAAGGATGAGAGGAATGGCATTTGGATATGCCTCATGTCCGCCGATGATGGTCATGCTAAAGGCGATGCAAGCGGTATAACTTTCCAGTCCTAAAGGTAAAGGAACGCCCATGCTGCCCGGATGAAGAATGTTGATGAGGTCGTATAAACTTCCGAAACAGATTCCAATCATTAAAAATATACAGGCGGAACCCCAGAGTTTTTCTTCCGATAAACGTCTGCCGGCGAAAATGTCGAAGATCGCATGGTAAATCACAATGGCTTCTGTAGAAAAAAGCACCAGGTGTATAAGAAATAAATAAGGACGTTTTTCTGCTTCTGTATGGAAGAATTCATACAATGGATTAACAGTAAAAAGGGCCAGCACATAACTTCCCATGATCACCAAAAAAAGCACAGTGACTAATACCGTTTTTTTGGTGAAGTTTCTGAGTAGATCCCAAAGAATGAGTACGTATATCCCGCCAAACAACAAGAACAATACATCACGAATGACACTGGATAAATGGGGTTCCATTCCGGCCATGTCGAAAATTTCTCTCAGCAATAAGGCAGATGAAATGATGAGCGTCTGAAGAATGACAATATTTCTGTAATCTTTTATTTTCTCGGCCTGATTTTCTGCTTTTGACCGTTTGGTGAGAAAAATATCGGTGATGCGCATGGGTTAGAATGGGGGTTGCAAGATCAAAAGTAGAAGGAGAGCATGTGAAAACAAAGTTTTTTTGTATTATGTGTTCTGATAGCGTTCTCCATATACGATTCTATAGAACATCGAGTTTTGTTATTCGTATCAATAAACAGATTTTTGTAATCTTATGAAACAGATTTTTGTTCTCGCTCTTTTTACTCTTTATTCCGCCGCTTGGGGGGCTAAAGTGTATACAGTAGAAACGGCGCCTAAACCTGCACTGTTCAATAAAAGTTATGTCAGCGATCCGGATCATGTATTAAAAGATGAAACCATCAGGCAAATCAATAAGCAGATCTATTTCTTAGAACAGGTCACTACCGATCAAATTGCAGTGGTGATATTGCCTTCCATTAATTGGGCTTCTTCCAAAGAATTTGCCCGCCGTTTATACAACAGGTATAGAATCGGACAGCAAGACAAAGACAATGGGTTGTTGATTTTTGTAGTGATGAAACCTTTTCGCGTGGAGTTTGAAACGGGCCTCGGCATGGAAGGGGTGCTGCCGGAAGAAACCTGTCATCACATTGTGAAGGAATACATGACTCCGTATTTTAAGGAAGGGGATTACGATAGGGCCATACTAGAAGGCTTGACGGCTGTGATTAAAGTATTGAATGATCCGCAAAACAAAGATGCGTTGTCTGACGGCAGGACCACTGATCCGCAAGCGCTGGAGAAAATCATCGTATGGATTCTTGCGGTGCCTTATTTGCTGTTTATGAGTGTTTTTTATTTTGTAAAAAAATCCAAGGGTGCTTTCACTGAAGATTATGCAAAATTAAGTGAAGCCAAAAAGAAAAATGTATCGCTGACTATTCCTCGTTGGCGTTGGCTGTTGTTGTACTTTTTTCTTCCCTTATTCTTTTATGCCGGCATGATTTATTTTTACACAGGGCCTTATTACACAGCCACCTTGATCGCTGGTGCATACGGCATGATTTTACTGACGCTGGTGGATAAAAAATCGCGTTGCGAGAAAGCCTATGCCGGCAGTTATAAAGAGGGAGATTATTTTAATCAGTACAATCAGTTCAGCCGTTATTTCGACAACTGGGGAATTGCCGCTATTTTCTTTCCGGTTCCCTTTTTATTTACCGATGCGCAGAACAATAAAAAATTGCAAGCTATTCGTAAGCATGAACGCTCTTGCACAGCATGCGGCACAGCGATGGGATTGTTGGATGAAAAGAAGGAAGACCAATACCTCAGAAAAAGTCAGATATTGGAAGAATCCATCAAGTCTGTGGACTACGATGTATGGCTTTGCCCCGCTTGCGATACACATTACGCCTTGGGTTACAACTCCAAATTTTCCAAATACAAGGCCTGTTCTTATTGCGGTACCAAAGCGTCTTTTTTAAAGTCAGATATAGCCAAAGTGCCTCCAACACATAGCGGCAGTGGAACAGGTGAAAAGACTTTTCAATGCATGTACTGTAAAAAAACAAGTCTGGAAGAATATGTCATTCCTCCATTGGCTGTTGCCGCGAACAAAGTATAGTAGAGGGATAAAATACTTTGCAGTTATCGGACATAACTTGCGACTATTTTTTACTTTTGTCCATGACAGCATCTAGCATTCAGTGGTTATTTGAACCGGAAACGCTTCGCTTTCTTCAGGACAACGAAGAAAAGGATCCGGAGAGTTTATTGCTGTCGAAAGCTTTGGCAAATAAAGGTTGGAATACGAGTTTGCTTGTCCGCCAGTTAAAAGGTATTAAAACCGCCAAACAGAAATTCCCTAGCCTCTATAAAAATCAAGGTATTTTATATCCCCCAACTGTTTCGTTGGAGCAAGCTTCTTCTGAAGTAACGGCCCGCTATAAGGCTTCTCTCATCAAAGCGGATACGATCATTGATCTGTCAGGAGGAATGGGTATTGACACTTATTTTTTTAGTTTGCAAAGCAAGGAAATGATTTATGTAGAACCTCAGCAGGAATTGCTAAACATTGCCGCGCATAATTTCAAGGCCCTGAAAGCGGATCATGTGCAATGTATATGTGCCACAGCGGCCGAATTTTTAGAAACTTACAAAGGACATAGCCAGTTGATCTACATTGATCCTTCGCGCAGAAAAGAAGGCAAGCGATTGTCTGATTACAAAGACTGGGAGCCGGATATTGTAGGACTAAAACCTCAATTGTGGAAAGCCGGTGATAAAATTCTGATCAAGTTGTCTCCGATGACGGATATCACGGCGGTATGCAAAGCACTCGGAGAAGTAAAAGAGGTCTTTGTGCTATCGGATCGTAACGAATGCAAAGAAGTCTTGCTGCAATTGGAACATAATTTTAACGGAGAACCACGTATTCATGCCGTGTTATTGCAAAGCGGAGAAATAACGAAGTATAGTTTTTATGCTTCGGAAGAACAGGCTGCTTCACCGGCCTTCAGTGAACCGTTGAATTATTTGTATGAGCCTGACGTAGCGCTATTGAAAGCCGGATCGTTTAAGAAAATCGCGGTAGATCAGCAGGTAAAAAAAATACAGGCGCATACTCATCTTTATACTTCAGAACAACTGCAAGAAAATTTTCCCGGAAAAGTATTTCAACTACAGGCGGTAAAGCCTTACAGCAAAAGTAACATCACGGCACTCATTGGAAAGGAACGAGACTTCCATGTATTGACACGCAACACCACCATTACTCCGGAGCAAGTAAAGAAACAGTTCAAGCTCGTAGAACGTGGAAATCAGTATTTGATTATTTTTAAAGGAGGGAATGGCACGGCACAAGTCGCTAAAGCAAACCGGCTGAAGTGATTTCAAAAAATTATTCTTTGTACAGTTTAAAAACCTGCGAACGTTGCTTGTTCAGTATCGTCATCAGGTAAATACCGTTCTGTAAACCCGATCCTACCTGCAAAGACGGCGAAGTTACGGTATGCTTCTCCAGCTCCTGACCCAGCAAGTCCGTGACCACGACCGATGCGCCAATGTCCATGTCAGAGCATTGAATCGTGATGCTTTCTTTGAAGGGATTAGGATACACATAGATGTCTTCGAGAGCCGACATCGTAATGACTTGAATGTTGGAATAGGTATACTTTCCGTCTGCATCTATTTGCTTGATGCGGTAGTAGTACACCACTCCTTTTTTGACTTGCTGGTCGCTGTAGCGGTAACGCTTTACACTATTACTTGTTAGAGCACCGGCCGTTGAACCGATCACTTCAAATTGTTCTCCATCGAGCGAACGTTCTATCTCAAATTTAACATTATCCGTTTCGGATGCGGTACTCCAATCAATGTTGACCACGCCGTCTTGATGTTCTACTGTAATGCCTAAAAACTCCACAGGAAGAGGTGCGCAGGCGGAGGTCATTTTTTGTGCCAGAGCAAACATCAGGATGGCATCCGCTATGCCGTCAATGGCTGTTTCGTTGGTGGCGTAATTGGTATTGCGGTGGAAGAATACTCCCGATGAAGCACTGGCTGTGGGATTGAATTGGTCTTCCCAGGTAGGTCCATAACCAAAACCCAAACCATCGTGTGTACCTTTGTCGCAAGGACCTTGCACAATTTCTCCAATGGGCCACTTGCCGGGTTGCAGTTTATAGTATTGAGAGTAACTGGTAGTAACAGCAAAAGGTAAATTGGCAACGGGTTCGCAAATCATCGCCATGCCCCAGTTGTTTTGACCGAACGTATAATCCATCACATCCCAATACATGTTGGTGTATTGATTATCGGCAGGATTATTTTGCAGGTTATAAAGCGCGGCGCCGTTGGCTACTGCTAT
>JAQZBV010000120.1 GCA_029237685.1 Cytophagaceae bacterium | reverse complement strand
TAGTCAGGTAACAAGAAACCTGACGACCAATACCAACTATACTTACGATCAGTTGTTCATGAGTTTCATTTTGAAATTCTAATCCTCAATCGAGATGATTATGAAAAAAATAATGGCATACTCCTCTATCTTTCTTTTTACTGTTACAGTAATGGGATTGATTGCTTGTAAAAGAACATTGAATGACCAGGAATTTCAAGGACCGGTTCAGAAATCGGTTACTGGCGATTTTACAGGTGTACAGGGAGCATTTGAGCAATTTAATGCCTTGGAAAGTAATGGAACAGTGCAGGCTCTCCCTTTTCGTTTTGGCGGAGCTATTCAACGGAAGGCTTACTTCAAAGCTACCTTAAGTCATGAAGTGACCTGGTATATTACAATCAAAGGAGAAACTTCAGGCGCGGAATTTAAACTCAGCGGAACTTCTCAGATAATAGATGAGAATAATACTTATTGGAACGGTGCTTCGGATAATACAGTAATGTTTAAAAGAGACGAATTTTTGACCATTACATTAAGTTTTTTAGGTGATTTTAAAGGAGAACATACCGTAACGGCTAGTCAGAGAATGAATCAATCGGCTACAAACGGACCTAAAAATTATGGCAGTCCTAGAATTGTCAGAAACGGTATATACTATATGTTAGTAGATGATTTTGACGGTAGATTTGATGCACTTGCAGCGACAAGCCGGTTAAGAACAACGTATGCAGATTTAAGAGATGGAGCTGGAGCCGGGACATTTATCTTAACTCCAGAACAAAAAGTAAATGATGATTTCTCTATGCACATCAAGGCCCGTGATAATAATGGTAACAGCTACTGCGGTGGCTTCAGTACAGAACAGCCTTATAATTTGTACCAGTGGTTCAGAGACAATGGAGAGCCTTTTGACCGCTCTTTTAACATTACACGTAATCCTGACAGCTTGTATTTCAACATATTCATCTATGGAACGGGCAAGTCGGATAATGCCTTGTCGGTAAGAATTTACGAAGACGATCATTCGACAGGCACAGCTATACCAACAAGCTATAACGAAGCAACAAACGATGCTTGGGTTTACACCATCCAGATCAACTGGACGGGTTGGAAATCAATATCTATTCCTTATTCTAGCTTTAAAAGTACCGGAAATCCTCTCAAAGGTGGCAGTGGAAACACCCTGAAAGAGCCGAATAAAGTTTGCGGGTTGTCTTTCGAGGTACAATCCTTTCCAAATCCGAGTAAAGACGTGGAGTTTTATGTTGACCATGTCAGCTTTACTACCAACGGTCCATTTCAACCTTAAACAATACTATTATGCGTAACATATTCTGGAACACGCTTAGCTTACTGATATTGGCCTTGTGCCTAGTATATTGTAAGAGAAATACACCGGAAATAAACGGACCGACTATATGTCCTTCTGCTAATTTTCTATCGACTGGGTTTTCAGCACATAGGATTTCTGATGCTGCAAATACCTCTACAATCGATTTTAGTGGTACAGATGGTATAGCTGTGCAAGCTTCATTCAATGAAGAAATTTCCTGGACATTGGTCATGAGAGGTACTACTTCAGGTGCATCAAGAACATTTACCGGAAGAAGCAATGCAGTAAATGTATTGTGGTATGGTGATTCTCAAACAGAGCAGTTTTTTCAAAATGGAGAAACCATTTCCATTTTGCTGAATGCAAGCTGTAAAGAAGAACCTATCGGAATAGCGTCCATGGCTATAACTGCCAATGGAATTACCAGTTTTCAAAAAGTAGGCGCATTAATTTCTAATTTTAATAATGGAATTATACCAGGCGGGGTGTATGGACAAACGAATAACTTGGAGCCCGCACCTAATGCATCAGGAATGAGGACTTCTGCCAGTACAGGTTATGTAGCCTCTCCTCAAGGGGCAAATTATTACAATATATCAGGCAGAGCGAGATCTGCATCTACTGGTATAGATACCGTGACCTGGTATTTCGGTGGATTTGACCTTGACTTCACTTCTAATACAGCGATTGTTAATTCTATGGCAACTCTCAATGAGGATCCTTCTCAAGTGTATCTCAATTGCTTCATTTCTTCCGGAGGTGTTCCTAATAGTCAGATGCAGTTGACCATTAAAGAAAGATATGGTCTGTCTACTAAAGAAAGAAAAGTTGTAAGAGATGTTACCTGGACCGGCTGGAAAATGGTTTCATTTAAAATGTCTGATCTAGGTATTATTGATCCTAGAGAAATTAAAATTGTATCTTATGGTCTAGGTGCATCTTCTGTGCCGCAGCATTTAGGACAATTGAATGTTGATTTAGTGTTATTTACAAATAATGCTCCATTGCAACATTAGAATATAATGAGGGGGATATTGCTATTCATCGTTTTGTTTTGTTTAAACTGTATAAATGGAGTTGCACAGTTTCGCATTGTAGGCTATTTCCCCAGCTGGCAAGGCAATGTGAATACAATCAATTACAGCAAGCTGACGCATATCAATTACTCTTTTATCCTTCCTACTTCCACAGGAGGTTTGAATACCGGTGTGATGGGAAATGTTTCACGTTTCCAAACACTGGTGAGCAAAGCTCATGAAAACAATGTCAAGGTATCCATTGCCATTGGCGGCTGGAACAACGGCGATGACCTAGCTTTCCGTCAATTAGCCAGTGCTGCTTCTACACGCACTGCTTTTGTTACCAATGTCATGAACTTTGTGAAAGAATACAGTTTAGATGGCGTAGATATGGACTGGGAATATCCTTACGATAATCCAGGAAATGACAACGACAATGATGAGCCTGCTAATTTTGCATTACTCATGGCAGAACTTTACGATTCTCTGCATACTAAGAATAAATTATTGACAGCCGCTGTCGTTGGACAGGGTAGTACTGCAGATGGTGTATTAAGCAGTGTTATAGATAACATCGACTGGTTCAACGTCATGGCGTATGACGATTATGGTAATGACAATCATTCGACTTTTGCGTTTGCTAATAGTGCGCTTAATTTATGGCTGGGTAAAAATGTACCTAAAAGTAAATTGGTTTTAGGCGTTCCGTTTTATTCCATAAAACCCACGACCACTTCCTATGCGAATATTGTAGCGCAGGATAACAGTGCGGCCTATAATGACGATTACGATGACTACCGTTATAACGGTATTTATACCATAGAAGAAAAAACAGATCTGGCGAATACAAAGGCTTCCGGTATCATGATCTGGGAAATATCCATGGACTCCTCCATTCCCGAATATTCATTGGTCAATACCATTTATAATTATGCGGTTTCATTGGGAGCGATCGTAACAGATGTCACGGAGCATGATACGAGGAGCACTCATGAATTATGGTGCAGCCAGGATTTTATTTTCTGGTCTTCGGTTTCCGCCTTAGACGGATGCTTTATAGAAGGGTATGATCTTCAGGGGAAAAAAGTACTCAATCTTCCAATTCAAGCGAAGGAAGGAGCGATTCCTTTTCCTTCTGATTTGAAAGGTATGTATGTCATTCTGCTGAGAGAGCGTAAAACGAGTACTGTTTTATGTAAAAAAAATCATAGCATATTTTGATATGCTCCCTGCTAATATGTATTTTAGGCCTATCAATAAAATAAGAAAACCAATTATTAACTCCCAACAACAAAAACTATGAAAAAAACTTTACTTACCCTTTCTGCTGCTTGTCTAATGACGGCATCAGCATTCGCTCAGATTTCTCAAACACAATGTTCTGGTAACATCGTAACTGAAGGAGAAGATGGTTATGCCTTTAACTTTAATTCAAGTGCAGCCAACAACTGCTTCGCTAATGGTGGAGTTGCTTTTATTGCAGCAGATGAAATTGAAAATCAATCTTGGGCAATCAACAACGATGGTGTGCTTACGGTTACTGTTCCTACGATGACGGATTACGATGACGCTAGACAAACTATGCGTTTTTATAAAGACGGATGTGGTGCTCAGATAGTTGATCTTTCAGCTCCAGTAAATAGAAAATTATCTCTAAAAGTAACTTCTAGCGCTACTACTAATCGTCAATTATTAGTTATTTTCAACAGTGGTGAAGAATCAAATTATGCTGCTTCTGGTTTGAACGTTTTGACTATTGTTCCAGGTGAAAACACGTTCACTGATTTAGCGGTTGATCTTACAGGCATCACGGATGCTAGTACTATCAGTACTTTAGGTTTGTTCTTCAGAGGTGCTACAGGATGGGGTGATGTTGACGCTGCCGGTACTTACAAAATCGACTACATTTATGTTGGTACAGCTACTGCATCTACTGCTCCAACTCCTCCAACAGATTGCGGTACTGTTACTGCTAACAACAATGCTAACGTAGTAAACGATCAAGTTTCTGTATTCCCTAACCCTGCTAAAGGCGCTTTCACTGTGGACATGACTGCTATGAACAACGCTGAATCAGCTTTCGTTAAAGTATTGAATGCTAACGGTAACATCGTAAAAGAATTTACTACAAACAACGCTACTCCATCAGTAATCACTGAAGGTTTGGTAAAAGGTATCTACCTAGTACAAGTTACTTCTGGTAACAAAATCGCTACTAAAAAAGTAGTTGTTGAGTAATTAGAATAGTGATTAACGGTTAAACGTTTTTCATTAGAATGAATAGAAAAGAGTCAGTCCATAGGGCTGACTCTTTTTTTTTCCATACCTGCCTGAGACCCGATAGGGATGGATTAAGGAGTACAACTTCTTCATGCCCAAGGAAGAGCATGAACCAATAAAATATTTGAAAGGCAGGTATTATAATACCGGCCTTTTTTGTTATTTTGCCATCCTGTATAGGTCTGATCTGTTTCAATTTTCGGTTTTATCAGTCGGTTTTAACTAACAAACAAGTATTTATACCAAGGATGCAAACGCTTGCTTCATTGGTCATTTCGTAATTAGATATGGAAAAAAGTAAATCAACCACACATTTTGCAACCCTTATCACCGTATTCTTCTTTTGGGGGTTCTTAGCAGCTTCAAATGGCGTTTTTATTCCTTTTTGTAAAGGACATTTTAATTTGACCCAGTTTCAATCTCAATTGATTGACTTGGCTTTTTATTTTGCATACTTCCTGGGTTCATTGACTTTGTATTTGTACCAAAGAGTATCCAAAGTAGATTTGCTGAATAAGATCGGTTACAAAATGGGTATTGTATACGGTTTGATCATCTCGGCTGCAGGTGCACTGACCATGATCGGCTCCATTTCTTTAGGAAATTATTGGTTAATCCTGGCTTCTTTCTTCCTGATTGCTATCGGGTTTTCTCTTCAGCAAACTTGTGCTCAGCCTTTCGCGATCGCTTTGGGCGATCCTTCTACCGGTTCTCACCGATTGAACCTGGCGGGTGGAGTAAACTCTTTTGCTGCCACAGTAGGCCCTATCATCGTTTCTTACTTTTTGTTCGGTTCGTTGAAAGGTGCTGAAACAGTAGAAATATCTTCCGTGAATACCATGTATGGATTCTTAGCAGCCCTGTTCCTGGGTGTTGCTTTATTCTTTTATAAATCTCAATTGCCTTCTGTAACCTCTGATGAAGAATTGGAACCAGGTGCCGGTGCCTTGAAATACCCACAATTGGTATTGGGTATGATTGCCATTTTCGTGTACGTAGGAGTAGAAGTAACGATTCAAAGTAACTTAGGTGCTTTGTTAAAATTACCTGAATTCGGAGGCTATGCGGAGTCCAGCATTTCCCACTTCATTTCCCTTTATTGGGGCAGTATGATGATCGGTCGCTGGACCGGTTCTATCACGGTATTTAACCTGAGCAAATTTTGGTTTAACGTTTGGACGATCATTGTTCCTTACATTGCATTCGCTGTGATCCTGGGCGCTAACATCATCGGCGGTAACGATGTGCATGAGTTGTACATTTATGCAGCGGTGATTCCTTTATTGATCCTGGCCATCTTCCTGGGACAAGAAAAACCGGCTCGTACCTTATTGATTTTATCTTTCTTTGGTATTGGTTCTATGTTGGTCGGCTTGTTCACCACCGGTCAGGTAGCAGTATTCGCCTTTGTTAGCGGTGGTTTGTATTGCTCCACCATGTGGCCATGTATTTTTGCTTTGGCAGTTGCCGGATTGGGTAAATACACCAGTCAGGGTTCTACTTTCCTGATCATGATGATTTTGGGCGGCGCGATCATTCCTCCTGCCCAAGGTTTATTGGCTGATGTGGAATCTATCGGTATTCATCAATCGTATTGGTTGGCTGTAGCCTGTTTCGCTTACCTGGCATTTTATGGTTATAAAGTAGCCCTAATCTTGAAAAGCCAGGGTGTTGAATTCAATCAAAAAGCTGCGGGACATTAATCGAGATCTGAGATCTGAAATCTGAAATCAGAGGCAAAGCTCATAGGGAATATCCTTATGAGCTTTGCCTTTTTAGTTAAACATCGGATAGTATCTCCTTCATTTTTCTCAAAAAATACCTAGCTTAGCTCTTTATTTTCTGACTCCTAATTTTACTGATCATTGTCCACTGACAAGATCTCTTTATTGTATGAGATATACTTCCGTTGATATTCTAAGAGGGCTTACCGTCGCGGTGATGATATTGGTGAATAATCCCGGATCCTGGCAGCATGTGCATCCCTGGTTATTGCATGCCGAATGGAACGGTTGTCACCTGGCGGATTTGGTGTTTCCTTTTTTCTTATTCATTGTAGGTTTATCGATTGTTTTCTCCTTGAGCAAAGCGCTGGCTTCCGGTGCTGACAAAGGCAAACTGGCGTTGAAATGCCTCAAACGTGCGCTGATATTGATTGGCTTGGGATTGTTCCTGAACCTCTTTCCTGATTTTGATTTTGAACACCTGAGGTTTCCGGGTGTCTTGCAGCGGATAGGACTTGTCTTCGCTTTGGCTTCTCTTTTATTTATTTACTGTTCCGAAAACCAACGGAGAGTGTTGGCCGCTTTTATTCTGATCTCTTATTGGTTGCTGCTGGCCTTTGTTCCCGTACCCGGAATAGGGGAGGTATCATTAGAAGTCAATCAAAACTGGGCTTCCTGGGTAGATCAATTGCTGTTGAAAGGACACATGTGGAAATATACCCAGACCTGGGATCCTGAGGGCTTATTGAGCACATTGCCTGCTTTAGTTACTGCTTTGTTAGGGATTTCAACCGCTTTATACCTGCAGAAGTCTAGTTCTCCTGTAAAAGGATTGTTGCTCTATGGCATCTCTTCCATAGGATTGGGTTTGGCCTGGTCATTCCTATTCCCGATGAATAAGGCTTTATGGACCAGTTCTTTTGTCTTGTTTACGGCCGGTATTGCGCTCGTTTTATTGTCACTCTCCGTTTACCTCTTCGATGAGAAAAAACTGGAAACAGGAACGTTGCCTTTTAGAGCTTTAGGAGCCAATCCTTTGCTCGCTTATTTCGGAGCGGAATTGTTAGCTCGTGTACTTATTTTCATTAAAATACAGAATATTACATTTTCTGAATACCTCTTCAATGGATTAGCCAATTTTTTACCGCCTGTATGCGCTTCTTTTGTGTTGGCACTCGCAATGGTTGGATTTTGGATCCTTGTAACCTCGTATTTATATAAAAGGAAGATTTATATTAAGATTTGAGTGTTCTTCAAACGAAATTAGGAGTTTTCACATGCTATTTAAAATATAGAGTCATTGTTCTGTATTTCAATAGACTGGTTTGATTTCCTTTATATTTTACGTGTTTTCTAAACCTTTTTGAGGTTACATAGTCCAATCGGCCGGAATACAACTTTATGTCCCACCATAAATAATATTCCACAAGCAGGCTAATTCCTTGCTTGAATGGTTTTTATCTAATAAATTAGGCATAAAATACAAATCGACTCCCTATGAATAGAATTTTACTTTCGCTTGTAAGTTATTTTGTTTGTTTACTATTTTTTGTGAGTGCTTCGGAAGGGGCGACGTTTACGGTTATTTCAAATTCAGATAATCAATCACCTACGAATATTGGTGCATTAGGTTGGGCCATTGATCAGGCAAATACTACACCAGGTGGGCCTCATACTATTTTATTACAAGCAGATGGACGTACCTGGGGTACTGGCTTAACATTATCTGCACCCAATGTAACGATCATGTCTGCGCCTTCAGCTTGTAATGCGACTTATACCATTAATATGGGAGGAGCAAACTTATCTGTAACCGGTGGAGGTTGCGTGTTCTCGAGTGTTATTTTTAGAGGAACTTGTCTCTTACTTAATAGTGCAAATAACCGAGTATGGGGCTGTTGGTTCAACACAGATGCCACTGGTTTAGCTTCTCAAGGAGTAGGAACAAATAACGGATCTATGATCTATATCAATAATGGAGCGAACAATACGATCGGTATGACAGGACAATGTCGCAACGTATTTTCAGGAGCTTCAACAACAGATATGATTCGTATAGATGGTACTTCCACTGGAACGATCATTTCTAATAATTATATGGGAGTTGCTAAAAATGGTACAACAGTTTTAGGCACATCTTCACAGAACGGAATTAATTTTCTTTCCGGTTCTATGGCCAATAGCCGTATTGACTCCAACATCATAGTGGCTACAAACTCAGACGTTATCAAGATAGCTGGTGCGTTTACTTCTTCTTTTATCCGGAATAATAACATCAGGCAAGGAACTTCTCATGGTATCTCCGTTTCGGGTGATTTTAGTTCAGGTCTTATTTCCAATAACACGCTGACAACAATAGGAGGAGCAGGTATCATTGTTACAGGTGCTTCAACCGGATTAACTATTACAAACAATAGTTTATCGGCAACAGCAGCTAATGGTATATCAATTTCCGCAGCATTTAATACAGGAACTATTTCTAATAATACCATTACAAATGTTGCAAACGGTAATGGTATTATACTTACAGGTGCTTCAACTGGTATAACTTTAGCAAATAACGATATCAGTAATATTTCTTTAAATGGGATTAAAATAGAAGGAGCATTAACGATAAATAATATTTCTATTACTAACAATAAAATCAGACAAGTGTTATCGGGCGGAGATGCAACGGCAGAAGAAGATGGCTTTGGTATTAAACTAAAATATTTTACTTCCAATAGTGTATTGATTCAAGGTAATTTGATCGGAGTACAAGCGGACGGTCATGTCAATACAGGAACAGATTTGGGATGTCCGAAAAATGGTATTTATGCTAGAGCCAGCATTGCTACTTTGACGATTAACGATAACGTCGTATGTGACAATGGAAATCTTTCAGGTGATCGTGAAATGTATTCAGGTATGTTTATTAAAGCAGAAGGTGAATTTTTTGGATCCATTGCAGTAACGAATAATTATATAGGAGTCGATAAGTTTGGCGGTGCTAAGGGAAATGATTTTGCAGGTATCAATATCCGTTATACAAGTGGAGGAATGACTTCTGTAAATGTAACAGGGAATATTGTTGGTGATAACGGATTTAACGGAGGTTCAACTAAAAAGTCTCACGGCATAGCCTTTGAAGGCTTCAAGCCGGCTTCTTCTGCTAACTTCGTTGTTAATTCTAACTATGTAGGAGTTTATCCGACTACCTATGCCAACATCGGTAACTATGGCAACGGCATAGAAATGAACAATTGTACTAATTTCCGAATAGGAGGTGCTGGTCTTGGTAATACTGTTGGCTATAATAAAATGGCGACTACTTTTGATGATTATGACGGAGGAGGAATTGTACTTACCGGCTGTACCAATGCCAATGCTACAATACAAGGAAATGCTGTTGGACAGAGCTTGGATGGATTACATAATTTTGGAAATACAAACGCTGATCCACATATCATTCCAATAGCGAATCACTTTGCAGCTGGAATAAGTATTTTAAATTCTTCTAATGTTACAATCGGAGGAACTGCTGCGAATCTTGCGAACGTTGTGAAGAATAATACATATGGTATTGCAATAGCAGGAGCTGCGTCAACTGGTAATGTTTTATATAGAAATACTGTCGCCTCGAATACGAATTTCGGAATTTATATAAGTGGGTCCGCTAACACGGTTGGAGATGTTGCTTCGTTTGCTAATGCAAACATTGTCAATGATAATGGAAGAGACGGTATCCATGTTTACGGTACTACTGCTGTCAATAACAGAATCTCTCGCAATCAAATCTTCTGTAACACCTTACAAGGGATCAAACTCAACTATGGAGCCAACCAGGGTAACAACGGCTTACAGCCACCTGTCATCACAAGTGTATCGGGCAATACCGTTTCCGGTACAGTAGCGAATGCAGGCGCCACGATCGAAATCTTTAGAGATGACGATCCGGGTTGTCCGACGTTGGCTTGCGGGACTTCTACATCAGATAACAGAAGAGAAGGTAAGACCTATTTGGCAACAGTGACTGCTACAGGTACTAACTGGACTTATACGCATGGTTCCGCCATTGATGAGAACAATGTTTCGGCAACAGCTACTGTTGGTACAAATACCTCTGAGTTTTCTACTTGTAATATTGTTACTATTTGTCCTCCTGATGCTAATGCTGGAGCTGATAAAAGTATATGTAATGCCACAACTACAACTTTAACGAGTAATAAAACAGCGGTAGAACTTGCTGGTGGTACAGCAACATGGACTCAGAATGCAACATCTGGAACAGGAACCATTGCTGCTCCATTTACTGGAAGCCCGGTGGATGTATCAGGATTAACAGTTGGACAATCTTCTACTTTTGAATTGACAGTTTCGAAACCTGGTTGTCCTAATACAACGGATTATGTTACAGTAACTGTTAATTCTCCAGTAACTGCAGTTGCAACAGTTCCAGCGAATGCTTGTCAGGGTACATCCTTTGTGTTAGACGGTACGTCGACAGGAACGGGTACTTACCAGTGGTCATCGGTACCCTCAACAGGTGTAGTGATTACAAATGCAACAAGTTTGGATGCATCAGCAGTA
>JAQZBV010000119.1 GCA_029237685.1 Cytophagaceae bacterium | reverse complement strand
TCGTGCATATACTATTAGAATCATGCATAAGAGAAATAATTTATACCTAATTTATGGTATAAATCAGAGCTTCATACGCTGCCCATCATGCATGAATTCTAACCCATTTTTCTATTGATCATTATCCATGATGCACATAAAAAATCTATCAAATACCTTTTTAACCTTGCTTTTTTTATACCTGTTTTCGCTGCCTGCTTTCTCTCAAGGAAAAATTGATCAATCAAAAGAAGAATTAAAAAACGGTGTCCAAAAAAAAGAAAGCTCTAAGAAACAGAATTTCGAGAGCAATGATCAAACAATCCGAGAAGCTTTTGTCCAACAAGGGATCAGCGCGGGAATAGGCCTTATAATAGTTTATGGCATTATAGGAAACTATGGTTCCGAAATACATTTGAGCAACAAGTTAACGCGATATCCTTTTGAACGCCGTTTAGCAGGTAACTACATCAATACCGATTCTATGTCCAAGCCAAAGTACTTCAGGATCGATGTAGAAAATCAATTTCTCTACAACAGCGATGCTTTATTCGGAAACCATTTAAAAATAAACGTTCGTCCCTTTCAGTATTTCTATGTACAGGGCAACGTTTTTTTACTCGATGAATTTGATGATTTTAATAAGCAGCGATCTAGCCTTCATTTATTTAACCTCGATTTTTGTTATGACAGAATCCGGTTTGAACGTTTTAATTTAGGATGGACGATGGGAGTTAATTATATAGGAAATGGAGTTAAAAAAGCAGGCTTTGCCTATGGTTTATCTGCGGAGTGGTTTGTCATGAAAGCTATCAGTATCAACAGTTGCGGTAAACTTAGTCATATCAATGGATTGCCGGTCAATCAATTCGAGGCAAAAGCCAAATACCATAATAAGAATTTTTACTTTTCAGCCGGTTATGAATACCTAAAAATTGCTTCTCCTAGTTATCATTTCCTCTCTGTTGGCGGAGGGATTTACTTTTAATACCTTGACATCATATTTCATCGATAAGCAGACGCAAATCCCCCTCTACTCTGTCGAATAATATTCTTATAAAATCCATATCTTCATTTAGTCAATTTATTTGCCTTACGACGATGCCAGCAAAAAAACCAAACAACGCCATCGATTTATACATCGCTAATTTCCCACTTGCTACACAAAAACTCCTGCAGCAAGTGAGAACCACGATCCGAAAAGCCGCACCAGATGCAGAAGAGAAAATGGGATATGGCATTCCAACTTTTACACTGCATGGAAACCTCGTTCATTTCGCAGGTTATAAACAACACATCGGATTTTATCCCGGACCTGAAGGAATCTCTCACTTCAGCAAAGAGATGGCAGCCTTCAAGCAATCGAAGGGAGCGGTTCAGTTTCCTTTAGATAAAGCATTACCTTTAGCCTTGATTACAAAAATCACCAGGTACCGGGTAAAGCAAAACATCGAGAAACAAAAAGAGAATACATTACGCACGTGTCCGAAAGGTCATACTTACTACAAAAGCAGCGATTGTCCAACTTGTCCGATTTGCGAATCAGCGAATAAGTCTACAGAAGGATTTCTTTCGCTCTTATCCAACCCGGCAAAAAGAGCTTTGGAACAGGAGAAAATTACTACCTTGAAAAAATTATCTAAATTTACTGAAGCAGAAATTCTTTCACTTCATGGCATGGGTCCAGCTAGTATACCTGCGCTTCGCAAGGCATTGAAAAACGAAGGCCTGTATTTCAAAAAATAATCTGGTATGAGTAATATTCAGTACTACCGCGTCAAACCCGAAGATCATAGTATCCTTCAGCAGATCGCGCAATGGTACCATACAGAATGGAACATGGATCCCGCAAGCACTAGGACTCGCATTGCTGATTTCCCTGCTACAGGTATTCCCTTTCACCTGTTCATGACCGCGGACGGCGTACCTGTTGCTACCGGCGGACTTGCCTATCATGTTTCTTTAATGAATGAAGCACCACGGTTGAAAATATATAGCCCCTGGCTCGCTTTGGTGCATACGGCGCCCGAACATCAAAACAAAGGTTATGGAACACTACTCTGTCAAAAAATAGAAGAGATGGCAAACGAGCTTGGCGTTAAAGAGTATTTTTTATTTACCTACACGGCAGAAAAACTCTACACAAAACTTGATTGGGAAGTGATGGAGCGATTGGAGGCTCGTGGTAAACAGATAGTGGTGATGAAAAAGAAAATAGACTGATACCATTTTCAGAGCGTTGCGTGAGGGATAGAAGCGGAAAGCCCACAGCGAGCCAATAAATATGTTAAAAACAAAACATATGTTCCGAGCGAGGACTTGGAGCGAATAGCCCGACCCCGCTGTACAACCGATGGGATAAAACGTAAAAGATGAAAAGCGGGGGCACGCCCAAACCAACGATCATTTTTGAGATATAAATACAATCCACAAAACCTTTTAATCTGTACTTTGCAAAACCTAAACTAAAAAAACTAAAAAACATTCAAATCATTACCCATCTTTGCCCCTTTTTCATACCTTGTCTTTTCATAACACGTTCTATTTCCTTTCATGAAAAGATTGTCCGCCTTATTGCTTAGCCTTCTTTGGCTTGCTCAGGGAGTAACTGCTCAAACGCCTACCGTTTCTTCTTCTGATATTCTTCAAAAATTACAAAAACTCAACACAGTTGGTTCTGTCTTGTACATCGCCGCTCACCCGGACGATGAGAATACAAGACTACTCCCCTACCTCACGTATGAGCGGAAACTGCGTACCGCTTATTTATCGTTGACCCGCGGCGACGGAGGACAAAACCTGATCGGCAAAGAACAAGGAGAGCCTCTTGGTCTCATCCGCACACAAGAATTGTTAGCCGCCAGAAGAATAGACGGCGCCGGACAATTTTTCTCACGCGCCAATGATTTTGGGTTTTCTAAAAATCCCGAAGAGACCTTTGCCATCTGGAACAAAGACAGCATTTTGGCAGACATGGTATGGGTCATTCGCACGTTTAAACCGGATGTATTGATCACACGATTTCCCACTACAGGCGAAGGCGGACACGGACACCATACGGCTTCAGCGATATTGGCAGTAGAAGCCTTTAGCGCAGCGGCTGATCCGAAAAGATTCCCAGAACAATTGAAGTACACGGAAGTATGGCAAGCGAAACGCATCTTTTGGAATACCTTCAATTTTGGCAATGTGAACCTGACTGCTGAAGATCAAATCAAATTAGACATCGGTGGCTTCAATCCATTACTAGGCAAGTCGTATGGAGAGCTTGCTTCTGAAAACCGCTCCATGCACAAGAGCCAGGGATTCGGCACAGCGAAAACCCGCGGACAAACGTTTGAATACTTCAAGCAATTGGGAGGCGATTCCGTGAAAAAAGATTTGTTTGAAAACAGCAACATCTCCTGGACAAGATTTTCATCCACCGCAAAACTAAGCAAGGCCATTGATAAGATCATTCTGAAATTCGATCCTTTACATCCCGAACTTATTGTTCCTGATCTTGTCGGTATATACAAACAACTACAAGTGCTGGATGAGACAGATCCTACCTTGCGTTTATGGAAAAAAGAAAAGCTGAAAGAAACAGAAAATCTTTTGTTTGCCTGCTCCGGCCTATGGATCGAAGCCTTCGCATCGGATTACATCGCCATTCCAGGCAATGATGTCGTCACCACGGTGCAAATTGTGAACCGGAATAAAAATCAGCTGACACTAAATGCGATTCGCTTCATCAACCAAGACAGTACTTTATCTCTTGCCTTGAAAGCTAATGAATTGTACACCTTCAAGCATACGGGAAAATTACCGCTGAACATTGCCTACTCTAATCCTTACTGGTTGAACGAACGACACAGCAACGGCTTGTATACGGTGCGTGATCAATGGTTAGTAGGTAAAGCAGAAAATGATCCTCTAGTAACGGTATCGTTTCAGCTTACGATACAGGATCTACCGTTCACTCTTACACGACCGGTAGTGTATAAATATACCGATCCGGTAAAAGGAGAAATATACCGACCATTGGAAGTCCTGCCCGCTGTCACCGTAAATTTAGCGGAGAAAGTATACGTATTCAATGACACAACGCCTAAACACATTCCTTTAGTAGTAAAGACCAACAAATCGAACGCCATTGGAACCCTTCACTGGATGCTGCCGGAAGGATGGACAGCAACTTGTGCGCAGCCCTTGTTCAGGCTGAACAGTAAAGGAGATGAAGCAATAGTAGAGCTCTTGGTACATCCCGGTACAACGAGCATCAATGGTAAAATATCCGTCTATGTAACGCTTGACCAAGATACCTTAACCAAAAGCATTACGCGCCTGGAATACGACCATATCCCTTATCAATTCATATTGAGCGATGCGGAAGCCAATCTCGTAAACATCAACTTAAAGACTTCCGGTAAACACATCGGCTACATCCCAGGTGCCGGTGACGATGTAGCGGCTTGTTTGAGACAAGTGGGTTATCAGATGACCATTCTGACGGATGAGTTATTAGACAAGGGAAAACTTTCGACATACGACGCGATTGTAACCGGCATCAGAGCATACAATACCAATGATCGCCTGCAAGTATATTACAATGTATTAATGGAATATGTCAATCAGGGAGGAAATTTAATTGTGCAGTACAATACCAACAATCGCATCGGTCCTTTACTAGCGAAGATGGGGCCTTACCCTTTCACTATTTCAAGAGACCGTGTAACCAATGAACAAGCGGAAGTTCGCCTCTTAAAACCAGAACATCCCGCCTTCCATTTTCCCAATGAAGTCCGTGCAGAAGACTTCGACAATTGGGTACAGGAGCGCGGTATTTACTTCGCTACAGAAATGGATAAGCAATACGAAAGTTTGTTGTCCTTAAATGATCCGAATGAAAAACCACACGAAGGAAGTTTGATCGTGACCAAATACGGCAAAGGTAATTTTGTCTATACCGGACTGGTTTTCTTTCGCGAGCTGCCGGCAGGAGTTCCCGGAGCTTATCGTTTGTTTGTGAACTTACTTAGTCTTCCTAAAAACAAATAACATGTCGCACGAAGAAGAAAAACCACCCTTCTTAGGCAGTTGGAACAATGTATACGCGCTGGTCATCGGCTCCCTGGTGTGCATGATCGTATTGTTTTATCTTTTCACTCAGTACTTCGCATGAGTATACTGGATTGGTGTGTACTCGGTTTAACCTTGCTTTGCATTGTCGCTTACGGCCTTTGGAAAAGTCGCGGAGCAAAAAATATCGAGGGTTATTTATTGGCGGATAAAGAGCTGCCCTGGTACCAGGTGGGCTTATCGGTAATGGCTACACAAGCCAGTGCCATTACTTTTTTATCGGCGCCGGGACAAGCTTACAGCGATGGGTTGCGGTTTGTGCAATTCTATTTTGGATTGCCCCTGGCCATGGTGGTGTTGTGCAGAACATTTATTCCTATTTTCCGCACCTTGAATGTCTACACGGCTTACGAATACTTAGAAAAACGTTTCGACAGCAAAACACGTTCATTGACCGCTCTTCTCTTTTTACTTCAACGCGGGCTATCGACAGGTATTACGATTTATGCCCCCTCTATCATTCTTTCTACCCTCTTAAATATTGACATCAATTACACTACGTTGTTTACCGGCGGTATCGTGATATTCTACACCGTATACGGCGGTACAAAAGCGGTATCGTATACGCAAATGTTTCAGATGGGCATTATCTTCACCGGCTTATTCATTGCGGGATACATGGTCGTGCATCTTTTACCGGCACACGTTGGTTTCTTTGATGCCTTACACATCGCAGGAAAGATGAACAAACTGAATGCCATCGACACGACGTTTGATATGAACAACCGCTACAACATCTGGTCAGGCATCATCGGTGGTTTCTTTTTACAACTCTCTTATTTCGGTACCGATCAATCGCAAGTGGGCCGCTACCTGACCGGCAAGTCAACCACAGAAAGCAGATTGGGCCTTGTCATGAACGGCTTGGTAAAAATACCGATGCAATTTCTAATTCTACTGATCGGAACGTTGGTCTTTGTTTTTTATCAATACAATACACCTCCGCTATTTTTTAATCCAACGGAAGTGACACGTATTGAACAAAGTACTTATCAGCCGCAATACAAAATGCTGGAACAGCAACATCAGGAAGCACACGCGAAAAAACAAGCGCATGCCAATGAACTGCTCTATGCCTTGGAAAATAAAGAAGAGAAAGCTATTGATCAGGCACAAATCCTATTGTTGCAGGATGAACAACGCACGATACAATTAAAAAATAAAGCTATTCTGCTCATGAAACAAAACAGTGACCAAGCAGATCCTAACGATACCAATTATGTCTTCTTGAGTTTTGTCACACATTATTTGCCTCATGGACTTATTGGTCTACTGATTGCCATTATTCTATTGGCTTCTATGGGTTCTACTGCCAGTGGAATGAACTCTCTAGCCTCAACAACAGTGGTGGACTTTTACAAGCGATTTTTCCGTACCGAGGGAGATGAAAAGAATTACCTATCCGCTTCGCGCTGGTCAACCGTGGGCTGGGGGATTTTTTGTATTGGTGTTGCTTTGTATGCCAGCAAATTGGGTAATCTCATTGAAGCCGTCAATATTCTGGGCTCTCTCTTCTATGGAACTATATTGGGTATTTTCTTAGTCGCTTTCTATTTGAAAAAAGTCCAAGGCACGGCAGTATTTTATGCCGCGGTCATTACAGAAGTATTCATTGTTTTTGCCTGGGTGATGGATCTGATGGCTTTCTTATGGCTGAATGCCATGGGCTGTTTACTACTGATGGTATTGGCTTTGCTGATACAGGCTTGTATGAAAAAAAGGGAAGCGGTTAACGTCTAAACTATACAGTGTATTTAGAAAGGGTTTACTCTATACCGTCAACCCCTAAATCCCCTGAAGGGGACTTTATTTCGGATGAAACCAAAACGCTCATCGTTTTTAGTAAACGATGAGCGTTGATTTAGTAAACAGTAAAGTCCCCTTCTGTGGATTTAGGGTTAAGACAGTTTGAATAAAAAAGAAACAGAACAGAGAGCGGAGAAACAGTGTTCATCCTTCGCTCTCCGCTCTGTTTCTACGCTCTCAAAAGTCCCCTTCAGGGGATTTAGGGGCTAGACAGCCTCACAAAAAAAGCCTCACATTAAGCGAGGCTTTCATTTCAATACTAATCGTATTTATTTTTTTGCTTTAGCATCGGCGATCATCTTCTCGCCCATCTTCACATAGTCTTCGTTGTTTGCTTCTTTAGCAGCTGCAACTACCTTTTCAGCTGTTGCAGTAGCCGCTGTATTGTCTTTCAATTTGAATTCAATACGGGATTTCAACATCAATACCCAAAATGCTTTTGGATTTTGTTCTACTGCTTTGTTTACCCAAATCAAGGCTTGGTTCAAATCTTTGTCGTTTTCATAGTAGTAGTTTGCTGCCTGAAAGTAAGGACGAGCATCTGCGGCCATCGTAGATTCGATGTTCTTCATGATTTTTGCATCGATGTCAGCCGTGATTTTTACCGGAACACGTGTTTTGTCCCAAAGTATTTCTAATACCAGGCTATTTGAAGTCACGTCAGCTAAATTGATGGTGAACGTTTCTACTTTTGAAGTCAAAACGGTAGGTTTCACTACCACGCGCAATACTTCGTTTTCTGTCTTGTAGCTTCCAACATTTCCGTTCAAGGTAAGATCGGAGTAAAGCAATACTTCCCAACTGTCTTTGTTTGGAATGGTATACAAACCGTATGTACCTGCTTTCAAATCTTTACCTTCTATTTTTACATCTTCAGCAAAGGTCAACTTAGTCGTTCCGTTTGCACCTGTACGCCATACTTTTCCGAAAGGAACAAGATCACCAAATACAGTGCGTCCCTTTACCGATGGACGAGAATAATCAACCGTCAATTCACCTAAAGCAAATGCTTGCTTGATGGTTTGAGCAGAGCTTGGTGCAGGAGTTTTTAAACCCTGAGCCTGTACCATAAATGTAGAAAGAGAAAGTGCAACAGCTGCTGCGAGCATAACTAATTTATTCATTTTCATTTTTGTTTGGTTGAGTAAAGAATAGAGAATAGACAATATATTTTATGCGAATAATAAATACAACAGATGAAATTTCTACACAAAAACCTACGCCAGCTTCGTTAACTCTTCACGCAATTCTGATTCCCAGGCAGCAGCAATGGTACTCACGTCTTTCAATGCTTTACCAATCGACTCTTTATCGCCTTCTTTGCACTTGCCTTCCAAATTCACGAGATTTTGTTTGTAAACAGCCGAATCAAAAATGTCCGCTGAAGATTTCAGCATATGAGCAGTAGCTTTCATCTCAGCAAAATTATTGTTTTCAAAGGCTGAGTTCAAAGAACCAATAGAAACTGCATTAAGTTCCAAAACATCCTCTATAAATTCTTTTACTTGTTCTATATCGTTCTTTGCAGAACTCATTAAAAATTGGAGATCAATGTATTTATTAGCCATAACCTATTCATTATGTTGCAAGTTAAATATTTTTGGCGTGCTCGCCCACCTTTTTATGGAAAATGCAAAAGTCTCTGTACTTACAACTCGCTGTATACAATAAGATTACAAAATCAAAGAACTATTCTAACAGATGTCTTCGCTTTTTTTTCCTTTTTATTTGTTCACAAAAAACAGAACTAAAAAAACCTAAGAGGCTTTATTACAGGATACTAAAACCCAAAAAGCCATTATCAACAGTGCCTACAGACGACATGCACCTGAAAATCGGCTAAAATATTATCTCGAGGAGCCCGTCTAAATAAGAAAATTACGCCCCAATGTGAGAGCAAATCAATTTTGACTGGAACAAAAGGCGTTTAGGATAAATCTTTTTGTTCAAGTCCCTCCATTTTGTATGGAGATAAACTATACACGTATGCCAATGCTTCACTATATAACCTCACCTTCCCTGACGCGTTTTGCAGTAGGAACAAGTTTTATTGCATTGGCATTTTTTACTACCGCCTGTGACAAATTTGAATACAGCCCGTATCAAACAGACAATTCCAATAGACCTGACAACTTAAATACTAAAAATATAAATGAATTATTATCAAGTGAAATGGAGTCGGACGATACGGTACGATTCATTTTCACCGGTGACTCACAGCGCTTCTACGACGAGTTAGAAGACCTTGTCAACAAAGCCAACAGTTTACCTAAAATTGATTTCCTTGTTCTCGCAGGCGACATCTCTGATTTCGGATTGCTGCAGGAATTTATTTGGGTCAATGAGGAGTTAGAACAGTTGAACTTCCCTTACATGGCAGTTGTCGGCAATCATGACCTTACTGCTAATGGCTCGGTGATTTACACGAGCATGTTTGGACAGAAAAATTTTTCTTTCACCTACAAAAAACACAAGTTTATTTTCCACGACACCAATAGCCGCGAATATAATTTCAACGGGAGCGTTCCAAATATTCCATGGCTAGGTGCACAGTTACGTGATACAAGCGCCAAATGGTTTATTGGTGTTTCACATGTACCACCTTTTGATTTTGACTTCGATAAAAATCTCGAGAATGCCTACAAAGACCAATGGGCAGCCGACTCTTCCTTTATCCTTTCGCTGCACGGACATCTACATGCTTATGGCGATGCTTACATATACGACGATCACGTTCGATACATCACCACAAAAGCGGTAGGACAAAAAGAATTCATGTTGTTTGAACTGGTCAATGGGAAAATTAGCAAAAAAATGATTGCCTACTGATGAAACGAATTGTCTGCCTATCGATCCTTTCCTTTGTTCTAAACGACTTGCAAGCACAAACGCTAAGAAGAAATACCTCTTACGGTATACAATATGCCGGTAGCGTTGGATTTTTATCCGGAGGCTTATACAAACATAACGCAAAAGACAAACTGAGTATTGGATTGATATATGGTTTCACTCCCAAAAATGTGGGAGGACCTTTAGGTTCGCTTTCTTTGAAAGTAAGATACAATCCTTTTCACATCAAAGTATACCGCAACCTTAGTGTGGAACCTCTACAAGTTGGTTTTTTCCTTGCACAAAACTTTGGAAAAAATATTGATTTCAAATGGGGAGGCAACTATCCTAAAGGTTATTACTGGTGGGGCAGCAGTTTCAGGCAACACGCTTTTTTCAGTACTCAAATTTCACTGGCATTACCGAAAGGCTATTTCAGTAAAGCTGCACTGTACCTGGAGGCCAATACGAATGACCTTTACATCTACAGCTATTTCTCCAATAGAAATACGATCTCTTTGTATGACATCTTCTTTCTAGGGATTGGCACCCGTTTCTATTTGCGGGAAAAACCAATCACAAAAAAAACGTACCATAGATGCTATGATACGCTTGATTGATGTGCGAGAGAAAAACTATGATTTTTTGAAAATCGTTTTATAGTCTGCTATGGCCTGAAACAAAATTTGTTTTGCTAATTCCGCACTTTGAAACTCCTCTACGATTACCGTTTTATTTTCTAATTTCTTATAATCTTCAAAGAAGTTCTTTATCTCAGAAATAAAATGCTCCGGTAATTCAGAAATGTCATTGATGTGGTTCACGCTTTTATCGTGAGCAGCTACCGCGATAATTTTATCATCGGCTTCACCTCCGTCCAACATGCGCATGACTCCGATCACTTTCGCAGGAACGATGCAAAGCGGCACGATATCAATTTGTGAAATGATCAAAATATCCAAAGGATCATTATCGTCGCAATACGTTTGCGGAATAAAACCATAGTTGGCAGGATAGTACATAGAAGAATACAGTACCCTGTCCAGGATCAGTAAGCCGCTTTCTTTATCCAGTTCATACTTGGCTCTTGTGCCTTTTGGAATTTCAATGATACCGTTCACGAAGTTTGGAACCTCTTCTCCGATGGAGACACTGTGCCATGGATTTGCACTCATAATGATGGGGCTATGTTTGGGTGATCGCAATTA
>JAQZBV010000118.1 GCA_029237685.1 Cytophagaceae bacterium | reverse complement strand
CCATAACTGCACAACAGGTAATCGACATCCGGCCATTTTTTATTGATCTTTTCCAGGAAATAATGAATGGTTTCTTTTGGTGCGGAAGTCAAAGAATCATTGACATTGACCAATACTTTTTCATGGTCTTCTAATACGATGATATTATCAAGATTATTGGCCAGGTAGGTAAAAGATACGTTGTTGGAAAGTTGATAACGCTTATCGTTCAGCCCTTCTGTAAATTTCTTAAAGCCTATGCTTTGGAAGTATTCTTTTGATCCATCGTACCAACTGTAAGGGTAATAGATGTGTGCAGATTTATTGATCTGAACTAGCGTGTTATGGTGCAAGTGGTCTTCATGACCATGAGTAAGTAATACGAAATCAATGTCGTGCAGCAATGATTTCGCCTCTTCGAGTGGAGGCGGAAATTGATACCATTGTTCACAATAAGCAGGACCAAAGATCCAGGGATCCGTTAGAATTTTAATCCCATCGGTTTCGATAAGCAAAGTAGCATGACTGATGTAAGTGATTTTCATGAATTCATTAGTTCTTGAATAGCTGTCTTAGCGAATCTTTACGGTACCAGTTCCTTTTCATGGTAGGTCGTTCTATAAAGATAAAAAATAAAGCACAGCATATCAATACAAGGACTAAGGTGATTAAAAGTCTGATCAGGAAATCCAATGGAACACTGTTTAAGAAAAGTATATCTGTTTGAAAGCGGTTTACAAAAAGTGCCATGATGGGATGATGCAGCATATAAAGACTATAACACATGCCACCGATTATGGTTATTCCTTTCCATTCGAGGCATTTGCTCCAGATTTTGGAAGAAGGGGAAAGCAGAATAAACAAACATAAAGCAAAAGGAAGTATGATTGTTTTTTCAGTCCAATGCCCTGTCCATATAATGAAAAGCAATACTAGGTTGCAGGTGTCGAAAATATAACTTTTGGATAGTTTGTTACTACAGGAAAGAAACAGATCGACAGCCAGCATACCTGCCAGGAAGTAATGCAGGTAGTTGATGATTGATCTAAAGGGAAAGGTGAAGTGTAAATTTAAAATGGCAAGGCCAAATATGACAAGAATAAGAATAGTTCTTCTCGAGAAGGCATTCAAATAAAAGGCGCTGGCGAGAAACGGTGCCAGAAGATAAAACTGCAGTTCAATTTCCAATGACCAGAAAACAAAGTTTAACGTAGGGTATTCCTGGAAGATAATATTATGAAGATAAAAAAAAGATGCCAGGTAGTGCGGAAGCACTGCAGCAAGAGAGCTTTTATGCAAGATAAAAACATGAAGCAGTAAGATGCCCGTTAATACAATGAGGTAAGGCGGCTCTAACCGGCTTACTCTTTTGATGTAATAATCTTTTAATAAAGGTTTTTCTCCAGTGTTGAAATAATGTTTCGCAAAAGGAAGACCCAATATAAAACCGCTGATCGCAAAAAACAGAAGTACACTATTATTGGAATTTCCTGCTAAAAGTTCAATGTGATCGTCTTCGTAAAATTTGGAAAAGGAAGTAGAATGAAATTTTTTATCGTAAGCAGTAATGAAGTGATTGAGCAAAACCGGAACGATCGCAATGAATCTAAGCCCGTCTATGAAGGGCAGGTAGGATTGAGAAGTGGTGATGCGGCGTAGGGGTAACATCAGTTGTTGTTAACATTACAATTTAGAATATTTAAGTAGAAATGACATAATTTTATTTAGTTTGATTGCAAATAAAAAAGTAGCTCTAGGCGGATACCTAGAACTACTTTTAATCATTCTTTAACTACTTACTTAGAATAAACTTCAAGCTTTCAGTTTGATAAGGATTTATATTAAATGTTGCCTGTGCACCTGAATTTATCGTTGTTCCTACTTCCAAAGAAATAGTGCGGCCGGCTTTTACATTGATAACTGCTGGTGATGATATCGTTACATCTCCTGAAGTACTTCCTACATCAACATTGTTCCCAATTCTGTAATGACATTTTGAGAAGTAATCATTAGATGAAGTAATAGTTGAGTTTTGCAGGTATGCCACATCATTTTGAATGGTTATCCATCTTACGTCGCTGTCTGTGCTAGTGCAATTGGTACCAGTAGCAGTTAACTTAACTCTGTAAATATTGCCAGATGAAAAGGTATATAAACTGCTTAGATTTATTTTGCCATATTGCCCGGAAAAACTTTGGGAGTAATAATTTGCAACATTCGTATTACTGCCTACAGCATTAGTTTGGTATATTTCTATCGCGTAGCTCTGCTCACTTTTAGTATACCTCCATGATCCATCAAGGTATATCGCATCGCCAATACAAGCATTAGAACGCAATGAAAATACAGCTGTAGCAGGTGGAGATGAACAACAGGTTGTATAATTGACATACGAATTTTCTAATTGATTTTTCATGATGCCCCATTGACAAGGTGTAATAGCTACCTGCTCGCAATTGTAATCCATCATGTTGTTATCTGCAGTAGATCCGCACCAAGGTCCGCTTGTGCCTGTCCCTGAAGTATAGGTGTCTAAACATGTCTCAGAATTATCAAACGTATGATACAATCCTAGAAGGTGACCAATTTCATGATTGAATAGTCCTGTGAAAGCCCATACACCATAACCTACAAAGTATTTCTGCCAGGGTGATGCGAGTTTAACCCATCTGTCATTTGAATTAGATGGATTTATTCCACCCGCTACCCCGCCTAAAGCACCTCCTATAGGACTATTTAAATAGGAAAAGTAAGCATTGATTTCTGTAGTTTTATCTATCCCATATGCCGAATTTGCGTTACCGTACCAATCATACGTATAGTGGGTGTCATCTCTATGAAAATAGATACCTCCGATCACATATCTAACATTCATTGTAGGAATAGGAACGGTGTTTCCAATTGGTAATCTAGTTTGCTGATTATTTTGCAGATTTCCGTTTGCACTATTAACTAGATCTTGTGCATACATATATCCATTGTAATTTGTGTTTCCCATACCATCATCGTATTCAGTAAAGTTTCCTGTGCCATCAGACTTTAACATGAAATGGAAATTT
Organism: Cytophagaceae bacterium; assembly: GCA_029237685.1. Classification (GTDB taxonomy): domain Bacteria; phylum Bacteroidota; class Bacteroidia; order Cytophagales; family Cytophagaceae; genus JACMQM01. The sequence continues at coordinate 9,752 of JAQZBV010000118.1, read as the reverse complement.
ACTTTCAAATACATGGTTTGAGAGCAGGTTACGGATGTTCTTGATGTTTCATTGGATCGGTGTACATCATGCTCATGAAGTAAAGTTTCACAGGAAATTTGTGCACTTGCGTCTCTGCTTCCGATAACACCGAATAACAGGTACAATACAAAAGAGACTAGTTTTTCTCTTTTAATGAGATTAATAAATACTTTCATAATTGAGTATTGTTTAAAAATATAACATGGATTCTTATTTAGAATACTGAATAAGTGTTTTTAATTCCTTGTTTTCATTTTGCAATGCTTCAATCTTTTTATTTGTTTCGATAAGGTATAAAGTTAACTCTTCTATTTTTTCTAGAAGCTTTACTTCCATCTCTACCATGTCTAATCCGTTGGCTTCAACTTCAGATGCACTATGTATACCAGGCAAGTGTTTGTTTTGATTGATATATGATTCTAATTCTGCAAGTGGCGTTAATTTATAATTTTTAGCAAATACATAGTCTGGAAAACAAAGAGAGCTACCTGAAGAATTACTCAGTTCTACTTTGATTCCTGTTGCGTAAATACTACCATTCACACCTAATACTGCACCTGATGGTAAATTACATGCGGGGGTATTTCCAAAATTAATCAATACATTTCCATTGTCTTTTATGGTTAATCTTTCAGTTAATGTAGACCCTGTTGTAAATCTGATCATACCATTATTAGTTGTAGACGAACTTAACACCAGATCTTGCGCACTTCCGCCAGTTGGGGTAATTATTCCATCACCGGTTGATACGACTGGATTTAACCAACCGCCAGTATTGTCTGTTGCTAAACCAACAAATAAATTTGTTTTAACTGAGCTTATCATACCTGAGACTGCCATGATAGGCCATCCATTATTGAAAACTTCTAAATCCACATTAGACGACCAACCACTGGGAAAACCAGACAATCCAACACCAATACCTCCTCCAGGAGAAAATCTCATTTTCTCATTTCCACCTGATTTAATTGAAAAATAATTGGTGTTCGTTCCAGAGTTTGATGTTCCTATTACGTTGTTGGTGGTAGAACCTACTACGGATGAATTGGTAGGAATAACCCATGTTTGAGCTTTGGAACTTTCATTGCTAAAGAATAAAAGACCAGTAAGAAAAATGGAGGATAATGATAATCTTTTTTTCATGATGTGTTTTAGTTAAGATGATAAAATATGATAGTTAATGGAATACTTTTTATGAGACGTTTTTAAAATGAATGAATCGAAAGGCATCTAAAAATTTAATAAAAGTTAAAAGATGACCAATTATAATTTTAGAAATTAGAATAAGCAAGCACTAATTTCTAAACGATTGATCTACATTTAGAAAAAAACAAAATGTTTGAACAATACATGATGTGTATTAAATTTAGTATTGTTAAATTGGTTTTATATTCATTTAAAATGGCTTCTCCTTTCCTCATCGTCATCTCAGGTCCCACAGCAGTAGGTAAGACTGCTCTATCTATAGAGTTGGCGAAGACATTTGAGACGGTTATACTTTCTGCAGATTCGAGGCAGGTGTTTAAAGAAATGTCAATCGGTACAGCCAAACCTTCTGTAGAAGAAATGCAAGGCGTAAAACATTTTTTCATCGATCATGTTTCTATCCATGATCAACCGGTATACGATGCCGCTCAGTTTGAAAAAGAGGCCATCAGTTTGTTGGAAGAATTGTTTCAAACACATGATGTGGTAATCTTAGCTGGTGGCTCTGGCTTATATGTAAATTCCGTATTAAAAGGCCTTGATGATATTCCGGAGGTTCCGGATACTATTCGTGTACAGTTGACGGAAGAGCTAAAAGAAAAAGGACTTGATTTTTTATTAAAGGAGTTACAAATAAAAGATCCTTTGTATTACGGTAAAGTAGATCGAGGTAATCCAAGACGTATCCAACGTGCCTTAGAAGTCATCAGGCATACAGGCAAACCATTTTCAAATTTTCATACCGGTGAAGCTAAACAACGCGCATTTAAAGTCATTCATATCGGCTTGGAACGCGACAGAGGAGAATTATACGATCGCATCAACAGACGTATGGATCTCATGCTTGAGCAAGGTTTGGAAGAGGAAGCGAAAAAATTATATCCTTATCGTTCATTAAATGCTATGCAAACGGTAGGATATAAAGAGATTTTTGATTTTATGGATGGTGTATATGGAAGGGAAGAGATGATTGAAAAATTAAAGCAGCATTCTCGTCAATATGCAAAAAGACAAATGACCTGGTTGAAGAAAGATGATACAGTCCACTGGTTTCATCCGGATCAAATCAATGCTATTAAAGAAACAATCAGGAAAGATATTCAGGAAGGAGAAGTGTAATGATCTTATTTTTTTAGTCTTTGATAATTATTTTTTCTGTAAAGAGATGTTGTCCTTGATCTAATCGTAGCAAGTAAACACCACTTGGAAGATTCTCTCGATTTAGAATGAAGGAGTGACCATTAATACCTTTTATTCTTTTTACCTCTTGACCGTATATCGTATAGATAGTGATGGAAGCCTGCTCTAAGTTGTTTTTTGATTTCAACATCACATATTCTGAGGATGGATTAGGTGATAATGTGTATAAATCAGTATTTTCTTTTTCTTCAACACCAAGTACCAAGGTTACTTCAACAGTATCATAGGCACAACATACTCCCATTAAAAAGTCATCGGTACACACTTCTACATGATATCTACCAGGGCTGGAGACTTCTATAGATGGGGTGTTATCATTTGTAGACCAATTATAAATACCCCATTGATTTATGGGATAACCGGAATCTAATGTTATGATTTCACCTTCATGGATGATTTTGTCGTCTCCTAAATCAGCAAAGGGACTTGTATTGATATAAATATTTTTAGAGGTCGTGTAAGTGCCGTTTATGGTGAGGCTTACTGTATAAGTTTGATAAGCTGGATTTGCAGAAAATATATGGTCAGGATTTTCTACGAGGCTGTTGTTCGATGCTCCTGACGAAGGATCTCCAAAGTCCCATTCCCAGCTGGTAGCTTCTAGGCAACTTAAGGAGGATGTGAAGGATACTTTTTGTCCAGCGCAACCATAGCCCTTGTCGTATGAAATTTCGGCGCTTGGCTCACAGTCCACGATTGGATCATTCTGTGCTTGCACTTCTTTAAAAAAGAGCGCCAAAAGAAGCAAGATTATTGGCAATGTGTTTTTCATAGCATGATAAAAAGTAATGTATTAAATATATGTAATTATTTTGTCAATAGGAATAATACTACTACTAATTATTGGGGTAATGTTGTCGAAATGTAAATAAGCAAAATATTTGTTTCTCAACTGAAATGTAGATAGTTTAGAAATCCTAACAGATAGCATGAATGCTGGTTTTTATGCGAATTGATCAATTAACATTCACCCGTTTTGTCGCTGCAATTTTAATTGTTGTATTCCATTTTGGAAGTGAATCATTTCCTTTTAATAGTGGATCTTTATCATTTGTAATTTCTCAGGCCAACGTGGGAGTAAGTTACTTTTTTATCTTATCAGGCTTTGTAATGATGATTGCTTATGGAGACAAGGATAAGATAAATACGATTGCATTTTTGAGAAACAGATTGGCAAGAATTTACCCCGTTTATTTTTTATCACTTATGCTTCTTTTTATTTATTACGTCTCCGTGATTTTCGCTCCTATAAGTCCGGTTGATTTAATACTTAATATAATTCTGCTAAAGGCATGGGTTCCTAATAAAGCGACCATCTTCAATTCTCCCGGCTGGACGCTTTCAGTAGAGCTTTTCTTTTACATCTTATTTCCCTTTGTGTTTAATTGGTTTTATCGAAAAGGAAGTAACATCATTAAATTGGCTCTACCAATAGTATCGTTTTGGTTGATCAGTCAACTTATATTGCATTGGTTTTTGTATTCTGAACTCTATAAAGGTTACCCATCAGAAAGCCACAACTTTATTTATTACTGGCCATTGATGCACTTCAATGAATTTCTAATTGGGAACTTGGCAGGGTTAATCTTTTTGCAACAGAAGAAAGAGAGAGTAAGAAATTACGATTGGCAAATTTTAGGTATACTTATTCTTATTCTACTTGCGTTGAAGTACCATGGACCGCTGATTTTTCATAACGGCTTGTTAGCTCTACTTTTTGTTCCTTTTATTTTATTTCTTTCTTTAAATACAGGAAAAATCACAGAGATTTTTAAGAATAGGTTCTTGGTCTTTCTAGGAGAGATCAGCTTCGGTGTATATATTCTTCAGCTTCCTGTCTATTTTTTTTCTATGTTGTTTTTTGATAAGTCTGGTATACAAGATGGGACCATGAGGTTTTATCTGTTTGTCATTATACTCATTACATTCTCTTCCATGACTTATGCCTGGATTGAATCACCCTTGAGAAAAAGGATTAAACAGATCTATTCGAACAAAAATAGAATCTGAGTTTACAGATGATGACACCTGCAATTTAGGAGATCCTGGGAAAGATTATTTGATCATCAATTTGCTATTGAGCATTTCATTTTTGCCATTGACCAAAAGCACAAGGTATATACCGGCTCCAGCTCGCTCAAGTCAACGGATTCCATTGATATATTGTTTGTCTATTCATCAACCTGAATTTCCCGACTATAGCTGCAAACTGATCGCTTTGCAAGTATAATGTTCCTGTTTGCTGCAAGGGATTGGAACAAACAGTAAATGTTGTATGAGATGCTTTCGTATAGTTTGATAACACTAATGGTTGTCCCCATTCCTCTGCTCCATTTTTATAAAGTATTTTTGTGCAAGCGGTTTTAAAACTGTCAGCATTAAAAAAAGTAACGCCAATTGGATCGAGTTTTTTCATGGTATCAAAAAAAGTGGTGATACAATGTATTTGATTTTCAGGATGAATTCAAAAAAAAAGGGCGAAAATGCATTCACCCTTTTTTACTATCGCTTTAAAACCGTTATTCCTGGTATTTTCTACCGTTCAACACTTCAATGATGCGAGTCAATTCGTCTTTGATCGGTTTTTTCTTCGTGATGGTTTCCTGGAAAGGAGTGTAGATCAGGTTACGGTTAATGATACCCGCCATAACGTTGGTTTGACCGTTCCACAAACCTTCTACCGCTGCAAGACCCAAACGGCTGGCCAATACTCTGTCGGCTGCTGTAGGAGCACCGCCGCGCTGTACGTGACCAAGAATGGTTACCTTAACATCTAAAGAAGGAATTCTTTCTTTCACTTCGTTGGCAATGTCAGAGGCACGACCTGATTTTTCGCCTTCTGCCACAATGATGATGTGTGAAGCTTTAGAATCACTGGTACCGTATTTCAAACGTTTGATGATGTCTTCGATGTCTGTATTCTCTTCCGGAAGGATGGCCATTTCAGCTCCTCCTGCAATGGCAGAACGAACGGCAATGTATCCGGTATCTCTTCCCATCACTTCGATGAAGAAACAACGTTCGTGTGCATCTGCCGTATCTCTGATTTTATCGATAGCTGCCAAACAAGTGTTTACCGCTGTATCGTATCCGATAGTAAAATCGGTACCGTACAAATCGTTATCAATCGTTCCGGGAGCACCCACACAAGGAATTTTGAATTCGTCGTAGAAAAGACCGGCACCTGTAAAGGTCCCGTTTCCTCCGATGACCACCAATCCGTCAATGCCGTGTTTCTTGATGTTCTCGTAAGCCTTGGCACGACCTTCTTTCGTTCTGAATTCATCGCTTCTGGCAGATTTCAGAATCGTACCGCCTTTTTGTATGATGTTGCTGACCGAACGGTCGTCCATTTCAATGAAATTGTCGTTGATCATTCCGTCATAGCCACGAACGATCCCGTATACTTCCATTCCATAATATAATCCCGCACGTACCGCTCCTCTAATACAAGCATTCATTCCTGGAGCATCTCCCCCTGACGTTAAAACCGCAATTCTCTTCATATTTTATTAGAATCATGTATAAACAAGCCCCAATTTTACTAAAAATAATCACACTTTAAAATAATCGGGTCTAAAAACGCAGGGCGATATAAGGGTTATATGACCTTTTTTTATTGAGTAGCTTCATAATCAGGCAGACAGGTTTTTTTTGTATGAAAAGCTTACTAATTGGTAATCTCGATATAATGAAAGAACTTGCAGTATTATTTATACTATTAAGCAGAGTAAGTAGAGGTGTGGTATATTTCGTCTCCATACTCACACTCCATACTCTATACTGATTATGCAGGGAGGGAAAAGAATCTTGGGAACAGCAACACAGAAACAATCACCGGTTGTTTCTGTCATTACCATTGTATACAATGGAGGAGATTTATTGGAAGGCACCATTCAAAGTGTTTTGAAACAAGATGCCTCGCACCTGGAATACATCATCATCGACGGAGGATCGAAAGATCAAACGCTGGATATCATCAAAAAATACAGCGATCAGATTGACTACTGGATCAGCGAACCGGACAAAGGAATTTATGATGCCATGAATAAAGGCTTGAAGGCTTCAACCGGAGAGTACGTCTGGTTCATGAACGCAGGAGACCATATTCATGGTGACGATGTATTGACCGCTATTTTTGCCAAAGAAAAAGACGCGGACGTTTACTACGGAGAAGCTAATTTTGTCAAGGAAAACAGAGAATTGATCGGAACGCGTTCTGAGATTTCTACACGCAAACTCCCTGAAGCGTTAAACTGGAAGAACATGATGTATGGCATGGTAGTTTGTCATCAATCCTTCATCGCCCGCCGTTCGCTGGCGAATGCTTACGATACCTCTTACCGTTGCAGTGCCGATATCAATTGGGTGATAGAAGTATTGAAAAAATCAAAGAAGACCGTACATACCCATCGTATACTCAGCGATTACCTCGTCGGCGGTTTTTCCATGAAGCAACAAAAGCTGGCCTGGAAAGAACGCTTTCAAATTTATACGCATCATTACGGGCTCTTAAAAAACTTGTGGGCGACGAGTTACATCGTTGTAAGGCATGCAATGCATAAGTTGAGTGGGAAGGGGAATTATTGAAGATAGTTATCAGTTATCAGTGATCAGTAAATTTCTTGATACAAAACAAAAGAGCTCGTTGTTATGTACAACGAGCTCTTTTGTTTTGTATCGGCAAAGTCCCCTTCAGGGGATTTAGGGGCAAGACCGTTAATGAAATCTGTTGCTAGTTGCAAAGCACTGACCACTGACCACCGACCACTGCCCACTTTTTTTAAACTCCCAAACAATTCTCTGACTTATAAAACAGCGAAGTTACATTGAGTGTAGTCGCTACCGGCGACATGCCTTCAAACTCCAGGTGTTTGAACCCTTGTTCTTTCATGAAAAGTATTCCTGTTTTATATTTACCGCGTTCGCTGTTGTCCAGTATCACCACTCCTCCCGGCTTGAGAGCTTTCAATGCTTCTTCCAGGCATTTGTTGCGGTCGCGTCCGTCTACAATGACCACATCATATTTTTTTTGCGTCATCTCAATTGCTTTGCAATACCTGCCGCTGTAATCCAATGCAATATGATAGATGCGTGTGTTATCTGTCTTTTTAGAATTGACGTATTGATACCATTGGTAATGATGTTCTACAGCATCTACGCTTTTTACACGTTGCGCATACCAAAAAGTAGAATCACCGCTTCCGTATTCAAATACATCCAGGTCTTTATTCAACCGTTTTTCCAAAAAGGTAATGAATGGATAAGTCAGCCATGGAATGGATTTGTTATCCTTATCGATCGATTTTTTGGAGCGGTAACTTTTATACCAGCCTTTCTCCACGAGGTAGCCTGTCATTCTCAGTTCTATGCCAGAGGCCAGGTTGAGGTAGTTGAGTAAGGTTCTTAAAAACGAGGTGATTTTCTTCATGGTAGTGCAATGTTACCAAAAAAACAGAGAACTGAAAACTGAAAACAGAAAACAGAAGATCCGATACTTAAGATAATTAGTTAATTTATGATTCAGTTCTCAGTTTTCAGTTTTCAGTTCTCTGTTTTCACCTCTCTTTCCCTTATCTTTACCCCAATGGGAGTCGTTATCAGACAAAGTATTAAGGGAACCTTTTGGAACTACATGGGCGTAGTGCTGGGTGCCGCCAATATCATGTGGGTGTTTCCTTATTTTCTGACTCCCAAAGAAATCGGCATCTACCGTGTGGTCATTGACTTAGGGACCTTGTTTGCCGTTTTCGCGGGTTTAGGTACTGGACATATTGCCGATCGCTTTTTTGTCAAAGTAAAGGATACGCAGCGGCAAGGATTCATCGGCTATGTGTGTTTGATGGCTTTGACTGGCTTCTTGTTATTCTGTGGCATCTATGTTCTTTTCGGAGATTTCTTTTTCGAACTGTTTTCCAAAAATGCCAGCGTTATTCAAACCTATAAAGTGTATGTTCTGGCGCTGACTTTTACGTTTGTGTTGCTCAGTTTGTACGACAGCATCTACAGGGTTAGACTCAATATTGTAACGACTGTTTTTTTTAGAGAAGTATTTCTTAGACTCGTTGTGCTGGTGGCCACGGCAGCAGTGGGCCTGCACCTATTGTCTTTCGATGGCTTCATGGATTGGATCATGGCCTCGTACTTTTTTACGATCCTGGTACTGGGTATCTGGTATTACCTGAAGTTCGTAAAAGGCACTGCTTATCAGGTATACTGGCCTGACAGCAGCATGTTCCGTCAAATTAAAAGTTATGCCTTTGTCATTTTAGTAGGAGGGGGAAGTGCCGTATTGATTTCCCGCATCGATGTCTTGATGATTACCTGGCTCATGCCAAATGGCATAGAGCAGGAAGTAGCGGTCTATTCTTTGGGTTTCTTTATTGCCAGCATCATCGAAATTCCTAGACGTTCCATCAGTCAAATCGCTACACCGCTTATTGCCAATGCCTGGCACAACAATGACATTGCCTACATCGATGATATTTACAAACGTTCCTCCATCAATCAATTGATTGTAGGAGGGGGCATTTTTCTGTTGATCTGGATCAGCATCGACGATCTGATTGCCATTATTCCTAACCATGAGTTATATGTCCATTGCAAATCGGTGGTACTCTGGGTGGGCATAGCGCGCATGCTCAACATGATTACCGGTTTGAATGGTGAAATCATCCTGCAGTCCAAATATTATATGTTCAACATCGTTTCGGTTGTCGTGTTGGTTTTGTTGATTGTCTTTTTCAACTTTATTTTTATTCCCCTTATGGGTATAGAGGGCGCCGCCATTGGCACTTGTCTGGCGATTCTTGGCTATAATATATTGAAAACGGTCTTCTTACAAGTCAAACTCCACATGATGCCTTTTTCCTGGCAAATCGCAAAAGTATTGGTGGTGGGCGTATTGGTTTATATTCCGTTTTTTTTCTGGCCTACTGCCGGTGGAGGCTGGTGGCTGGCATTGGTCAACATCAGTTTAAAATCCCTGGTTTGTTTCCTGTTGATCACCCCTGTTTTATATAAACTGGGCGTTTCTGAGGAGATGAATAAATTAATCGATAAAGCCCTTGGAATCTTTTTGAGAAGGCTGGAGTAACAAACTGATTTAGTCAGTATTTTTTGTAAATTGTGAGCGGTTTCAGCCTGCGTGAGGGATAGAAGCGGAAAGCCCACAGCGAGGTAATAAGGTTAGATAAAAACTGACTGTCAACCGAGCGAGGACTTGAAGCGTATAGCCCGACCCGAAGGGACACGCCCAAAATCAAGAGAGGTCTATACTCTAGATAATAACTTACATCATATCCATTATAAAATTCATTACCTGA
>JAQZBV010000117.1 GCA_029237685.1 Cytophagaceae bacterium | reverse complement strand
AGTTTTATCTATTACCTGAATGCCGGAGATAGTATTCTAAAAACGCTGATCTTTTGGAGTTTTGGTAGTTTTGAAATGGCAGACTGGACGGGTATTCTGATTCTTTTTCCACTGTTGGTTGCTGCGCTTGTTTTACAACCGCTCTGGCACAAGCAGTTGGGCTTAATGCTGTTGGGAGACGAACGCGCGATGCAACTTGGTCAAAACACAACGGCGCTTCGTTGGAAGGCTTTATTGTTCTCTTCTGTACTCGTTGCTTTTTGTGTAGCCCAGGCCGGACCGATTGGATTTGTGGGGCTTATGGTACCGCATTGGGTGCGGAGTTTATTCGGTATGCACCGTTTCTCAGTCCTTTGGGAAATCATGATCGGAGGCTATTTACTGTTACTGGCGGAAGTGGTGAGTCGTTTTTTGGTGTATCCGGCAGGTTTGCCTCCGGGTATTATGACAGCCATGATGGGGGTTCCTTTCTTTGTGTATTTATTGATCAGAAAAAAGTATAATTTTCAGTAAATTGCCACAAATATAGTGATGATGGTCTACCTATCGAGAAAAGAGCATTTTAATGCCGCTCATAAATTATACAATCCCAATTGGTCCGAAGAGAAGAACCGTGAGATGTTTGGTCCTTGTGCCAATGAAAACTGGCATGGACATAACTTTGACTTGATCGTAACGGTAAAAGGAAAACCCAATCCTGATACCGGTTTCATCGTTGATTTGAAAAAATTAAGTACACTGATCAGAGAAGAAATCATAACCAAGGTTGATCATAAAAACTTAAACCTGGATGTGGATTTTATGCGTGGGAAAATGGCGAGTACAGAACATTTAGCCATTGAATTTTTTAAGATCCTTGCTCCACACGTCATTCGTATTTCAGGCGGAAGCGCGCAAATGCATTCCATCAAATTGTACGAAACGCCACGCAATTTTGTCGAATACCTGGGAGAAGAATAAGCCATGCGCTACTACCTGATTTGCGGAGAACGCTCCGGTGATTTACACACCTCCAGATTGGTTGCTGCTTTAAAGCAGCAAGATCAACAAGCAGTTTTCCGTGGTATTGGTGGTGAATTGTCACAAGCCAATGGTTTAGAATTATACCGTCATTACAAAGACGTAGCCGTGATGGGTGCCTGGGAAGTGTTTGTGAAATTGCCCTTCATTTTCAAACGCATCAAAGAAACCAAAGAAGACATTCTGAAATTCAAGCCGGATGCTGTTGTCTTGGTAGATTTCGGTGGCTTCAACATGAAGATTGCAGCATGGGCACATGAACAAGGCTTAAAAGTATTCTATTATATCTCTCCTAAAGTATGGGCCTGGAACACGGGCCGTGCGCATAAGATCAAACGCGTAGTCGATCGTATGTTTGTCATTCTTTCCTTTGAAAAAGACTTTTTCAAACAATTCGATTACGAAGTGGATTATGTCGGCAATCCTTTGAAGGATGCGGTCGCTGATTTTGTTCCTGATCCTGCATTCATCGCACACTACAAAGGCAAAGAAGTAATCGCTGTTTTACCAGGCAGCAGAGCACAAGAAGTGACGCAGATGCTGAAGACCATGTTGGACATGGTGCCGTCTTTCCCCCAATACAAATGGGTAGTAGCAGGCGTTGATAACCTTGATCCTTCACTTTATGAAGCCGCCAAACAAGCAGGTGTAGACGTGATCTATAATCAAACCTACCAACTGCTTCACATCAGCCGCGCCGCGCTGGTTACGTCTGGTACAGCGACATTAGAGACAGCTTTGTTCCATGTTCCTCAAATTGTTTGTTATAAAACGAGTGGCATTACCTACTTCTTAGGAAAGATGGTCATCAAAGTGCCGTTCATTTCTCTAGTCAATCTGATTGCAGGAAAAGAAGTGGTAAAGGAAATGATCCAGTCTGATTTTAATCCGAAGGCTTTGAAGACAGAACTGCAAAAGTTAGTCACAGAAGGCGAGTATAGAACAACAATGCTAAAGGAATATCAAGTGTTGTCTGAAAAAGTAGGAGAGAAGGGGGTGTCAGAGAAGACGGCGGGTTTGATGGTAAACTATCTGAAAAAATAAGAGCGAAGAAACAGAGCGAAGAGCGGATTATTCTCGCTCTTCGCTCTGTTTCTTCGCTCTCAAAAGTCCCCTTCAGGGGATTTAGGGGCAAGACAGCTGGAGTTAGCGCAAGCAGTCTGCCATTGTCCGGCAGTGTCAGGTCTAAAGACCCGACACCCAAAAGTAGAAACAGAAACAGAGTGGAGAAAACAGTATAAAAATAAAGGCTTCGATTTTATCGAAGCCTTTATTTTTATACTAACAACTGACAACTAACAACTATATTACGCCACGCGTAACTTCGCCAATTTCGATTTCTCTATTTTCTCCACCGCATAGTCTTTCGAAATGCTCAGCTTTCCTGCTTTGTTTTCCGAAGGCGCGTCAAACATGGCATCTGTCATGATGGCTTCGCAGATCGAACGCAATCCTCGGGCTCCCAATTTGAAGACCATGGCTTTCTCTACAATATAATCCAAGGCATCGTCATCAAATTCCAAATCGATGTCTTCCATCTTCAACAACTTCTTGTACTGTTTGATCAACGCATTTTTAGGTGCTACTAAAATTTGTTTCAAGACATCATTGGTCAATGGATCCAGGTGAGTCACGACAGGCAAACGACCGATCAACTCCGGTATCAAACCAAAGCTTTTCAAATCGTGTGCGGTTACGTACTGCAGTAAGTTTTCATGATCAACTTCCCCACCGGTATCTTCCAGATTTTTGAACCCTAAAGGTTGTGTATTCAAACGATTGGCAATAAGGCGCTTGATGCCGTCAAATGCGCCTCCGCAGATGAAGAGGATGTTGTCCGTATTGATGGCGATCATTTTTTGATCCGGATGTTTACGTCCTCCTTGCGGCGGCACGTTCACAATGTTGCCTTCCAATAATTTCAACAGGGCTTGCTGTACGCCTTCTCCGCTCACATCTCGTGTGATGGAAGGGTTATCGCTCTTGCGTGCGATCTTATCGATCTCATCGATATATACGATGCCTCGCTCAGCAGATTCTACATCGTAATTAGAGGCTTGCAGCAAACGGGTTAAAATACTTTCTACATCTTCTCCTACATAACCGGCTTCAGTCAATACCGTCGCATCCGCGATGCAGAAAGGAACTTGTAATATATTAGCCAATGTGCGGGCAAGGTATGTTTTACCGGTGCCGGTTTCACCGACCATGATGATGTTTGATTTCTCGATGGTGACTTCGTCGTCTTGTTTCGGTTGATTCAAGCGCTTGTAGTGATTGTACACCGATACTGCCAATACTTTTTTCGCTTCATCCTGACCTACGACGTATTGATCTAAAAATTTCTTCACCTCCTGTGGTTTGATCAGGTTAAATTTAGGTGAACCTTTTTTGGTTTTAGTGTGTGACTCTTCCTGCAGGATCTGATACGACTGGTTTACACAGCGATCACAAATGTGTGCCTGTATCCCTGATATCATCAGCGATACATCTTTCTTATGTCTTCCGCAAAAGGAACAAGTTACGTTGTTGTTGTTTGCCACGCTTAGAATATTAAGGTGAATTCTTGAGTATATAAAGCGATGGCGGATTAATATCCGCCATCGCTTATGTATTTTTGTTATTTGCGTTCCAATACTTCGTCGATCAGACCGTATGCTTTTGCTTCGTGGGCGCGCATCCAGTAGTCACGATCGGAATCTTTTTCTACTTTTTCAAACGTTTGACCGCTATGCTTTGCAAGAATATCATAAAGGTCTTTCTTCACTTCCAATGTTTGTCTCAAAGAGATTTCCATATCAGAAGCTTGTCCTTGCATACCGCTCATCGGTTGGTGAATCATCACGCGGGAGTGTTTCAAAGCGGAACGTTTTTTAGCTGCACCACCTGCCAGCAATACCGCGCCCATAGAAGCAGCCATACCTGTACAGATCGTCGCCACATCCGGCGCTACATAATGCATGGTGTCGTAGATACCCAAACCTGCATACACAGATCCACCCGGGCTGTTGATGTACATCAAAATGTCTTTCTTAGAATCAACAGATTCCAAAAACAGCAATTGAGCGGTAATGATGTTCGCGATGTTATCGTTCACATCCGTTCCCAAAAAGATGATACGATCCATGATCAAACGGGAAAATACATCGATCTCCGCAAAACGGGTAGGGCGCTCTTCAATGACAGAACGAGTCATGTTACTGATCTCATGTCTGGTGATGCCATCCATTTTATTGATATAACCATCCAGAATATGACTTCCGATGCCTTGGCCTTTGATGGCAAATTTTCTGAATTCGTCTTTATTGATCATGATTTTTGGTTCGTTTAACTGTTACAAATCTAAAAAAAAAGTCCTTTTAGTAAAGGACTTTCTCTTTTAAATGCGGCTTTTTGATTAAGCCTCCACTAATTTTTGAAACTCCTCGGCTGTTACCGATTTGGTGTTGATTTTAATTTTTCCTTTGATGAAGTCTAACACTTTAGCATTGAAGGCTTGCTCATACAGATTCTGGTAATTTTTACCTTCTTCGCTCTGAAGGTAGTTTTCTGCTACACGGTCTATGGTTTCCTGCATTTCATCGGTGATGTTGCTGATACCAAATTGAGCCATGATCATGTCTTTTGCTTGTTTCAACACTTCTTCGTGTTCAACCTTCACCTGGTTGTCTTCTCCGATTTTACCTTTGATCAATGACCATTTCAACTCTTGTGCAAATGCCGTGTATTCGTTATCTACTTGTTCCGGGGTTACTTTTCCTTCGTTAGAAACTAATAACCAACGCTTAAGGAAATCTTCGGAAAGATCGATCTTCGTGTTATCCACAAAATAGTCTTTCACTGTTTTATTGAACCACTGATCAGACTCACGCTGGTAGTTTTCTGCAATCGTCTCTTTCAGTTTGGCTGTAAATTCTTCTTCTGTAGTCACTTTACCCGGACCGAAGATTTTATCGAAGAACTCTTGGTTCAATTCTGCTACTCCAGAACGACGAATGCCACTGATGCTAAAGGTATAAGCTCCTTTGATCTGGTCCACTTCGTCTTTAGTGCGACCAGTCACATAAGCCAGGTTAATCGGATCGTCAAACAACTCCTCGATGTTAAAGTTGATCACTTCACCTACTTTTTTATTGTCAAATAAAGCTAATCCTTTCTTGTTTAATCTATTCGTAGGAACAAGGGTGTTGCTGCTAAAGTTCCCGTTCACTTCTTTCAATTCTCCGTTCACAAAATCGCCTTCTTTCACTTCTTCTCCGTCAGACATTTGACCGTATTGCTTGCGAAGATTTTCCAACGTTGTTTTTACCGACTCATCGGACTGACCAATTTCATATTGGTTCAATGCGATTTTATCAGAAAGGGTATAGGTAAAAGTAGGAACCAAGCCTACTTCATAATCAAAGTTATAGTCCACCGGGCTGTCCCAGTCCAGGTTTTTGCCACTGTCTACTTTAGGCAATGGATAGCCGATGACATGCAATTTATTTTGTTGAATATATTCCTGAAGACTTCTGATCACCAGACTGTTGATCTCATCCACTTTCACACTTTTACCGTACATTTTTTGTACAAGAGAAGCAGGAACTTTACCTGGACGAAAACCTTTCAGACTTACTTTTTTACCATAGTCTTTTAGTTTTTCCTGAATCTTTGGTTCATAATCAGCGGCTAGAAGATGTACTTTCAATGTAGCTTTGCTTTCGCCTTGTTTTTCAAGAGTGATTTCCACGGTGTAGAGATTTAGATTTTAGTAATTGTGTTAGTATAAGTTTGATGGGTTAACAGAATATCAAACCTGATGGTAAACGTTTTATGTTAATCTTCTGTTCCATTAGGGGCTGCCCCCGCAAATTACCTTTGAGCTTAATCTAATCGTCAGGGCGGGGTCGGGCTATCCGCTCCAAGTCCTCGCTCGGATCACAGCTACGCAGGTTATTAATTAATTAAGGCTCGCTGTGGGCTTTTCGCTTCTATCCCTCAGCCAAGACAGCAAGAGTATTGAGCAAGAGCAAGATATGATATCTCTTGCTATTCAAACTGTTACTCCCCTTTAAAACAACAAACCCTCAGCCAAAATGGAAGAGGGTTTGTTTCAATCGAGTGCGGATGAAGAGACTCGAACTCCCATGGGTCGCCCCGCTAGATCCTAAGTCTAGTGCGTCTACCAATTTCGCCACATCCGCCTGCTGCTGTGCGTTACCTCCCGATAGCTATCGGGACGCCACATCCGCTTTGGGAGTGCAAAGTTATACAAAAAAATAAAATAGCAATACCTTTTTGCATTAATATTACGTACTGGTTGAAAAAAACGATAAAAACTCGCTAATTGGTAACATGGAGATAGATTTAGAGAAGGAAAACAAAGAGATTTTACGTCGTTATAGAAAATTACTGCGTGATGCGAAGCCCATCATGCAGGAAGGGGATCCTCAAATCATCAAGAAAGCTTTTTATACTGCACTGGAGGCGCACAAAGACATGCGCCGCAAATCCGGTGAGCCTTACATCTATCATCCCATTGCCGTTGCTCAAATCGCGGTGGAAGAAATCGGCCTCGGTACCACTTCATTGGTGTCTGCTTTATTGCACGATGTAGTAGAAGACACCAGCTTAGAACTCCGTGACATCAAAAGAGATTTTGGGCCTAAGGTGGCTAAGATCATAGACGGTTTAACCAAGATCTCCGGCGTCTTTGACAGCCGCAGTTCCTTGCAGGCGGAGAACTTCCGTAAAATGATCCTCACCTTAAGTGATGATGTCCGTGTGATCCTTATCAAACTGGCGGATCGTTTGCACAACATGCGTACACTGGACAGCATGCCGCGTGACAAACAATTAAAGATCGCATCGGAAACCATTTTCCTTTATGCCCCATTGGCTCACCGCTTGGGCTTGTATGCGATCAAAACAGAATTAGAAGATCTTTATTTAAAATACACCAATACCGAGCGCTACAGTTCGATTGCTCAAAAAATCAAGCAAACACAGGCAGCGCGGGACAAATTCATCCGTGATTTCATTGTTCCTATCCATGATTCCCTGACGAAAGCAGGCTTGAAGTTTACGATCAAGGGGAGACCAAAATCTATTTTCTCCATCAATAAAAAGATGGACAAGCAAGGTATAGGCTTTGAAGAAATTTACGATCTCTTTGCCATTCGTATCATTCTGGACTCAGAGTCAGACCAGGAAAAATCGGATTGTTGGAAAGCCTATTCTATCGTTACCGATTTCTACAAACCAAGTCCTGATCGCTTACGAGACTGGATCAGTACACCGAAGGCCAACGGCTATGAGTCACTGCATACCACCGTCATGAGTAGCTCCGGTCAATGGGTAGAAGTACAGATCCGTACACAACGCATGGATGACATTGCGGAAAAAGGGTATGCCGCACACTGGAAATACAAAGAGTCACCTAACAATGCAAACGGCAAAGTCAGCACGAAAGTAAGTGGTCTGGAGCAATGGATTCAGAAAGTACGCGACATGATCGAGCGCAACGATTATTCTGCCTTGGAATTCGTAGCCGACTTCAGACAAAATTTATTCAACGAAGAAGTCTTTGCTTTTACACCGAAAGGGAAATTAGTGACTTTGCCCAATGGCTCTACCGCACTAGACTTTGCTTTTGAGATTCATACGGAAATAGGCGTGCATTGTTTGGGAGCTAAAGTCAATCATAAACTAGTTCCTTTAAGTCACAAATTGAATAACGGTGACCAGGTAGAAATCTTAACTTCCGCCAAACAAAAACCATCGGAAGACTGGTTGAAGTTTGTGGTGAGTTCTAAGGCGAGAGCCCGCATCAAGGATTACCTGAAAGACGATCGTAAGAAAATTGCAGCAGAAGGGAAGTCCATCGTAGAACGCAAACTCAAGCAGATCAAGAAAGATTTTAATGCAGAGTCCTTGCAAAAAATGCTTTCTTATTTCAATGCAAAAAATGCTATTGAATTATACATCGATGTCGCCAAAGAAATTGTAGAAGCCAAAGACATCAAGAAAGCATTTGAAGCACCGGTTCATGTAAGCAGCAAAAGAATAACAGAGGAAGTCATCGCTGTCAATCCAGATACAGCCATCAAACAAATTCAAGACGGAGGAGGATTGGTGATTGGTGACAACTTAAAATCAGTGGATTACAGTTACGCCAAATGTTGTAATCCTATTCCGGGAGATGATGTATTTGGTTTTGTCTCTGTCAGTGAAGGTGTTAAGATACACCGCACCTCCTGTCCCAATGCCGTGGAATTGATGTCGCATTACGGCTACAGAGTCATTAAAGTACGTTGGGCCAATCAAACCGATTTACCATTCCAGGCGGCCATTCATCTCAAAGGTGCTGATAGAGTTGGAATTATAAATGATGTAACACGTGTCATATCCAATGAATTGAAAGTCAATATCCGTTCTATACTTATCAACACCAACGATGGTGTATTTGAAGGCAAAATTACCTTAGATGTGCAGGACGCTCGCCAATTTGATCGTTTATGCATGAAGATGAAAACCATTCCAGACATCATTTCCGTGTCGAGAATTATTTAAAAGCCATTCATTATCATTTTAATTAATAATCCGTATATTTGACACCTCTATGGCTATAAAAGAGTCTATGTTAGAAGAGGTTAGGAAGATTTTTACAGCATACCTGGAAAATAAAAATCTTCGCAAAACCCCCGAACGGTTCGCAATCCTGGAAGAGATCTATTCTCGGGAAGGGCATTTTGATGTTGAAAATTTATACATCAGCATGAAAAATAAGAACTATCGTGTAAGTCGTGCAACGGTTTACAACACACTGGATATTCTGGTGGATTGTGACTTGGTTTCGAAACATCAGTTCGGAAACAACATGGCTCAGTACGAGAAGGCTTATGGATTCCGTCAGCACGATCACTTGATCTGCACGGAATGTCACCGCGTAACAGAGTTTTGCGATCCCCGCATTTACAACATTCAAACCATGGTAGGAGAGTTGTTGAATTTTGAGGTCATGCACCACTCGTTGATTTTGTATGGGAAATGCACCAAGCAAGATTGTGAACATAAAACAGCTAAACCAGAAATTATATAATTCATGAATTACACGAGTCAAATAAAAGATCAAATATTGTTCCTTCACTTGGAAGGCGATTTGATCGGAGAAACCAACGGGTTAGAATTAATGGAACTCGTGAACGATAAAATCAATTCTAATATTTTACACGCGGCAATTGACTTGTCAAACGTGCGTTACATGAACAGTAGCGGTATTGGCGTGTTGATTACCTTGTTGACTAAGTTTAGAAATAAAAGTGGCGAAGTGGTATTGATCAATCCTTCTGAGCAGATCAAAAAATTATTGATCATCACAAAACTCAATTCTATTTTCAATATAGTAGACAACGAGAGTCAGGCAGTAGAAAGATTACAAAAATAGTAGTGAAGGAATAATATAATGGCAGTAGATATTTTATTAGGATTGCAGTGGGGTGACGAGGGTAAAGGTAAAGTGGTTGATTTTCTTGCCCCCAAATACGATTTGATCGCTCGCTTTCAGGGAGGTCCCAATGCTGGTCATACCTTAGAGTTTGACGGCCACAAACATGTTCTTCATCAAATTCCTTCCGGAATTTTCAGAGACGAACAAATCAACCTGATCGGTAACGGTGTCGTGTTAGATCCTGTTATTTTTAGAAAAGAAGTGGAAGCCTTGATCAGTAAATTCAAGATTGATTTCAAGAAGAAACTGTTCATCTCCAAAAAAACACAATTGATTTTACCGACTCATCGATTGCTTGATGCAGCGCATGAAGCGAGTAAAGGAAACAATAAAATCGGTTCTACCTTGAAAGGCATCGGCCCTACCTATTCCGATAAGATAGGTCGATTAGGAATCAGGATAGGAGATATACTAGCCCCCGATTTCAAAGAGCGCTACCGATCATTAGTAAATGCGCACGAGAGCCAATTGAAATTTTACAAATTCGAATATACGTTAGAGGAAACCGAAAAGGCATTCTTTGAAGCGATCGAATTCTTAAAGACATTCAACCTGGTCGATAGCGAATACTTCATCAACGATGCCTTGAACAAAGGACAAAAAGTATTGGCAGAAGGAGCACAAGGCTCATTACTGGATATTGATTTTGGTTCTTATCCTTTCGTAACATCCAGTAATACCATGTCAGCCGGAGCTTGTACAGGCTTAGGCGTGCCACCCTCAAAAATCGGTTCTGTATACGGTATTTTCAAAGCCTATTGTACACGCGTAGGCAGCGGCCCGTTCCCTACGGAATTGTCTGATGCTACGGGAGAGTTCATGAGAAAAGAAGGCAATGAATTCGGATCTACTACAGGCCGCCCTAGACGTTGTGGCTGGTTAGATATTCCCTCATTGAAATATGCTGTGATGCTAAACGGTGTGACTCATCTCTTGATGATGAAAGCAGACGTATTGAATAAGTTTGAGGAGCTATTGGTATGTACACATTATAAATTAGAAGACGGATCCATTGTGGATCAGATTCCTTATGATATTGTGCGTACAAATGTGACTCCTGTCTATAAAAAATTCAAAGGTTGGAATCAGGATTTGTCAGATGTAAAAACATTTGAAGCCATGCCACAAGAATTAGTAGACTACATTGCTTTTGTTGAACAACAATTGAATGTACCTATATCCTTGATTTCCATAGGCCCAGATCGTACGCAAACAATTGTACGTGATTCGGAAGCCGTAATTCTATAAAAAAGAGGATAAATTATTGAAAAAGGTGTTGGATTATATAAAATAATCCAACACCTTTGCATCCCGGTTCAGAGCAGCTGAAGCGAAAAAACTTGTCTTGGTCTCTTTAAACAGATTAAAACGAGAAAAAATATTGCGAAGCATTTGGTAGGTAAAAAAAAATCCTGCACCTTTGCAACCCGTTAAAGAGATGCTTTAGCGAAAATATAGTGAGACATGGACGT
>JAQZBV010000116.1 GCA_029237685.1 Cytophagaceae bacterium | reverse complement strand
AGGCAATGATCCGGAATGGATGTATGTGGACCTTGGTTCTCCTCATGATATTGACAGCATCAAACTTCATTGGGAAACCGCATATGCCTCATTGTACAGTATAGATGTCTCCAACGATGGTTCAAGCTGGACGACGATCTATAATGAAACAGATCCAACCAGACTCAGTGCATACGTGCAGCCTAATCTGATTGATACCATCATTGTCTCAGCGCCCAATGTACGTTATGTCAGAATGTATGGCACAGCCAGAGCAACAGGATACGGTTATTCCATTTATGAATTTCAAATCTATGGAAAACCAAAGTATGTATGGTCGCCCAACGATGGTTCGATCAGTCCGGACATCTACAGTGCCAATCCTACCTTCACGCCTACAGCTACTACTACCTACTCCCTAATCTATCCGGATTTCTGTACCGGCGCGGTGGTTTATAATATGACCATCACTGTAGACTGCGCCTTGCCAGTAGAACTGACTTCCTTTGATGTCATCAAGGTGGGCAATAAAGCTCACTTAACATGGACCACTTCACTGGAACTCAATACCAGTCATTTCAACATCATGAAATCGTTGGACGGAATCAACTTTGTGCCAATAGGCCGTGTCACTGCAGCGGGTACCAGTCATTCGCTGAAAAACTATTCCTTTGAGGACTACGATTTGCCGGCTAACGGCACTGTTTATTATCAGTTGGTCACTACGGATATCGATGGCAGTACCAATAACAGCAAGATCAAATTACTTAACCTGAAAGAAGAAAGTGCCTATATTTTAGATCCCATATTCGACGAAGAAACAGCGCTTATTTTACCAGGCGAAACAAAATCTTTACAGCTGACTGTAGTAGATGCCGTGGGCAGAGTATTATTGGACGAACATCACACCCAAGTATCCGCTCCTGTTTATTTTGGAAAATCATTACCTCCTTCTGCAGGCTTCTATGTGGTGATTGTCCAAACGGAATCTATCCATAAGACTTTTAAGATCGTTAAAAGAAGATAAAGAGCCCTTTTTACAATTATCAGTTTTACCATGATTAGTATCATTGGTAAAACTGATAATTAATTCTGTATAGCTACTTCCATTTTTTTTTGAAAAGGCTAACTTGATGACAACTACTGTCAATTTTGCAACATTGACCTTCTCTACAACACAAGCATACTTACAAAGATTATTGCTATGAACAACAAAACACTCCTGATAATAGGATTTTTCTTTATACTTGCCTGCCAGCAAGAGCAAAAAACAAAAGCTGAAAACTATCTGGAGCGCAAAAACAAAGGGTAGCTATTGCCAGAGCACTTATCAATGATCCGTTGATCATCATGGGAGATGAACCCACTGGCAACTTGGATAAAAAAAACAGTGATATTGTTTTTGGTATTTTTAAAGATCTGGCTTCGGAAAACAACAAGCCATACTGGTTGTTACACATGATCCTGATTTTGCAAACGGACAGACCGCATCATAGAGATGAGTGATGGAAAAGTCATTTCATGAAAATAGTCAATTGGTGTTTAATCAACCAATATTTGATCAAATTATTCAAGCCGTCCAATCATAGGAATGGACGGCTTGAATGAATTAAGGTACGATCGTAAGACTTTCCGTATGTCTGCCTGCGCCCATGAATACACCAACAGCGCCATTACTAAAATTTGTACTGGTATTCGCAGGTGGTGTAGAAAAAAAGCCTCCGTCGTTATTGAGTTGCAGCGACAACTCATTATAAAAATTGAATGCCTCTTTTGTTATTCTATAAATATCAATACGGGCAACGTCTCCTACTTCGTATTCATAAGGTGTTTCGTAACCATCGATTTCAGTGCCGATAAATTTACTGTCGGAAATAAAAATATCATCCTGAGCTCCTTCCGGAACATATAAGGTATCGTTTTTATAATACTTAAATAAGTAATAGGTATCACCAGAAGGCAATGATGCTTGAATAGTAGGATAATATCCTTCTTTATGAAAATTATTCGCCTCCTCTTCGCTTACATAATTCCTTCCGGTGATGACAAAAGGTACAGCATCCGGAATGGTTGTGATCGCTGAATATTGCTTGCCTTCAGCATCCACTGTTAAAGTATAAATGCGTGATGTATTACCTACTATTGTATTGCCTTTGTATTTACCATCTCCTGTATAATTCAAGATTTCAGTATTTCCTAAATCATCTGAGAGAACAATAGTAGCACTTGCGATAACAGGTGTCGGTGAATTCTGTAGATAAGGTGCTGTTTTAGTTACACGCACAGTAACGAAAGAATCCTTCAGAATTTCAGCCTGAATAACCGTTCGTTCCGGTACATCTTTCAACTTAAGGTCAATTGTTTGAGTGCATGATGCAGTAACTGTTACTGTCATGATCACAAGTCCTAGTTTTATAATGTTCTTCATGATTTCTAGAAAGTAAAGTTATACGTTACAGACGGAATAGGTGCCGGGAAATAGATCATTGTCAACTCCTGATTCTTGGTGTCAGGATTAGTAGTGGTTAACACTGTCCATGGGTTCTTACTCGCATATACGTTATAGATAGAGAAGTTCCAAGTGCCTTTCCATTTCCTTGTTTTATTCTTACGCGGTGTAATAGTAAAAGACAAATCCATTCGATGGTAAGCTTGCAAGCGTACTGAGTTTCGCTCCGGATATACCGCACCTACATAGCCATCGTATTCAAAACGTGCACCCGGCAAGCCTACAGGGCGACCTGTTCCATATACAAAGTTACCGGATAAGCTGTATTTGTCATTGAATTCATGCAAGACCACTAGGTTGAAATTATGTCTTCTGTCATAGCTGGCGTAATACGTTTCACCATTATTAATACCGGGAATCTGACGTTGTGTTTTTGACCAGGTATAAGAAACCCATCCTGTGGTTTTACCTGTATTCTTTTTCAAATACAATTCCAATCCATAAGACCAGGCTCTACCCGATTTCACTTGCGTTTCAATTTGTGGATTGAGTAATAAGTCTGCATTGTCAATATAGTCCAGCACATTGGTCATGTTCTTGTAGTAGATTTCCCCTGATGCCTCAAACTTGTTTTCCTTAAAGTTTCTGAAATATCCCGCTGCGATCTGATCTGCGATAGCCGGTTTGAAGTACTGGTTACTTGGCACCCACATGTTAAATGGCAAAGGAGAGAGTGCGTTAGATATCAAATGAATGTATTGGTAGTTACGGTTATAACTCACTTTCAAAGAACTCTTATCATCGATCAGGTAACGACCAGATAATCTAGGCTCCAAACCACCGTGTGTTTGTACATTTTGAAACGAAGAATATTGCACGGTATCTCTGATGTTCTCTTTTTTGATCTCACCATCATAGGTATAAGCAGTTCCGGGGCCAACAGTTGCAAAGAGCACATAACGCAAACCTGCCTCCACTGTAATGCGGTGGTTGATTTTGTATTTATCACTTAAATAAAGTGCTCCTTCAATCGAATTGTAATCTGGTAATTTAGTCTCCTTGAAAATCGAGTTGTCCGTTGTTGGCTTAAATGTACCGGGCTTATAATTTCTATAAGAACCCGCTATACCGAATGTCACATCGTGTGAAGTATTCGGATAGTAAGAGAAATCTTGCTTCAAAGTGGTTTCTGAAAGTCCTGTAGAATAATTGAAGGCTTGTGCCCCACCAAAATTAATATCTTGCGAATAATTAAAAGAAGAATAAATCAGTGTGGTATTGCTAAATACTCTGTCGTTAAAAATATGGTTCCAACGGAATGTACCGGTACCATTGCCCCAGCCCATTTTGAAATTATCCTGAAACTTAAATAAATCACGACCGAAATAACCGGCAAAGAAAACACGGTTGTTATCATTCAATTTAAAATTCAGTTTAGCATTGACATCGTAAAAGTACAATTGGTTATTGTTTGTTTTCGGATCTGGAGAAAGCTTCAGGAAAAGATCCGCATAAGTTCTTCGCCCGGAAATCAGGAAAGAGGATTTATCTTTTTGTATCGGTCCTTCTAAGGTCAATCGGGAAGAGATCAAACCGATACCACCTGTAGCGCTGTATTTTTTCATGTTTCCATCGCGTGTACGAATATCCAACAAAGAAGACAAACGACCTCCATGCTGCGCCGGAATACCGGCCTTGTAGAGCTCCGCGCTTTTCAAGGCATCTGAATTAAAGACAGAGAATATACCTAATAAGTGAGAAGCGTTAAACACCGGGGCTTCATCAATTAGAATAAGGTTTTGGTCCGATCCGCCACCTCTCACATAAAGGCCGGTATTTCCTTCTCCGGCAATGGCAACACCAGGAAGTGTCTGAATGTTTTTGATGACATCAACCTCACCAAACAAAGCCGGCAGCTTTTTGATCTGTTCTGCTGTCAATGTTTGCGCACTCATCTTTGTATCGGTCACGTTTTTGTCTTCCCGTTCGCCCGTTACAATAACTTCAATGTTCTCCGTTTCTTCTTCCATTTCTATAGGAAGTCTTACATTTTCTGTCAATTGAACTTCTTTCTCTATTTTATTAAAACCGAGGTAAGAAATAACGATGGTGTAAGTTCCTTCCGGTAAGGTAAGGGAGAAAAACCCATACTCATTCGTTACGGCACCTTGGTCAGTTCCTTTGACAGTAATGATGGCGCCGATCAAATCTTCACCTGTTTTGAAGTCCTTGATGTTTCCGCTGATGGTATGTTTTTTTTGCTTGGTTTAGCGGCCTAACTAATATGGAGCTAATAAAGTTGACATGAATTTGGCCGTATATTCACTGAAATCTATGCGCAAAAGTAGAGGAGCGCTTCTGGAAATCCTTTAACTATAGTTAAGAAAGGATGCAGCATGGCTCTTTATCCATTAGCCTTACCTCAAAAAGTAAATATTTTCATGTAATTTTTACTGATAAAAAATGCCTTGTGGTCATATAGCATGATTAATCTTGTTTTTACAGGCAAAGAAGAACGTTTTTCTTTAAATGTATAAAGGTTGTAACGCACAAATTCATCCCCCTGGGCAAAATAGATTTCATCGTCCCAAAACGAAAACCAGGAGACATCTACAAAAGGTAGTTTTGTTTTATAATTACCCAGGTTATCAAATACTAAAATGCCGGAGTTTTTATCTGCTATGAATAATTGATTTTGATATTCGCGCATGAATGTGATTTCATACTCTGATGCATCCAATATTAAATCTAATGGTGTATTGAAATCAATCTTTTCGAATTGTGTATTAAATTTTTTCAACGAGAAATCAATGTCATCAAACACCCACAGATTATTATCCAAGGCAAAAGTTGCTACCCTTGCAAATCCAACTCTTTCTCGTTGCAATGGCAAAGGTTGTGTTTCCCCTAAGAAACGGTCCAGGACAACATACTCCTGAAAGTTTTCATAGAATAAAAAAATATTAATTCCTCTCCAGGCATCAATCAAAGAAACTTTGCTGGCTTTAGGAGGAGAATAGGTAATTTGCAATTTTCCCAATGAATCGTACTTATACAAATTACCACGATCATCGGTCAGGTACATATTTTTATAATAATCGCCGGATCCTCTTAGAACATTTGCTTTCAAAGGGATTGAATCCAAAAACTTCCACTCCTGTCCCTGTGCGTGACCGAGACATAAAAAAAAGAGCGCGAGTAAAAGAAGTCTATTTTTCAAACTGTTTTATTTTAAGTGTAGTGCCATCAAACTCTGCGTAGGAATTGTAATTGATCCAATCACCCAGATTGAAGTAAGTGCCCCCACTTTTCAATGGATGTTCCATCAAGTGATGACGATGACCAAACAGGTAATAATCAAAAGGCGTTTTCGCATCTACTTCTTCACAATACTGAATCAACCATTCTTTGTCTCCCCAAAATTTATCGTCCTTATTTCCTGCCCTGCTTGTTTTGGACCAGTAATGTGCAATGCCCATGCCTATGGAGGCCGGGAGTATAGAAAACAGCCATTGAGTAAACGGATTTCTAAAGAATAATTTTAAGAATTTATAATTCCGATCACCGGGCCCTAAACCATCACCGTGTCCGATGTGAAAGCGCTTGTTGCCGATTTTAAAATCGGCAGGATGATAATACATTTTGGCTCCGAACTCCTCTGTGAAGTAGTTGAAAGACCACATGTCATGATTGCCGACGAAGTAATGAATAGGAATTCCAGCGTCATGGAATTCCGCGAGTTTGCCTAATACTCTGACAAATCCTTTTGGTACGACGTATTTATATTCAAACCAAAAATCAAACACATCGCCTACTAAAAACAGCTCCGAAGTTTCATGTTTGATCGAATCTAAAAAAGCAACAATGCTCTTTTCCTTTTTCCGATTGACTTCATCATTGGGATTACCCAAATGAAAGTCAGAAAGAAAAAAAACTTTTTTATTCGCTTGAATCGGAATATGGAGCATCGTCGATTAGAAATACAGTTAATTCTTTAGGGCCGTGCGCACCCAAGACAAGTGTCTTCTCTATATCCGCGGTACGGCTCGGTCCTGTTTCCAGGCATACCATAGAAGGAAAGTTTTTATGGTATTTGATCCTCAAGTTTCTCAAGGCATCTTCCAAGTCGTATACCACTTGATTCGCATAAGCGACTACAATATGGTGAGGAGGATAAATGGCCAAGCGGCGACCGGAGGCCGTTTGAGAAGTATACAATATAGTTCCCGTTCTGGCTACCAGGTAATCACAACTCGTAATACCAACTTGCGCCTGTCCCCAGGATAATTCATTATTAATAACAGCCAGAGGAACTTCCTTCAACATGCCTTGCAATGTGGGCTCCCACACGTGCATGTGTTTGAATCCCTTGCTGTGCGAGTAGGCTTGCAGCTGCTGAGTAAAATCTTCTTTGTTTTCGCAATAGAAAAAAGCCGCTTTTGTTTTCACGAGATTTTGTGCAAACATCACCAGCAAATCTTCTTCGTCTGGTTTGGCATAAATGTCACTAACAAAGTTAGGCTCCGATTGTGTCGGAGCCTTTCTTATGAGTGCTTGTCTTATTTTCTTTAATATTTCTTCTTTTGCCCTATTCAGTGCCATAGCATCAATTATACATTATCAGGCTTTGAAGTAATATCAATCTGATCTTCAGGAATCACTTCAGGAATAGTGCTTGGTGCGGGAGCGTCTGCACGATTGGTATAGGCGGCATAAGTAGTTTCCTTATCAAATGGTCTCTTGCCTATCAAGCCTTCCAAATCCGATTGGAAGATGATTTCTTTTTTCAGCAACTCCTGAGCGATGATCTCCAATTCGTTTTTCTTATCCAGCAACAACTTCTTACTGCGTTCATAAGCCGTTTCAATGATCAATCTTACTTCCTGATCAATGATCTGAGCGGTAGCTTCTGAATACGGTTTTTGAAACGAGTAGTCAGAAGACGATTTAGAATCGTAGAAAGAAACGTTTCCAATCTTGCTATTGAAACCGTAGATAGTGACCATGCCATAGGCAAGCTTAGTGATTCTTTCCAAATCGCTCAAAGCACCGGTAGATACTTTACCGAAGATGATTTCTTCTGCCGCTCTACCGCCCAATGTCATACACATTTCATCGCCTAACTGTTCTTGTGTATACAAGAATTGTTCTTTCGGTAAATACTGCGCATAACCTAAAGCGGCAATACCACGAGGCACTATACTTACTTTTACCAATGGATCTGCATGCTCCAGGAACCAGCCTGTTACTGCGTGACCCGCTTCATGGTACGCCACAATTTTCTTCTCTTCCGGAGAGATGATTTTGTTTTTCTTTTCCAATCCACCGATGACACGGTCAATGGCGTCGTGGAAATCTTGCATGTCAACCGCTTCTTTATTGTGACGCGCAGCGATCAAAGCGGCTTCGTTACATACGTTAGCGATTTCAGCACCTGCAAAACCAGGTGTTTGTGCCGCTAATTTTTTAGGGTCTACAGAATCCGACATTTTCAAAGGTTTCAAATGCACTTTGAAAATTTGTTCTCTCCCTACAATATCCGGTTTATCAATACTGATTTGACGATCGAAACGACCTGGTCTCAACAACGCAGAATCCAACACATCCGGACGGTTCGTTGCTGCCAAAATGATGACCCCTGAATCTGTACCGAAACCATCCATCTCAACCAACAGAGAGTTCAATGTGTTTTCTCTTTCGTCATTTCCGCCAGGCATAGCGCCTTTGCCTCTTGAACGACCTATGGCATCGATCTCATCAATGAAGATGATACACGGTGCTTTTTCTTTGGCTTGCTTGAACAAATCTCTTACACGTGCCGCACCTACTCCGACAAACATTTCCACGAAATCAGAACCTGATAAAGAGAAGAACGGAACGCCGGCTTCTCCCGCCACAGCTTTTGCCAATAAAGTTTTACCTGTACCGGGTGATCCTACCAACAAGGCACCCTTAGGAATTTTACCGCCAAGTTTCGTAAACTTAGAAGGCGTTCTCAGGAACTCTACAATTTCTTTGATTTCTTCTTTGGCTTCGTCCAAACCAGCCACATCGGCGAATGTAATTTTTACTTTATTGTCCGCATCGAACAATGCTGCCTTTGATTTTCCAATGTTGAAGATCTGTCCGCCTGCACCGCCTGACGCCATACGACGCATGAAGTACCAGAAGCCGACAAACAATAGGATCAAAATCCCCCAACTGATCAGGTGGTTCGACATATCTCCTCTGTTGTTTTTAACTTCTAAAGGAATACGATCTGCTTCTGGAATTTTATTTGTTGTCTGTAACTTATCGTAGTACTCGTCAAAACTTTGTGCTGACACCACTTCAAATTGCATGTGCGGTCCTTGATCACTGAAAGGTGCCTTAGCCGAAGAAATGTCTTTGTATCGGTCACTTTTCAAAGCTTGCTCGTTGAGTGTTACCTCGACTGTAGTACCATCTATAATCTCGATTTTTTCAACATCATGTTTCAGGTATATTTTCTCAAATTCCTTCTTGGTGATTTCTTTCACGCCGCCGACGCGGGAATAATAAGCGATAGCAAAAACCATTGCCATCAACGAAACAATCATCCAGATTTGTGCATTCGATTTTGGATTTGGACCAGGCATGATTTTTTTATTCTTTTTCTTTGGTTGCTCTGTCATAAGACTCCTTTTTCTGCTTCGTACGCTTCGTTATTCTAACTCTTTAATATACTCTATTTCTGCATCTCCCCACAAATCCTCCAAGGCATAATGGCCTCTCTTACTTTTCTGAAATACATGAGCCACTACATCTACGTAATCTACCAACACCCATTCCGCCGTATCATAGCCTTCTGTATGCCTTGGTGATTCTTTCGATTCCTTATAAACCATTTTCTCTATGGAATCTGCGATGGCTTCTACTTGAGTATTTGAGGTACCCGAGCATACCACAAAAAAATCCGCGATGGCGTTCTTATGAGACCTCAGATCAATCACCGCAATATCCTGCGCTTTTTTATCCTGCATACCCAACACCACGAGATTCTTCAGTGTATCTTCCTTTGAGGACTTTTTACTTTTGACTTTCGTCGTTGCTTTTGTTTTCAATGTTGTTTATTCAGGTTAATTTAGCTTGTAAAATTATAAAATCTTGTACAATTATTCTGCCAATACCCAATATATAGGCAAACAGTTCTTATACCTGACAACCTGTCACTCTACGAACGATCTTGCGAAAAGCCTTAACAGTAGAGGACTTTGCAAAAATGGGATGGTTATTTTTACGGAAAACCAAACCCATGGCAGAGGTCAGCAAGGAACAAGCTGGGTATCGGAGCCGGGACAAAACCTTACGTTTAGTATCATACTCCGCCTCTCGGATCTTTCATTGGACAAGCAGTTTTTGTTCAATAAAGCACTTTCTATCCATTTATTGGGCTTTTTCAGGACTTATTTTTCAAATCCTGCCTATGCCTTCCATATCAAGTGGCCCAATGACGTGTACCTCAACGGTAAGAAAATTGCCGG
The DNA here is from genome assembly GCA_029237685.1 of Cytophagaceae bacterium. GTDB lineage: Bacteria > Bacteroidota > Bacteroidia > Cytophagales > Cytophagaceae > JACMQM01. The sequence continues at coordinate 5,769 of JAQZBV010000116.1, read as the reverse complement.
TATACTGGTCGAAAATTCTTTATCCGGAACCCATATCACCGCCTCTGTTCTGGGGATTGGGCTCAATGTCAACCAGCAAGTATTTGACTTCCCTACCGCGTCTTCTTTGGCTATTGCCTTTGATAAGCCGATAGACCGTTATGAATTGCTGAATAGTCTTTTGCTCTACCTTGACGAAAACCTTCCTTTAAACTTTGAAACTCTAAGTATGGCAGAAGTACAAACCATTCATAAGGTTTATGATGCCACACTATGGGGACTTCATCAACCACGGTGGTATCAAGCTGCAGCTGATCCCTTTATTGCTACCCTTAAAGGAGTAGACGAACAAGGTCTGTTAATATTGGAAACAAAACAGGGAATTGAACGATTTGAAATAAAAAGTGTCCAATTTATCAACCATCCAGTGGATTAGTTGTTACGTAAATAGACTATCTAATTAAAAAAAACACGTATATTTACCCCCCTAAAGTATGGATAACACATCTAATCAACAAGACATTATGGTTGACACATTTGAGAAATACAAAGTTAAAGACATGTCCCTGGCTGAATGGGGAAGAAAAGAAATAGAATTGGCAGAAGCTGAGATGCCGGGTTTGATGTCTATCCGTAAGGAATTTGGACCTTCAAAACCATTAAAAGGTGCTCGTATTGCGGGTTGTCTCCACATGACAATACAAACTGCCGTATTGATAGAAACATTGGTAGAACTAGGCGCTGAAGTAACTTGGTCTTCTTGTAACATTTTTTCTACACAAGATCACGCAGCAGCAGCGATCGCGGCGGCTGGTATCTCTGTTTATGCTTGGAAAGGTTTGAACGAAGAGGAATTTGACTGGTGCATCGAACAAACGTTGTACTTCGGTCCGGACAGAAAACCATTGAACATGATCTTGGACGATGGTGGCGATTTGACCAACATGGTATTGGATCGTTTTCCTGAATTGGCAAAAGATATCAAAGGTATCTCTGAAGAGACTACTACCGGTGTATTGCGTTTGAAAGACAGAGAAAGAAACGGAACATTGACTCTTCCTGCCATTAACATCAACGATGCGGTAACAAAATCTAAATTTGACAACAAATACGGTTGCAAAGAATCATTGGTAGACAGTATCCGTCGTGCGACTGACATCATGATGGCCGGTAAAGTAGCGGTTGTAGCAGGGTACGGTGACGTAGGAAAAGGATCCGCAGCTTCTTTGGCTGGTGCCGGCGCTCGCGTTATTGTTACAGAAATCGATCCGATCTGTGCCCTTCAAGCGGCAATGGACGGTTTTGAAGTGAGAAAGATGGACGACGCGGTAAAACGTGCAGACATCATCGTGACTACTACCGGTAATAAAGACATCGTAGTAGGTCGCCACTTTGAAAACATGAAAGACAAAGCGATCGTTTGTAACATCGGTCACTTCGATACAGAAATTGACATGGCATGGTTGAATAAAACACATGGCAAGAGCAAAATAAACATCAAGCCTCAGGTAGACAAATACACCATCAACGGCAAAGACATTATCGTATTGGCCGAAGGTCGTCTGGTAAACTTGGGTTGTGCTACAGGTCACCCTTCGTTTGTGATGTCTAACTCATTCTCTAACCAAGTATTGGCTCAATTAGAACTTTGGAAAAATTCTGCTAAATACGAAAACAAAGTGTACGTTCTTCCTCGTCACCTGGATGAAAAAGTAGCCCGTCTACACTTGGCTAAAATCGGTGTAGAATTGGATGAGTTAACTACTGATCAGGCGAAATACATTGGCGTACCAGTGGCTGGACCGTTCAAGTCTGATGAATACAGATACTAAGCGATAACAATGCTAATTGATAAGGAAAAGCCTGGTAGAGATACCGGGCTTTTTTTTGTTTAAAGTGGTCAGTGGTCAGTTGTCAGTGGTCAGTTTTTTCCTATTTTTATATCCTTAATAAATTAAATGAAAGGCCAGTTGCTGACCACTGACCACTGATAACTGACCACTGTTTATGATCTCCGCTGTCATCATTACCAAAAACGAAGAAGCCCACATCGCCAGGTGCATTCGATCTTTATTGCCGCTTACCGACGATATCATCATCATAGATTCAGGAAGCACAGACAACACGGCAGGAATATGCAAACAGTTTCCTGTAACGTTTGAAGTGAAAGCATGGCAGGGATTTTCAACCGCGAAAAATTATGGCAACAGTTTAGCCAAATACAATTATATACTTTCCATCGACGGCGACGAAGAATTGTCTGCTGATATGCAGCAAGCCATCGGTGAGTTGATGAAAAACCCAACACATCAGGCTTACGATCTCCCTTTCTTAACCAACTTCTGCGGCAAGTGGATCAGGCACGGGGCATGGTATCCAGAATCACACATTCGCCTCTTTGATAAAAATCTGGTGAAGTGGGAAGGTGATATTCATGAAAAACTGATCATCACTTCAAACGCAACAACAGGTAAAATCAAAAAGGGATACATTCATCATTATACCATCAGTAATCTTAAAGAATACATAGAAAAAATCAACCACTATACTTCTTTGCACGCGGAGGACATGCATAAGCGAGGAAAAAAGGCGAGTTTCGTAAAACTATATATCGCTCCTTACTTTAGTTTTTTCAGAGACTATATCATCAAACTAGGCATACTCGACGGCTACCATGGCTACACGATTGCGAAGCAAAGTGCGAACTATGTTTTTTTGAAGTATATGAAGTTAAAAATGATGGAGGGGCAGAGAACTGAACTGATAACTGATAACTGAAATCGAGATTAGCATGAGATTTTTTCTGTTCTCTGTTTTCAGTTTTCAGTTTTCTCATTTAGCTAACCGTTGAATAAATCCAAGACGTAAAAGAATTAGAAGTTATCGCCAGATTTTTTTTAAACTTCTTCATTGAAGGATTTCTAAACTCTACCCTTTTCAAATTCAGCCAATCCGGTTTCAATCCTATTCCACCTTTTTTAGTTGTGACAAATCCGATGATACCTTGCTTGCGGATAATGTCTCTGCCCCAGTCGGATTTATGCCCCCAAGTCCAGGCGAAAAAATTGACGGGCCTACCTGTGATCTGTTGAAGTAGTTCTTTGTTGATCTTTATTTCTTCAATGACTCTTGCTTGCGCATCTAGTTCGGAATAAGCAGCAAGCATGGGGTGCTGCATGATATAGGCTTTACCTTTGGCGATCGCTTCTTGTTTGGGTAATTGTTTCCAATGGGTTCTCCACTCTTGCGCCAGTTGTTTAGCTGCTTTCACATCCAATCGATAACCTTTCGCCACCACGGTGCTTCTGCTTTTAAATATTGGATAACCTTCCTCTACTTTGCCTTGATATAAGTGTATAGGTGAAGAATCGGAATGTTCCCTGCTTCTGAATCCGGTCAATTCATCGGAAATGAATACCGGAGCGTGTGTATGCGTATGCGCCTGAAAGTCGCACAATCCGGATTGGGTCATTTCTTGCATTTCAGGAGCCGTCATGTATTGCGCACTGGTCGCCCCTTTCCCTTCATAAAAATTAGTGAGCGCTTTGATGTTAGCGAGTTCGCCGATTTCAAAAGCAGGTTCTGTTGTGCGGGCGTCCTGTCCTATGAATAAGGTATTGATAAAAAAAGTAGCTTTCAGGTTATATTTTTTGAGCAAGGGAAAAACCACTTTGTAATTATCCCAATAACCATCATCGAATGTAATGAGTAAACTATTCACCGGCAGTTTGCTATTTACTCTGACGTATTCGTATGCTTCCGTATAAGTAAATGTTTGATAGCGTGAAGCAATATAGATCAAGTGCTCTTCAAACAACTCGGGGGTTACATTGATCAGCGGATTCACCTGATGGTAGAGTAATACGGGAGTACCTTTGCCTTTTCCGAAAATGTACAACGCCAGTACTAAAAAAAAGAGTCCGATAAAAAAAAGTAATGCCATGGTTTATTCTTTTGCCGGATCAGGATTGGTATACGAAAGCAACAACATCAGGAAAAACAAATGCAGCGCAACACCCAATTGTATTTCCAAAGTAGATTCAGAAATGAAAGACGTAACGATGATCGTATTAAAGATCATGAACAAACCTGTATTTCTCAAACGATGGTCCAGGTAAGGATAGAAGCAGGCAGACGCAAACCACAGCATGCCCAGCCAGCCGCATCCCGCGAAAATGTAAACAAATTGACTGTGAGGAATCAAACGGTTGTTCTCGGTAATCTCAGGATATTCCGTGACATAAATGTGTGTAATTTCATCCAGGACATCCCCTATTCCTGCGCCGATTAAGGGGTTCTCATTACCAATTCTCCAACCGAGTTTCCACGACAACAGTCTGTTGCCATCCGAGTAGTTATTGACATTTTTCCCGTCCTTAAAACGAGACACATCTTTGTTCATGTAACTCGCTTTGTTGCGCAAGGTAGGAGACAGAAAATACATTGCACCTGAAATCATACCTAAAAACAGTATGCTAAAGAGTAACTGTTTATAGTTTTTGTTCTTCAAAGTTTCCAGAAACAAGTACACAAAAGCTGCCCCATAGAAAGCCAGCAATCCGCTTCTTACAGAGAGGATGTGTAAAAAGATCACAAGAAATAATCCGCCAGCCAGCAAGAAATAACGCTCTCCTTTCCATTTGAAAGAAAATTGATCTTTGTAGAGCACCCAACCGATCAGAGCAGAGAAAGCACTCATCAGACTAAACCGAATATGTCCGATGTTAAAAGGAGTAGGCATTACTTTAGCATGCAAGTAGGATTCTACAATGGCATCGTAATGCAAGGCAAAATTGATCAGACACCAAATGGCTCCTACCACTACGGTAGTGAATAATACATACAAAATAGTATAGAGCGTCTTCTTTGAAAGACTGACTGCAGCAAAAGAAAGCGGAAGCAGTAGATAGGGTAATTTAATTTGCAGCCTTTCCCCCCAATAATGCAGGTTGTCAGAATACAGACCGGAAACCAGGTAAAAGGCGAAAATGCCAAATAACAGAATGTATAAAGGTTGACTTTTGAGATTGGACCCAATTTGAGGCAAGGCACCAGGAGTGAACAGGAGCAGGGCAGTTGCAATCATACCTATACTCATAAGAGCCGCGGACACGTAAATACCCACAATAAGAGTCAAGGCGCAGAGCAGAATCCATTTGTTTTTCCAGTCATTCGTGCCGGACTGGCTATATATATATCCTATAGTCAAAGTCTTATCTATTTATTAATACAGTCATATCATGGCCTGAAGGAGTATTTAACGAATTACCGCTAAATCCCTTCGATAATTTAGCGTTAAAAACTATATTTGTAAGAGCCACATAGGGCAAATATACATTAATTAAACGCTTTTTTATGTCAAACGACATGTATCAAGGCAAGTACGGGACCAAAGAGGAAAAAGACAAGGCTTATGAAAAAGAATTCATGCACTTGCTTTCTCCCCTTTACAACTTTGCCTACCGGCTCACGCTGGATGAAGACGATGCGAATGACCTGGTGCAAGATACGTTCTTAAAAGCCTATAGATTTTTCGAATCCTACGAGCAGGGAACTAATGCCAAAGCATGGTTGTTTAGAATCCTGAAGAACAGCTTCATAAACGATTATAGAAAAAAGAGTAAAGAGCCGAACAAAGTCGATTACCAAGACGTTGAAGCTTATTATAATTCTGACGATGTGAATGAACCCATCACATCGGATCTAAGGGTAGACAGCATTCGGGACCTGATCGGCGACGAAGTAGCCATGGCGCTTAACTCCCTTGACGTTGATTTCCGTACCATCATT
>JAQZBV010000115.1 GCA_029237685.1 Cytophagaceae bacterium | reverse complement strand
CCTACAGATTCTCACCCGATTTCCTTCAGAATTAAAGCCGAGATTCATTGCAGCAACCAGGGATAATCCTTGGTTTAGGAATGTATCATCAAAAAAATACGGCTATGAAAAAGATCATCTTTGCACTTCTTACTCTTTGTATGGCCAGCGCAACCCAAGCCGCTGCACCTGTTCCTGAAAACATCAAACACGATTTTGCTCTACTATTTCCTCAAGCTACCAACCTGGTTTGGACAGAACAAAAGGAAGGACTTTACGAAGTCGATTTCACCTTCAATCAACAATCCTACGCAGCCCTCATCGATAAAAAAGGGACCATGCTGCATGCCGGAAAAACATTGAACTGGTTTGGATTTCCTGCACAAGTTAGAAAAACACTCAGTACAAACTATGCAGGCTTCAGCATGAAAGTCATGCTTAAAGAAAATGATCATTACTTCGCAGAGTTTACCCAAAACGGAGCGAATTACATGGTATTGCTGGACAATACCGGGCAAGTTATATTCTCTAGTAAGGAATAAGTTAAACGTTAATAGTTTGTTTGCTAAGGCAGGTGTTCATCGTAACCCTGCCTTTTCTTTTTGACCTATGATTTTTATGATTAATGGGATGACTATGATTAAAGTTTTTGTCTGCTTAGCGACAGTATTTTAAACATTTATGGCTTAATATTGGTTATAAAATTATAAACCGATAGCTATGACAAGCAGAAACTTTCTTTCCATACTTTTGGTTTTAGTAACCACAGGATGTAGCTTTTCGCAACAAAAAGAGAAGAAAAACACGACAACTTCAACCACAACAATCGATATGAAAAAAGAAAACCCTGTATACTCGCGCACCGATACGACAAAAGTTTCCTTACCTGAAAATGAATGGTCCAAAATCTTAGATCCGGAAGTGTACCGCGTGGCCCGTGAAAAAGGTACCGAACGTCCATGGACCAGTGAATTTGAGAAATCGAAAGACATCGGCACCTTTTATTGCAAAGTATGCGGCAATCCCTTGTTTCAAAGTGATACCAAATTTGAAAGCGGCTGCGGATGGCCAAGCTTTTTCAAACCCATCAGTGAAACGAGTTTGATTTACCACAAAGACAGCAGTCACGGCATGGTAAGAACAGAAGTGGTTTGCGGCCGTTGTGAATCACATCTGGGACATGTATTCAATGACGGTCCTCCTCCGACCCACATGCGTTATTGCATCAACGGTGTGGTGTTGGATTTCGAGAAAAAATAAATTTCATAGAGCATAATTAAGTCAATTGCCTTATCTTACCTTATCTTCTATAGGTAACATAAGGCATGACTGTTTTAAGACCAACCTACACTTCTTTTCCATTTATAGGACCATTGTTATTGGTCGTGCTTTGGCTGCTGGTACAAGTGGGCGTTTGGTTGCATTATGGAGTCGTAGAAGCCATAGATTCCGAGTTTTACACCGACAATGCGAAAGCGCTGCTCGAAGGGCGCTTCCCTACTGACCGGGGACTCTGGTACATCAGCTATTCCGCCTTTCTTGCTTTTGTCTTTTGGTTGGGAGGTAATGTAAGCACCGTTGTATTGCTCCAATTTCTTTTCTCAGGCATGGCGGCCATCGCACTTTATAAAGTTGTCCTTCATTTGTTTCAAGACCGCTGGACCGCTTTCTTCACTGTGTTATTTTATGTCCTTTGGATAAAAATCCATCAGTGGAACTGCTATCTGTATACAGAATCTTTGTTCATCAGTTTCAGTCTCCTTTCTTTCGCGCTGCTTTCTTTGAGCAAAAGAGACACACATTATGCACTGACGGCTTTAGTCATTGCCTTCACCTTGTTTCTAAGGCCTACCGGAATTTGTTTTTTCCTTGCGCTTTGTGTTTTCTTATTTTATAAAGGCATACAAAAAAAACTCTTCTCAAAAAACATGTTACTCTTTGTCTTACCGGTCATGCTGTTCGTTATGCTTATTCTGCTCAATAAAATGTTGGATGAATATGTTTACTATTTCATCGGCAGCTACAGCAAAGCCGAACTTATTTATCCGAACATTAGCCTGGGTCTCCGTGCGTCTGAGCATTTAGATATTCCATCTGTTGCGCACGAACCCTTGATTCAACTCGTCGAATTTATTCTGTACAATCCGGTTTACTTTACAAAAATCTCCTTGATCAAGCTGCTTTTGTTTGTAGGGAATGTCAAACCTTACTTTTCCTGGATGCACAACACCGTTATTGTTATTATTTTGTATCCCCTCTATGCCTTGGCCTTCTATGGCTATCAAAAAATGGAGAACAGCGCCGAAAAGTTTTTTATCGTTTCCTTTATTCTTATGCAAACTTTCACTGTCAGCATGACGAGTGAAAACTGGGATGGACGTTTCTTATTGGTGATACTTCCTTTTGTATTTATACTTTCTGCGGCAGGAATGATCCGTTTATGGAATATTTATAAAAATAAAACGGGAACTCTTACTGACGCTTGATCCATTTCTTTTCTTTATTGTAAGAAACATTGATAGAATCTTTCGATTTCTTCACTATGGTAACATTTTCAATGCAATCACCTTCATTGACCATGTATTCTTTATTATTGATTACCACCAAACCAATGTTTTTATTCTGCACTTTATTGGCTACCAAACCCAAGTAAGAAATGAAACTCCAATCAATTGCTACCACAGGTACTACTTCCTTTACTTTCTTTTTCACCTTAGCAGACCCTACTCTTTGTTCAGAAGGAAATGAAGCAAAGCCATTGCCCGCTCTCACCTGATGAGATAAAAAAGGATCTCTATAGCTAAGAAGTAATTCGAAGTTATCTTTTGCAAAGGATGAGGATTTGGTATTGCTAGCCTTGTAGAGCGTATTCGAAGTTTGTAACGTACTCTCTGTACCGTCTGAGAATACGCGGTAAAAGACCAGCCCCCATACCATCAGTACGCCGGCAATCAACACATAAGTCATGGGCTTGTTACCTTTCATATTCTTATTGTGTCGTTAGTTTTCTATAAGGGAAAGGCTTCGCACTTTCGTTACCTGCTTTATCCGTTGTCGAGACTGTCCAGTAGATTTCTGAATTATTGGGTGGATTGAAGGTGATTGAGGTGGAGGTTTTACCTTCCCCTACCGTATATTTGGTGGTTTAGGCTTAGAGGTATAAGTGCCTAAAGTAAACGGAGTAGAAGGTGGAGTTTCATCCCCAGCATTTCTAGCCGTTACTCTCCAAATGTACGTGCCTTCTTTAAGGAAACTTTGATTGTAATAGGTAATATTACCACCGGTTACTACTCCACTATACAATGCCGGGCTAAAATTACCTGAAGCGGTATCGATCTCTACCAAATACGATTCAGCGCCAGGTACACGCTCCCAAGTCAATCGGAAGTCCAATGATTTTTGATAAAAATTATTAACCGGTGTTTTTAACGTAACGGTTTGTTCATTCAATGGGGCCTCCAATATTTCTAAATCATAGGTTTGTTCTTTGGTCTTGTAATTGCCATTTTCAGCCCAAATTCTCCACTGATAGTCTCCCGGATCGAGCGTCTTTGAAAACTGAGTACCGGTCACTAATGTGTCGGTCACCAAATTCACCCCCGATTCAAAATTGGGAGAAACAATCTGTATGCGGTATTTTAAAGCGCCACCAACTTCATCCCATTTGAACACTTGTTTATAAACCGTGCTGCTCAAGCCATCTGTTGGTATAATGATGTGAATGGTTTTATCACTGATGTCTTCTTCGATGATATCGTGACAAGCCATCAGGCTGCTAAGCATGGTAAATAAAATCAGGTAAATGCTATATTTTTTCATAAGACTTTCCAGGGATTGGATCTCCATTATTTATTCTAATATTTTGAATGTAAATCGTTAAAACGAGTATGTGCTTCTTCAAGTGATTGTCTTTAAAGAGTCGAAAACTAACCGAACTCAATCTTCCTATTTTATGTTTTTGTTCCAATTCATAAACCAGGCGCAGCAAGTCTTTGTAATTTCCTTCTACACTTAAAATACTTGTTTCGATAGTAAAGTCTTCCTCTTCCATGACTTCCTTCTTGGGAAGTTCTTTTAGAATCAACCGATTGCGAAAACAAAATTCACTGACAATTTCCAATGTTGTCTCATGGTTTTTCAATGTATCAATGATGTAGTAACTCAACTGATCATCGATAGCTTCCAGTGCACTTTCCAACACCAACACTTGTGACGGAGCTTTTGCTGCCCTTTCTAATTTAGCTTCCAATACGTTATTTTCCATATACAAACGTATGGTGTTATTAAAAGCCGCCATGTATGCTACAACTCCTAACAACAATGCCCCTCCTAAAAGGTATTGGCATTTTTTCTTATATGACAGGTCTTTAAAATTCAATCTTCTACTATTATCTCCACATTAAAATTACCTACTCTTTCCTTCTGATCGTAAGTATAATTTAGCAACCTGGCTTTCTTAACAGATGGAATAGCTTTGATCTTGTCTATCCATTCATTAAGATCAGTTGGTCGATTGCTGCTACCGGCTATTTTAACCAATCCCGATTCAAAAACAGTTTTACGCAACTCTTTTGTCTTTCTGTCATTGATTGGATTGACAGTCAATTCAGTCAGTTTAACAGATGCCGGTATGGTGACTGCAATTCGATCCGCGTAAAAAGAACTTTTCAAAGAACTCAACCAACCTGCTTCTGACAGGAACGAATTCTTCTCCTTTACTTCGTTTTCCAATGTCCCCATTTTCTGCAACAAACCTCTGCTTTGACTTTCACTTAAAAGCAACTCATTGTTCTTTTGAGAAAACAAGCTAAACAATACAAAATTCAACAAGAGAATACTCGTAAAAAAGATGCCTAATCCTATTGCCAATAGCTTAAACAACTTCTGATACTCAAACTCTTCTTTGCTTGTATGAACTTCTTGTATATCAAACTCTGAAACAGTTAATTGAAGCAGGCATCCTAATGCCGCACTGTAGCTATTGAGCAATTGTTCTGAAACTTTATCTTCGTCAATAGTAAATACCTTGGTCTCGCTTCTTGCAAAATCGAAGGTGTAATCGATGAATTGCTCATTAGAAATAGTTAAGGTATGTTCAGAAAACCTGACCTTGCCTTCCTTCACGTCTTCGGCTATCAAAGCCAGAATAGGCAATACACCTAACGCACCTGTACTGAAAGAAACAACAGATAATTCATGCTGTTGAAATTCATTCATAATATCCAATGCCGTATTCCTTCGCACAATGCTCACCCAACAATGAGGTTGAGCTTGATACACCTGCTGATAAAAATCAACCGGCTTAGCATTGGGCAGGAAGAGTTGAACGCTATTGCTTCTGTCAAAGGACTCTGAAACTTTTTTGTTTAAAATACCACGCCCATTGATGACCAAAGCAATAGGCATATCAGGGGTTATATAGGCCTTGAGTTGATCAATGCTTTTCAAGTCTTCCAAGGCTTGTTGCACCTGAATTTTATTCTTGACTTTCGCTAATACGATCAATCGAATGTCCATAGAACCATCCTGCAACAACAGTATTTCTACTCCTGCGACTTTATCAAAGCTTACCAGACGTTGCTTCAGGCGATCCAACATGGAATTAATTAATAAATAATAATGGGTTTAATAAATACAACAGAAACCACTTTATTTCTTGCATTGGTTCTGCTAGAGAAAAGCCATTTGATCACAGGAATTCTAGACAGGATCGGCACACCACTGCCTTTGCGACTCTTCTCTGTACGTTCTATGCCACCAAGAGCAATCATCTCTTCATTTCTTACGCGTACCATAGATTTAAATTTAGAATTAGAGGCCGGAGGCGGTGCATCGGCAGACGGGGAATCCAGGAAGTCAGAAATACTGATATCTATTTCTAATGTGACCTGATCATCTCCTGAAACTAATGGTTTGATATTTATATCCAAATTCGCTTGTACAGGATTCCATTGACGGGTACGAATTGTGCTGGTAGTCAGAGTGCCTAATGTGTTTTGTGTTTCTACAAAATAATAGCGCGTGCTGCCTATGCTCAGGTTGGCATCGTGTCCATTTAAGGTGGAAAGTTTAGGCATACTCCGCACTTCGACATTGCTGTTATCCTCGAGTGCACTCAATCCTAAGTAGAAATTAGGACTTACTCTACCTAGATTCAACGTATTGTTTGTTCCTAGAAAATTAAGGAAATCATTAATTGATCTGGAACTGAACGTCATGTCAAAACCAGGCAAAAACGTACCGCCGGTCTTTATCGAATCAGATAAACCGGCAGAGATACCCGTTTTTACTGTTCTTGATTTGCGCACATCCAGCAGTAGCACCTCGATCATTACCATCGGCACTACTCTATCCAATTCTTTCAAAAAAGCTTCTATCTCTAATATCTGTGGTAAAGAACCAGTCATCAATAGACTGTTCAATTCTTTAAATTCTTTGATCTCCACATTCTTTTTAATATCAGCAGGAATGACTTCCATGATCTTATCGACAGACCGGTATTGCAATTGCAACACCTTACTTGCTCTTAGGCCTTCTAACTTGCGATCACCAATGAGGTATAGTCCTTCGTCTTTTTTATAGGTATAATCTGTGCCTTTCAATAAGTAAGACAAAAACTCATCGTACAATACATTATACACCATAGTAGTTGTATTTCCTTTGAGGTCACTGAATAAAAAGTAACTTTCACCGGCTTGTTGACTTACTTGTTTGATCACATCCAAAATAGGTGCATTTGCTGCTTCGACGGTAATTCTCTTCTGGCCCAGAGAATCGATGACATCCGTATACAGTCCGGTCGTATTATTACTTCCAGCCACTTTTTGTTGAGCCCTTCTCTTATTCGTTTCTTTATCTGCCAACAAGTCTTCTCCTTCTTCAATCCCCTTAATGACATAAAAATCATCACTGGTTTTTACTACTTTCAAATTATTAGAATACGCCATTTTGATGATCGCATTATCGAAAGGCGCATCTTCAATGTAGACATTAATGATTTTATTCGTAAGGCCATTGGACAAAATCACATTCTTCTTCGTCAGCTGAGTGATTTTCTTGACCACTTGATCAAGCGTGTCGTTCTTTAAATCAAGTGTTAATAATTGTCCGTAGTTATTATACTTAATCAACACTTCTCTCTTAGGTGCTTCAACTTTAACCTCAGCAGGCGGTACATATTTTACAAAAGACATGATTGTACCCACAAAGCGGATATCCAGGTCGTATTCTTTACACAGAAACAATAAAATATTAGACACCTTTTCATTGGTAAAATTATTGTACACACGAAAACTTAGTGTAGGGTCTATACTTACATTCAAGCTGTTAGATTCTGCCAATGTTCGAATAAACTCTTGTATGCTCACACCAGAAAGAGCAAAGTCTACTTTTTCCTGTAACCCGGGAACATCGTTTTTTAGATCATTTAAATTTCTTTCAATGATCAGAAAACGATCTTGTCCGCTTGCCACTTGTGCATACAAGGGCTGCACGATAAAAGTGATTAAAAATAATAAAAGTAAATACGGGTAAAATTTCATACGAATATGGATAGAGTCTTAATAGGCACACGATTAGAAATTCAACAGCAAAGGATATATTTCCTCTATTGTCGTTTCTCCTTTTTCAAATAGTTCAAAAGCGTTTTCAGCTAATGTTTTTATTCCTTTTTCTGCTAACTGTTGATTGATATCATGGCTGTTTCGCTTGATCATTTCAGCAAACTCCATATCAATGGGAATCACTTCATAAACAGCTTTTCTACCTTTATAGCCGGTATGGTAACAATGTTCGCAACCAACCGCAATATGATGTTCACTAACACTGCGGTATGGCTTGAATTGTTTGGGATACGATTGAGGATTAAAGACTACCTTCACTTTACAATGCGGACACAACAAACGCAACAGCCGCTGAGCAGCGCTTGTATTGAGCGTATTGGCCACAAGAAAAGAAGGTATTCCCATATCAATCAAACGGGATATGGTACCCCAGGCGCTGTTAGTGTGTATCGTAGATAAAACCAAGTGGCCCGTCAATGCCGCACGAATGGCCATGTTCGCCGTATCCGGATCTCTTATCTCCCCCACCATGATGATATCCGGGTCTTGCCGAAGGAAGGTTCTTAAGGAAGCACCAAAATTAAGTCCGATGGATTCCTTCAATTGGACTTGATTGATCCCCTCCAATGTATATTCAATCGGATCTTCAATGGTAAGAATGTTTCTTGTCTCTTTATTGAGCAATTTTAATGTTGCATACAAGGTGGTGGTCTTACCAGATCCTGTTGGGCCGGAAATCAACAAAATACCGTTAGGTCTTTTGACGCCTTCTAAAAAGTTGGCTAGATCTTCATCGGAAAAACCGAGCTTGTATATATCTATGTTCGTCGCGTCGTTAGAAAGAATCCTCAATACTATTTTTTCACCGTGCAACGTAGGCAATACAGAAACCCTGATATCAAATTTATGTCCGTTACGCTGAAAAGAAATCCGCCCGTCTTGAGGCAAGCGTTTTTCAGCGATGTCCAGGTTAGACATGATTTTTATTTTATTGACCAGTGAAGGATACTCATACTTATCAATGACATATCGTTCTACGAGCATACCGTCAATACGCAAACGGATTCGGCATTTCTCTTCGTAGGTTTCAATATGAATATCACTGCTCTTCAAACTTTTTGCTTCACTGATTAAGTTTCCTAGAAAGTCATCCCCATCTCCGCTATAACTCAGTTGCTTACTTTTTCCGGCATTGCTCTGTTCTAATCTGTAATGCTTGGAAAGTAAGGTTTGGATGGCATCTCTGTTGACCAGTTCAAAGTTTATTTTTTTACCCGTCAACATTTCGAGCTCCACTTCAGCGGATAAGGCATCCATGGCTTCATCGATTAAGAACAAAATGCTACCTGCATTTTCCGATTTAGGGAAAATGCGGTAATGCCAAGCCTGTTCAGGCGTCAATACCTGAAGGTCTTTTGCATTTACTTCTATAGCCGGTTGTTCACTCATATCAGTAACCATTCTAACACATGGTCATCGTTTCTCAAAGCCATGTTACTCCAATGCGCAAACGCCAGAAATAAAACCAACAATAAGGCCTGCATGCCCGCTAAAGGAATTCTAGATCCTTCTGCACGAAAAACAGGAATCAGCAAGGAACCAACAACAGCAAGACATAACGATGACATATAAAAAACAATAAAATTCAAAGGCGAAAACAAACAACACAGTACCAACCAAAACAAAATATCTCCCCAGCCTAAATAGGTCTGTGTAATGTTGATGATTTGTTTGTGCTTAAAGCTAAAGTATGTTGTCAGCACCAACAACTGGATCAAGAGCACCGTAAGATTAATCAACAAGTGCTCCCATTCAAAATGGACCGTATCATGACACAAGGCCGCTGCGATGAGCAAAGGAAAAAGCCATAGGTGTACAGCGCGTTCACGAAAATCTTCATACACTACACCGGCCAGCAACACCATTAAACAAAGTACGACAATCGTAGGTCCCAATTTTATAATCTTAAACGGATCTTTAATCCGGTGTTACTTCTACCAGATTTTTATTCTGATCTATTTCCCAAACATTAAAAGTTCCATCGGCATCGAAATCAACCACCGCCGTGGCCCTTGCCTGGTAATTGGTTGGCGTTGCCGATACAATTTCTATACGATAGTTGGACTGACCACTTTCCGATTCGGTAGACAAAGGTTCTTGTATAAATCCGATTGCAGTAAGGTCAGATGAATACTTAGACTTCTCATAAAAATAAGTTTTTTCCAAGGTGTGCACGTGTTCCAACTGGATCTTGGCTTCTGTGCTCTTTGCTTTAGTGATAAGAGGCATCAAGTTAGGCAATGCCAACAGCACTAAAATTCCCACGATCACCAATACTACTAATACTTCAGTCAGTGTAAATGCTGCTACTTTTTTAGTGAGCAACGGATTCTTTTTTATCATTCTGCAAAAATTTATTCTTCTTTAGCTTGATCTTCTTTCTAAAAACTGTCCTATTCTTTGAAGTCATGGACAAGCCCCTCCAACAGGGATTGTAAATATACTAAACCCCAGTCTTTTACCGAAACAAAATGACTGTAAAGACATTAAAAAAAGAGCATACAGTATGTTTAAACACACTATATACTCATAACTACCTCAAAATGTGGTACTCAGTTGGAACAATGGAAGGTACATCGCTATCAGAATGACACCCACGATGACGCCTAAGAAAATAATCATGACCGGTTCAAGCATACTGCTGATCAGTCCGGTCTGATGTTCGACATCTTCGGTGTATTGTTTGGCTATTTTCCCAAAGAAAGATTCCAGCTGATTGACTTCCTCTCCGACTTTTACCAATGAAATCATACGCCTGGGATAAATGTCAAATTCAGATAAACTTTTATTCAATGCCACTCCCTGTACAATATCTGTTTCAATTTTAGTCAGTGAAATTTCAATCGGATAAAAACCGATCATTTGTTTGACCAAACCAATGGCTCTTAATATAGGTATTTTAGAACCGATCAATAAAGCCATGGAATGACAGAATCTTGCGAGATAAATTTTTCTTATAATCTCCCCTATTAATGGGATCTTCAGGATGATTCTAACCGAATAATCGCGAAACCAAATTTTTCGGCGTTGCGTGTAGACGAAAACAAAAATGGTAACAAAAAACAATACGATGAGGTAAAAATAATCGGATAACATATCAGACAAACGAACAATCAAGGCTGTAATGTAAGGCAAGTCTCCTCCGAACCTTTTGAAGATATCAGCAAACATGGGCACAATAAAGTTCAGCATAAAAAAAATAGCGCCGAAAGAAGTAAATAAGACAATAGAAGGATAAGTCAGCGCACTCACTACTTGTCTTCTCAATTTGATATTGGTTTGATAGTACTCCGCCAGTTCTTTTAAGACCAATGGAAGCTTACCGCTTTCCTCTCCGATTTGAATGGAGAAAAATTCATACGGAGAAAACTTGCCGCTATCCCGTATAGCATCTGACAATGTACTTCCATCTATTATTTTCTGCTTCAATGATTCAAATAATTCTTTGTCTTTAGGCGAGGTTTGTTCCATGGCAATAAGATCCAGCACACTACGAATATCCACTCCTGCGGTCAATAAGATGGTGAACTCATGATAAAACGCTTCTTTCTTTTTATCGCTCAATCCAGAACCGAACAATTGAATGTCTTTGTTCAGGAAGTCAAACATGCCTTTTGTTTCCTTATTGGAATCGTTAGGCTGTTGCTTTTTTACCTTATCGCCTATCTTTGAAAGATCTACTGCCATTTCAATTATTATTTAATAGTTCCTCGTACATCCACGCATCTGCACCGTACTTTTTCAAGAAAACGTATTCCAGTTTCTCCTCTTTGTAATTGCTTTCAAATTTCAACTGGTCGATCAATCGATCGGGCAAATGCTGCTGCTCTCCGTTCCACCAGTAGGTAAATTCCACTCCTCCTACTCTGAAGGTATCGATTAAAGAATGATCGTAGCGTAATACGTACTCTTCGTTCATCTTATAATTGACTTCTTTTGTTTGCATTTTTACCAGTATTCCATCGCTCGTCTTTAGTACTTTATCTGCTTTCAGAAAATCGGTTGCCAACAAACGGTCCAGCGTTACATATTGCGCAATGGTTTCAGAATTTCTTTTATAGGAAATGTATTGATTGGCAAAAATACGGTACGTCGTATACGTAATGCCAATGCTAACTGCGCTGATCAGCATGACCACCAACATCTCGATGACCGTATAAGCTTTTATCTTATTCATTACTGGACTTTAAAATCAACTCTTTTCTTGTTGCCACCGTTCGACCGGACTTATCTTTCGCCTCCAAATCCAACAGAAACAATTCTGTTGACGAATTGTAAGACGCACAATTCTTAGTGATGGTTAATGTTTCCAGTACCAAGTTTTCATTAAAGTAGCTTTTATTCTTTACTGTCTCCTCAGCCAATACCTGAAGCTGCTGTGCTGCGGAAATTTCAGACAAGGTGATTCCGTTTCTCAATACATTTACATAGATGCTCATGGCAACAAAGAACACCAACATCACAATCATCATCGCTACAATCGTTTCGATGAGAGAGGAGGCTTTTAGTCTGACTGAGAGGAGTTTTATTCCAGCCATTTAATGATTCCTTTTTGTTTGGCAGAACTGATCAATCCCGAACCGATGTAATGAGAAGACAGCTTAGGATAATCGATGACGGCATCCAGCAAATGATTTTCATACACAGAGCTTGGCGTTTTCAATACAAACTTATTGCAATACACACTGCCTAAGACTTTGCCTTTGATATCGGCATAGCCGTCTGCATACAGCTGGCCTTGCAAGGTCGCGTCTTTTTCTACCGTGATGAGGGTTTGTAACATGTCGGTTACTTCTTCCGATTGTGTGCTGAATAATACCCCTTGCACCAGCGCATCTGCTTTTATTCGGATATGCGGCTGTTGTACCTGATGATCCTTTTTAAACAAACCGATCACAGAAGGATAATTCAAGCTACACTTTTCTTCTACAATCACAGAATCCGTTGCAAAGGCTTGCAGCGATCCTTTAAAGTCCCGTTTGATTTTGATAGCCGGAGCTACAAGTATAGTATTTTCAAGGACAGCGGAAGCATCCACTTCTATGCTTTCATCGGCATAAAAAATAATGTTGCCTGAGAAATATTGGTTTGAAATACTGGCATGACTGCCCATATAAATAACGATGGTAGAATCGATGAACGATTGGATCAATGTATCCGCTTCAAAATTTTCCAATACTTTGTATGCAGAAGAAAGCATGTAGCTCTTATCAAACAACTTGTTGAGGTGAGTCAGCATGTCTTTGTTCAAGGGAGGTAATGTGCTTTGACTGCGGTAAACTTTACCAGTCAATAATTCGTTCGGTCCGTTGTATGATTTGCCTTCAATGTACGTGGTTTGAATTCCCTTTTCGGGTAACCGGCAATTGCCCTTGATCAATGTTGTTCCGCAAATGGAAAGTGGACGGCTAAGATCAGAAAGGTAGATCGCGACACGGCTGCTGTCGTGCACCTGGTAACCATATTGTACGGTCTTTGTAAGCGCGTACCTTCCGGAAAATGCTTTCGCTGTGGCCACTTCATAGACGCCCCAATACTCGTGTTTGATGCTGACAGAATCCTCCCCTAATCCATAGAGGTCTAATTCCTCTAAAGATCCTGAAGACGGTGTTTCCCTGGTCAATAATAAATTAATAGAAGAATTGACATTGAGGGCAAGTCTTTTGAGAATGATGTTTTCCCTTGCCTGCAATTTAAAATGGTAAGCCATCAATATTAAAAAAGTGGTCAGCAGCGCGATTGTGAAAGCGATCACAACGGCAACAAACAAAGCGCCTGCCTGCACTTTCCTGCTCATCACGTAGTCGGTTTAGTCTCCTGCGGAACAACCTTTATGCTGCGTCTCACGCGGATACGCGGCTCTTTTTTACTGCGTTTCTTTTTCTGTTTTTCATCACTTCCATCCGGAGCTACCACCGCATCCTTGGGTTTCTTTTTGAAAATCCACAAAAACTTCTTCTGTTTCACGGCAGTGCTGTCCTTACCTTTGTTTGATTTCGCGCTGATCTTTTTAACTTTCTTGGGCTTAGCAACGATCTCCTTACCGTTTTTATATTTTTTGATCACGACATCTCCGCCAGACACATATACTTTTTGTCTGCCGTTTAACTTGTCCTTTTTATATTTTCCTTTGCAGATGGTATTCCCGTCCTGATCAAACTGCGTAAAGGTACCATGTCTGAAACCTTTCTTGTAGTGCAGGATCTCGGTTAACTGACCGTTTCTGTACCAGGATTTCCAGCTGCCTTTTTTTAATCCTTTTTTGAACGTTCCCTTTACCTTTAATTCTTTGTCGTGGTAAAATTCGGTGTATATTCCATGCAATAACTTACCATCAAAACCTCCTCTGGTAATTTTAATGTCATGAGCCGCATACCAATAGTATCTGTACTTGTCTTTGGGCTTTACTTTTTTATGGTCATCGACTGGCAAGACATGTGCATACACGATACTGTCCTTATGATTCAGGATGACACGGTTGAGCGCATCTACTTCCGGCATCTTTTGAGCAGCTGCGGGAAGAACAATCAAGAAATTCAAAAAGA
>JAQZBV010000114.1 GCA_029237685.1 Cytophagaceae bacterium | reverse complement strand
ATTGGATATTTTTTGCCCCAAATAAAAAATACCTATTGCAACAATAGCACTGAGAATAGATCCTATTATCTGTGGTGCAGATCGAGTTATAATAGATTCGGTTTTCGATGATTGAGTCAAATCTTTTGATTCAACATTCCTTATAGATGTATTTGTAATTATAAGACTAAAAATGATTCCTATAATCATTAAGGCCGCACCAAGATACAATCCAGCTAATGTGAATGATTTATTCATAGACTAATAGATTGGAGACATTTCTTTGAATAGATATTTATTTAACTCGTCAACGAAAGCAACTTGTTGATTCCAGTAATCATTCATAAATCTAGTCATTGCATCACTTGTTGGACCGACTTTGTTTCTAGCCTTGTAATTAGTAACCTCATTTACTATTCCTCTTATTGAGGACTCCAAAGGCCTTCTATATGTTTGTTCAAATTCATTAGTAAAGACTTCTTCAAATAAGTATTTATTCATACTTGTAAATAGTTCAAAAGTCTCTTGTACATTCTGAATCTCATCTAATGTGGGTTGATTTTTAAGTCCGCCCAGTTGAACTGTATTGAATACTTTGGCTATCTCTTTTACCGATTCAAATCTTAGTTGATTTATAGCTAATAGCTTTTGAGTGTTTATATGATTTGTGTCAGATTTATCGTCTCTGTCTTTAACAACTAATGTCAGATAAATAAGAAAGAAGACACTTGCTATAGAAACCAATGGATTGAGAATGCCTCCAATATAATCACCGACTTGTCCCCATTCTGCAACTGATGAAGAGAAGCTAGTGCCAGCAAATCTTATTACTAGAAAAAATGGGACAGCTACTACAGCTATAGCAAAACCATAAACAATGTACTCTGCTGAATCATTGAATGACTTTAGAAGTTTCTTTTCTCTACTTTCCATCATGAGTTTAATTATTTAATAGGTGGTATTACTCCAAATGTCTTTAATATTTCTACAGTAGAATAGATAGCAGCTACAATTGTTCCTGCTGCAACTAGCCAATTTAATATCAAAAGTTGCTTAGCTTGACTTTTTTGCTGTGCTTCTATATTCTTTAACCTAGTATTTTCTTCAAATATCAATTTATAGCCTCCTGATAAATGATGGAAATTTCCTTCCCAACTTATTGAATAAACAGAATATGTGTGTTTACCAAATACGCTTTCTGATAATCTTGATTCCTTTCTAAGGAATCCGTCCTGAGCAAGTTTTTCTAAAATCGGTTCTACTTCCTGAGGTTGAAGTTCTATGTTCTCTGGGATTAGATATGAAACAAAATCATTCTTCGAAAAGAATGATTTTTCAAATTCTCGAGTTGCTATTATTTCTAAGATTTTATCTAACAATTCTATTTGACCAAAATCCTTGATTGTTTTCATGAAAAATAAATTTGAAGCTATTTATAAGAAAATATTATGTTTAAAAAAGAGGTTATTAAAAGCAGTTATCAATCCTTGTTTAAAGGATTCAGTTATGAGATTAAAAAGTATAAAATCTTTGGTTTTACTATTTTTACAAGTACTAAAGAATTAGACTAACCTATTCTATAGTCTTTAAAAGAATGATTTTGAAAGTTTTTGTTTGCAATACTTTTTTATCATCAAACCAAACGCATTCCACTCTATCTGTATAGTTTTGCTCAGTAATCGTATATATGCAAAACCATTTACTGTCATTTCTGGCCCACCAGAAATTAATTGTACTTTGCTACCTTCTTCCATTATAGATATAATTACAGCTTATTATTTTTCAATAGGTCTATGATCTCTTTCAAATAGGCAACCTCATTCTTTAAAAGCTCAATCTGCTCCTTATACAAGTTTTCATTAACAGATCCTGTATTGTTGATATTTCCATTAATAGTTTGAGCATGGACATTATTGAAAAAGTACTTGGCATCAAATTCAATTAGGTCAGTTATTCCAATCTCCAATACCTCAGCAATCTGTTGAAGCTTACTGAAAGGTATATCAATTTCGTTTGACTCTATTCGTGAATAATTAGATTGAGACATTTGAAGTTTGTCCGCCATGTATTCTTGCGTGAAGTTTATAAATTATATTCTATGATTCTTATTCATTATCATCTAAAATCGTAGGTCCAATAATAGTTAACTTTCTGTATAAATATTTCCTTTATTATTAATTGGCTGTTGCGGAGCAAAAAAAAGTGTGAGTTCAAGCGCAAGTATAGATACACATACTTCACGATTCAAACTCACACTTTAAGTTGTAGAGAGGAAGGGATTCGAACCCTCGAAACAGTCACCCGTTTACACGCTTTCCAAGCGTGCTCCTTCAACCACTCGGACACCTCTCTAGGACTGATAATCTGAAAACTGAGAACAGAAAACTGAAGACAGCGTTCATTTATTATCGGGGGTACAAATAAACTAATTTAATTCCGTTCTACCAAGTCCTAACGTTCTTCCTCCGTCAATTCGCCCCTTAAATCCATTTGCAGGTATTTGGCCGGGTCGGATTTGAAAGGATCGTTGCCTAGGACAAACATCATTTTAGCCAGGGCGGCTTCGGTGGTCATGTCTCCTCCGCCTATTACTCCGCTGCTTTTTAAGTGTTTACTGGTTTGGTAACGGCCCTGAACCACCGTACCTCCCGGACATTGGGAAACGTTAAGGATCACGATGCCGCGGGCAATGAGTTTGCGGAGTGCCGGTTCCAGCCAGTTATCTGTTGGAGCATTGCCCATACCGAAGGTTTCCAGGATCAAACCTTTCATGTCCGGATCGGAAGTTAACGCTTCGAACACCGACTGTTTGATGCCCGGGTAGAAGCGTACGATGCTGATATTTTCTTCTAATTGGTTGTAGTATTTGAACTTCGTTTTCCCCGGCTTGCGGATGTTGGCGTGGTGGTAGTCGATGCGGATACCCGCTTCCGCCAGCAAAGGATAGTTGTACGACACGAAGGCATCAAAGTAAGCACTGTGAGTCTTGCGGGCACGGTTGGCGCGGTACAGGTGGCCGTCGAAGTAAATGGAAACTTCCGGCGCGCTGGCTTCGCTGTTGTGTATATCGGCAGCGATCATGATCGCGGTGATTAAATTTTCACGGGCATCGGTACGCACCGACTCCAAGGGCAGTTGCGCACCGGTGAAAACCACCGGTTTGTCAAGCCCTTCCAATAAGAAACTCAGGCCCGAAGCCGTATAAGCCGTGGTATCCGTACCGTGCAGCACGACATAACCGTCGTAACGGTCCGTGCTGTCTGCGATCAGTTTCGCCAGGTCGATCCAGTCTGAGGGTTTCACGTTGGAAGAATCCAAGGGTGTTTCCGCAGCGATCAAGGTGATGTTGGCATTTAAGCGGAGCAACTCCGGAACGGCTTCCGACAAGCGAGAGAAATCACGGGGCACTAACACTTCGTCTCTGCTGGTAGTAGAGCCGATGCCCATGCCCATGGTACCGCCGGTATAGATCACGAGCACTTCAATCCCAAAGGGAGAACGGTTGACTAAAAAAGGATCTTTTTTAAAGCGCATAAAAGAGTTGTTTAGCGTTGGTTGTAGTTGTATGTATGACTTCTTCTACCGAAAGTTTTTTCACTTCTGCTACCTTATGTGCTACGATAGCGATGAAAGAAGGTTCATTTCTTTTTCCACGGTGCGGAATCGGCGCCAGGTAAGGACAGTCCGTTTCCAAGACCAATGACTCGATCGGCAAGTCCGCCACCACCTTGTCGAGCCCGCCATTCTTAAAGGTCACCACCCCACCGATGCCCAGCTGAAAGCCCAGGGCAATAGCGTCTTGCGCCTCTTCGACCGTACCGGAGAAACAGTGAAAGACACCTTTCAGTTCGGGCAAAGCCAAAGCTTTGATGAGGTCGTACGTTTCTTTGAAGGCATTGCGTGTGTGCAAAATCACCGGTAATTGATGTTTGGCCGCCAGACGCAATTGAATCTTCAAGGCTTCTTCCTGCCAGGCTAAGGTTGTTTTGTCCCAATGCAGGTCGATACCGATCTCCCCTACGGAAACGAATTTTCGTTTGTTCAGCCAATCCTCTACCAGGTACAATTGTTTTTCAAAATCCTTCTTGACGTAACAAGGATGCAAACCCATGCTGGAATAACATACGCCGGGATGCTTGGCTTCCAGTTCCATCATACCATCGATAGACGTTTCGTCCACATTGGGCATAACGAATTTCTCCACGCCCGCCAGCTGAGCGTTTTCGATGAGTTCACAAATATCTTCTTTCAACTCCTCCGCATACAAATGCGCGTGTGTTTCGATGATCTTAGACATACGTTCTCTTTTTCCATTCTACACCCGTAGGTAATACAAAATAAATCAACAAGCATACATTGAGGAGTGTTTGATAAACATCCACGACCAGCAAATGCGTCCACCAGAATTTCTTCAAGGTAACTTTTGTGATGTTACACATCATTCGAATGCGAATGAACTGAGCCATTAAGGCCGTAACGTACAAAAACAGCGCTGTTCCCCAACTAAAATAACACATCGCGCCGATAAACAAACCAAAAACCGCATGCATCGCCATATAAAACTGACAAAGCCAGGGCGTGCGCTGTACGCCTTTGAGCCAGCGCTTGCGTTGTTTAAACAAGGCACCCAAGCTATCCAAGGGCTTTGTCCAAGCCAATGCTCCGGGTGAAAGAAACAAGCGGTGTTTGTAGTTCTTCTTTTTGAGCGCCAGGTATAGTTCCAGGTCCTCCGTGACAGAAAATGGAATGTGTTCATATCCACCCACCCCATCGTAAGCGGCTTTGCTGATGACCATATTGTTGCCCACCGCCGTTACCTGGATACCGACCTGATCGGCGGTATACAAGAAACCCAGCGCCTGCATCCACTCTAGCGTTTGAAAAAAATGAAAGTTGTTTTCATGCGTCACAAAGGTAGTGCCCGATGCCGCCTGTGCCTGTTTCTTTTCTAAACCCGCCAGCATGCTGGTGATCCAGTGTGGATTCACCGCGATGTCGGCGTCTGTTATAAACACAAATTGTCCTGTCGCTTTTTTAAACAACGTCGCCAGCACGTTGGTCTTCCCTTTCAGGTTGCGCTGTGTAGAAGGAGCAATAGACACCAACTCAATGTTGGAGTGGTTGATCATAAAATCCTTTACCAAAGCGGCGGTATTGTCTTCGCTATCGTCGTCGCCGACTAAAATCTGAATATTCGCTGGCGGATAATGTTGGTACACCAAGGCCTGCAAACAGCGGATGATGCTGGCTTCCTCGTTACGTGCGGCAATTAACACAGAAACGAGGGGCTTATCCCCTTTCAAGGGATTCGGTAAGTCTTCTCCGTTCTTCACTCGATCTTGTTTACCCGCAAGTACGAGAAATATCACGACGTTCAGTAAGAAATACAGCGACAAAAGCAGCACCAAAAGGATGTATAAAACGGTTGTCCACATCATAACCAATCAAAGGTATAGCCTTGTGATAAACAATAATCAATATAGCGCGGCAGCAATTGCTTCATTTGTTTTTCCGCTTTGTAACTGTCGTGAAAAACAATGATGCTGCCGGAGCGCGTTTCCTTACAGCTTCGTTGAAAAGCCTTTTCAATGTTCAAGTGCTTGTCGTAATCACCGGTCAATACATCCCACATGATAAGTTCGTAATCCGGCAAGAGTGCCTTCACTTGTTTACCTGTGATGCGACCATAAGGCGGGCGAAACAGACGGCGGCTGCTTTTTGCAGACATCGAATCACCGGTTATTTCCCGCATGATCTCATCACAATGTTTCACTTCCCCGAGGTATTGTTCGAGGGTATAGGACCATCCTTTGACATGGTGGAAGGTATGATTGGCGAAGGTTTGTTCGTTCGCTACCCGCTGCATCACCGCCGGGTATTTTTTCACATTGTCTCCTACGACGAAGAACGTGGCCTTTACTTTTTTCTCTTTCAACAGATCCAACACCCACTCCGTGACACCCTCTACCGGACCATCGTCGAAAGTAAGGTAAATCGTTTTTCCCACATCGGCCCTGCGCCAGGTCAGTCGTGGAAATAAACGGGGAAAGAGATTGCGTAAACCGTAACTATTCATGTTAAATTTTAGTTAAGGAGTCTTTGTGCAACAACCCCAGCAGCCAGGTGATGCCGAGTAAAAACAAACCGGCAATACCGGTATTGACATACCAGGGCAATGAGGTAAAGGTGAGTCCGTAATAGACCGCCATGAAAGCAAAGAAAGCCAGACTCAATTTGAGCATCGTAGCCACCGGAATTTTTACAATGTTATGTTTGCGGATGAACACGATGTAAGCCCCCGACAAAAAAACCGTGGAAGCCACCGTGGCCCAGGCCGAGGCGTAGATGCCGTAAAGGGGAACGAAGATGAAATTCAACACGATGTTGCTGATCACACTGACCAGGATCAGGATGCTCGTTTGTTTTTCATAACCGGTAGACGTCAGCAAAGTACTGTAGATGGCAAACAAACCGTGCATCAGCGAAGCGATGAAGAGAATGCGCAGCACATTGGACATGACGGCAATTTCTTCCGGGGAACTGTGTTTGAAGAGAACGAATAATTTTTCCGGATACAAAAATACAAAACCTGATACCATCGCCATCGGAATGAAGGCGATGACATGACCGAGCTTAAAGGTTTTATACAAGGCTTCCGGATCACTTTTCAAAAAAGCAAAGCGCGCGAAGAACATCGGCAGCACGATCCACAAATACATCATCACCGCGTCGAGCCAGCGGTAAGCGCCGGCATAGAGCCCCGACTCCGTGCCGCCCAGCAAGCGTTCGATCATCACCTGGTCTACGCGTTCATTGAACGAATACAAAACAGTAACCATCGCGAAAGGCAAACTTTGGCGAATCAAAGGATAAAGTTTGTCCGTTCTCAGTGAAGGATTGTGCCAGTGACAAGTCGCGATGTAAAAGAGGTACACCAGCACCACCGTAGCGATGATCGATAAGACACGGGCGTAGATGAAACTTTCTACGTTCACGTGGATGAAGAAAACAACAATAAGGAAAATGATCAGTAAGAACTTATCGAGAATCGAAGCGAAAGAGTCCACGAAGAACTGTTGATGCGCCTGAAAATTGGCGCGAAAAAAAGAAACGAGTTGTACCGCTGCCTGAAAGATAGAGAGCAGCCAGAGAAAATACAGTTCCTGTAGTCCATATCCCATGACATAACCGACAGCGGTCATGAAGAGCGGATACAAAATCAGCAGCAGCAGTTTGAAGCCAAGCGCAACAGGAAAGACTTCTTCGATTTTATCCGGTTCACCGGCCAGCTTCTTGGTGACGTATTGGTTGATACCGAAGTCAGACAGCGTAGCGAATAAAAACGATAAAGAAAACAAAGCGGCGAATACGCCATAGTCCGCATGGCCTATGGTGTCTTGCACTTTATTATCCAGCACAATCCACACCGGCTTAATCAGAAAATTAAGCACGACAATCAAACCGATATTTCCGATGAACTTCTTAATAAAATGCGCGGTGTGTATACTAAAATCAGCAAAGCTAAGTTAATGTTAAAAAGTCATTTTTAACATAAAAATGCACGGTCAGATTTTATCCCTAGCATATTATTGTTAGATTTAATGCCTGAATTATAGGGCGCAAACTGTTTAACCCTTTTTAGTGACACCACTTTCAAAAAAAGCATTCTGGATCCTCTTCATCCTCTTGTTGGTCACCACGCTGGCCACCTTAATAAGTGAATGGGCGCCGCTGATCATTCTATCAGGATTTGTTTTTTTTGTGATCCTGATCATGGGGATCGATACCCTCAACAACCTCTTCTTTTTCAGCATTCCCTTATCCATAGAACTCAAGGTTCCCGGTTTAGGAGAACTGATGTTTCCCTCAGAGCTCATTGCGGTCGTGATCTTTGCTCTTACCCTTGTCAATTTTGCCGCTCAGGGTAGGTTGTGGCGAAAAGAAGACTATAATCCGGTAACAGGCTCTTTGTTATTGCTTTGGGTGGGCTTGCTGATCGGTACCTGTTGGTCCAATTTGCCCATCGTATCACTCAAATCCTTTATTATCTTCACGATTTACCTGACCACATTTTATTTGCAATGGAATTTATACCCCAAAGACAGCGTACAGAAAATTAACCGGGCCATCGTGTATTACTTCGCCGGTTTGCTGTTGGTTTGCTTACTCACCACAACGGAGCATGCCTCTTACTTCTTCGCCAGAAACATGGCGAAAAATGTTCCTCCTCCATTCTTTTCCGACCATACCATCTACGGGACCTGCCTGGCCTTTTTCATTCCGGTATTGTATTACTGGATCAAAACCTCGACTTCCCTCTTCAACAAAGTATTCTTCCTCTGCTGCATGGCCATGTTTACCATAGCCATTTTCGCCACCTACAGCAGAGCCGTGTGGATGAGTTTGATCGTTGTGCTGGTGGTGTACTACCTGTTAAAGATCAGAGTACCGATTAAAAAGTTAACAACCGTACTGGTTTGTTTTTTAATCCTGATCGCCTTGTTTCAGGAAACCGCCGTCGAAGTGCTGTCACAAAACCGAAGCGATTCCAAATCACGAAGAGCAGAAGTGAGTGATCAATTGAAGTCAGTGGGAAATATTTCCACAGATGTATCCAACCTGGAACGCATCAACCGTTGGAAATCTGCACTCAGCATGTTCAGCGACAAGCCGGTGACCGGATACGGACCTGGCACCTACCAATTTAACTTCATCACACACCAACGACCGGAAGATAAAACTCAGATCAGTGTGAATCGGGCGAGCGATAATTTCTCACAAGGCATTGGCGGAACCGCGCATTCCCAATACCTGCTGTATGCCGCTGAAAGTGGTGTGATGGCTTTGATCGGTTTCCTGGCCTGCATACTATACACGGTGAAAGAAGCGTTTAATTTGTATTACAACAGCGCGGATGAAAAAGAGCAATTATACATCAAAGCCTTGCTTGGCGGATACATCACTTTTGTGTTTCACTCTTTTTTTAATAACTTTCTTGATATTGATAAATCTGCATCCCTGTTCTTCCTCTTCTCTGCCGGAATTGTTTTTCTAGCGATAGAGAAAAAGAGATCAAACTTATTACTAAACAACCTATAAATGGAAATTAATATTTTAACCGTATTGAACATCCTCAACAGAGGCAAGAAATATTTCTTCATTGTTTTTATTTCTACGTTTATACTGAGTACAGTCATTGCCTTTTTGCTGCCGGTGATCTACGGATCCACGGCTGTTCTTTTTGCATTGAGTCCTAAATCCTACGATCCAAGAACGAAATTCTCTTACCTGGAACTTTACGGATCGGTGGAAGACATCAACCGTACGGTGGCGCTGGCAGAGAGTGGTCAGATCAGAGATTATATTTTGAAGAAATACGACATGGCCAAACGTTATCAGTACGATACCACCAAAGCTGCGGATGCCTATTACATGCGTCAGGAATACCTCGGCAACTTGGATGTGAAGGAAACCAATAAAGGGGCGATCTCCATTACCTTTTACGACAGAGATGCAGATACTGCGGCCTTAGTGGTGAACGATATCATCGAGCAAATTAACACCATCAACAAAGCGGTGATCAGTGATGCGGTTCAAAAACAATTCAATACCTATCAAAAAGTCATGCAGGATAAATACAACGGCCTGGATAGCCTGGCTGAAATTTTGAATGCGATGAAAACACAAGGTAAATCTCCGGGCGGTGAAGTAGCCAGCATGGAAATGTTTCATGCCTACTCCCGAGTAAAAGAAGCGGAAGTAAACCTGCAAGCCATACAAGACGATGTCCAAACGGTGCAAGTGATAGAAAAAGCCATTCCGAATTGGAAGAAAGCAAAACCTCAACGCATGTTCCTGATCGCCAGCGCGTGTTTCAGTACGTTCATCATTACACTCTTGTTCTTGTTGATTAAGGACAGGAAGGATTTTGAAGAAAGTAATAACTAGTTGTTAGTTATTAGTTGTTAGTTGTTAGTTGTTTTTACTCCATACTCGCGCTCGCACTCCATACTGTGTAACCCCTAAATCCCCTGAAGGGGACTTTACAGTACTGAGTATGGAGTTTGAGTATTGAGAATGGTTCCTCCATACTCGCGCTCGCGCTCCATACTGTCCAACCCCTAAATCCCCTGAAGGGAACTTTAGTTTCCGTCAAAACAAAAAAGCTCATCGCATATAGTATGCGATGAGCTTTTTCTTTAGTAGAATCTGTTCCCCTTTAGGGGTTAGGGGCTAGACAGTATGGAACGAAAGTAAGCGTATTTACGAAGCAACTAATAACTAATAACTAATAACTAACAACTATACTCATATACGTAATATCATCCGGAAACTCCTGGTCTTCTTTAAAGGCGGTCATGCGGTCGTACAATTGCAAGTGCGCTTCGTCTGATAATTCTTTTACTTCAGAAATAAAATCGAACAGTCCTTCCTGACCAAACTCGTCGCCTTTGTTATTCATGACTTCGGAGACCCCATCGGTGTAAGCGAACAAGCGTACGTCGGATAAAATATCCACTTTCATTTCTTCAATGAAAGGTAATTTTTCAAACATCCCCAGAATACAGGTTCCCTTATCGAGCCATTGGTGACCGTCAGTTTCCAGTAACAAAGGTGGGTTGTGACCGGCATTGACACAACGGATCACGCGTTCTTTGAGGTCGATATAGGCTAAAAAAACAGTGATGAATTTTTCTCCTTTGGTATGATTGAACACTTGTTCGTTCAGTCGTTTGATGATGTCCTTGAGGTCACTCGTGTAAAGCACCAGTGTTCGCAGGCAAGCCTGAAAGTTAGACATCAGCAAAGCGGCAGGAATGCCTTTACCGGACACATCTGCGATGCAGACGTAAAAACGATCTTCATCTAAAGGAATGTAATCGTAGTAATCGCCGCCGACTATTTTATTGGGATAGTAGGAAGCAAATATTTTTAAATGATCCGTTTGCGGCAAATGATCGGGAATTAAATTTTGCTGCACACGTTGTTTTACCGTCCAGCAACAGAATAGCGAGCACCTTGTCCTTGTGTTTGACAGGAATAGCCAAACTTAAGTCTGCAAACGCATCGGTGAGTTTTACTTTTTGAATGGAGTCGATGTCTTTCAAGGATTCCGGTAAGGTGGCTTTACCAATGGAAGCGTCAACACCAAAATGCACCTTACAGGTCCAGGTGCTTTCCTTCACAAAAAGCGCCAGTTTCTTAATTTCTAAACCCGCCAGTAAAGTAAAATGATAAATCTTGTACAAAGAAGCTTCGGGCAGGTTGGCATTGATCGCCTTCGTGACCTCCAGCAAAGAGTCTAGCTGCATCTGACGCAGATGCTCGTCGCGGTTGCCTTTTGTATGCTCTACCATCTTAGTTTCGATTGAGGATCGTAAGCATCTCTCAACCCATTACCCAATAAGTTAAACGATAACACGATGAGACAAATGCACAAGCTTGGCATGAACACCAGGTAACCGCCGTCGCTCTCCCAGTTGGCGTTGTAGCCTTCGTACACCATCATGCCCCAGGAAGGCATCGGTGGCTGTACACCCAGACCGAGGAAACTCAATCCGGTTTCAATCAACACCGCTGCCGCGTAATTGGCGGTAGCGATCACGATGATCGCACCAAACATGTTGGGAAGAATATGACGGAAAATAATTCTAAAATTACCGATGCCTAATGCTTTGGCTGCTTCAATGAACAATTTTTCTTTGATCGATAAAATCTGTCCGCGAACCACCCGAGCGACTTCTACCCACATGGTAAGCCCCACAGCGACGAAGGCAACCCAAATCCCTTTGCTGTGCAAAGCCAGACTGATCGCGATCACCAGCATGATGCCCGGTATGGACCAGGTCACAGTGAGCAGCCACATGATGAATTTATCCGTCTTTCCGCCAAAGAAACCTGCCAGTGCACCCAGTGTAATGCCGACAAACATCGAGATAACCATGGAGATGATACCGATCATCAAAGAGATGCGTGCGCCGAACAGCAAACGAGAAAACAAATCACGACCGGACTTATCGGTGCCCAACACATAATGACGCTGTTCGATGTTGTTTTCCTTGAATTCTTTGACCGTTTCCGCGTAGCTTACTGTTTCAGTTTTCCCGTCCAGTGCAATGTATTCGTAGGTATCACCTACCCTTCTGTAGGCACAAGATTTATCGGTACACAAGGATTTGTCGTCACCGAAATAAACGGCGCGAATGAAAGGTAAGACGTGTTTGGAAACGGTATCGGACTTGCTTCCATACAATGTAAAGTAAACCGAATCGCCCTTCAGCGCATAATAATCTACGGGTTCAATGCGGTAAGGATTTTCTTGTCCGAAAAACATTTTGGAAATGACATTCACTTGCGGTACTTCACGCTGCTTGATGGCTTTCAGCATGGTGACCTCAAAACCGATCGGTTTCTTTTTGACGAGCGGAGAACCGTCGTCTGCATTGGGCGTACTGTCGGGCATGATCAGGTAGCCTAAAAAAGCAATCAGGTGAGCCAGTATTATAACGACTGTTGAAGCTACGGCAATAGGATTTCTCTTAAAGCGTTGCCATACATAATACCCAGGCGACTTAACAGCAGATTTATTCGATTTGACCATTTACTCTTCTCTACTATTATGCTCCATTAGCCCTTTTTTGGTAGCTAAAAATAATATCTTAGTGTGCTTTTTATCTAGTTCAGAAGCAGAGAGCTCAATCTCTTCTTCGCTTTGCGGATCAATGCATTTGACCATTTCCTTCTCCACCAATTCCTTCAACACGGATAAAAGATCCGTTGCTGGCCAGGATAAGTTCCTCATTAAATCCTGAAAGGAAATGACGAAATACAATTCATCGAGTACATCAAATTCCTGATCTGTCACTGTAAATCCAAATTTCTCTTTAGTCCATCAGTATCCTATCCATCATTCTAATCATTCGTTTGATAGAATATCTAAAATGATAATTGAATCACTATGGTCAAGGCCAATCCCTGTTCATCAACTGACTTTTCTACCTTTCCAGGTGTATTTACCGGCTCTGCCGGCGAGGGCAGAAACTACAACATACAAGGGGTAGATAGTGGCCACCTCCGCGTATCTTACTAAGTTAAAAGGTTTATTATAAAATCGGGTAATTTCACGGATAAAAATTCCATCCATTATCCAGCGGCAACCATATATTCCTATGATCCATGGAATTAGAACAGGCCATCCCAAAGCCAGTAAAGGCAAGACCGCATAGCACAAATTCGCCAGAAAGACGCCCAATGCGATGCGTTGCACATGTACCAGGCGATAAGCGCCCCATTTACTCGCCCATCTTTTCCGCTGTTGGTACAATACGGGCCAGGAATAACAAGGTTCCGTCATGACCAAACTTTCCTTGTTTTTAGCAAAACTTACCGCCTGAGGCTCCCTTTGATAGACCTGATGCATTAAAAATTCATCGTCACCCGAAGCGAGGTGCTGATTGGATTGGTATGGATCATACGTGAGCAGTGATTTTTTGTATAATAAATTAGCCCCGTTGCACATGGTGGGAAAACCTTTTTTCCATAAGGAAGCGCCACTGCCAATCAGCGAAGCCAACTCCATCTGCTGAAAATCGGTGAGGAAAGAACGATCAGATTCAAATGCCACCGGACCAAATACAAACGTTGCTTCAGCCGCTTCGGCATGCTGCATCATGCTCTTCACCCAATGCGTTCCCGCAGTACAATCTGCATCCGTTGTGAGTATCCAGGGCTGAGCCGCTTGCGATACACCATAAGCGATGGCTTGTTTCTTTCCGGACTTCCCTTGTTCCAAAGACAACACGCGCAGGGTAAAAGGAAAATCAGAAAAAGATTCTATGGTGGGTTCAAACAAATCTTCCGAATGGTCATTGACTAAAATTACTTCGAGTAAAGACACCGGATAATCCTGTTTAGACAAGGTCCTCAACAAACACCCCAGTCGATGCGCTTCGTTGCGAAAAGCAATGACAAGGCTGATGCCTTGCGTTGGAAGTGCAGCGGATAGAGGTTTCGTCTCAATGGACCTCCAGCCTTTCAGGAGGTATAAAATCCAGCAGGTATAGAGAATTGCTAAAATCAGTAATACAACCATCATGCTTGATTTCTGTATTTATGGTTCAGCCAAACATTGCGCAACGTCAGCAAAGATCCAATCAGCCCAGGCAACATCACATTGATGAACCAAAGCAATAAACTGGCCGCCAGCACTTGCACCATGGATGTATTCATGTCTTTGAAAAATAAAGTAACCGCGAGTTCCCTTGGCCCTAAATCAAGAAAGGAAGGAAAGAAAGACTTCAGCATAAACGCAGAAGAGATCCCGCTGAGCAAATCGATGGTACTTTCTTTTACGCCGAGAATAAGCAGGATCAAATAAAACTGCAAGGTGAATACCATGTAGCGAACGGCGGAAACAATAAATACAATCGGCTTCTCCATGCCGTGCTGTGTCCAGGGATACAGCAAGTCAGTCAGAAAACTATAAGAACCGCTCAGTTTTTTCGTCAGCCAAACGGCAATGCGCGTTGAGTAAATAAAAAGGAACCAGCAAGCCGATACAAAAAAAACCAGACCGGTCAATAACCAGAGGTATTGTTTGTGCCAGAGAAACAAACTCAGCGTCAATCCACCAAACAGTACCGTAGCATACAACTGCGCGATACGGGCAATAGATAAAACACCCGCGCCTTTCCAGCCTTCTCCGGTGGGAATGGCCTCCGCGCGCCCCATGTACTCCCCTATGCCACCCGGCAGCACAAGGCTGTATGCCAAACCCGTCAAGGTGGTTTTGTACGAATGAAGATAGGTCAAACGAAATCCGAAATGCTGCATGAGGTAATACCATTTGTAAGCTTCTAATCCCCAATTGACAGGCATGAGTAGAACCACCCAAACAATGAGCCCCTTTTCATGAAGCTGCAAGGCATTCCACAAACCTCCGAGCTCCATGGAATTTCTTCGTGCGATCTCCAGAATGACGATAAAAGGGATAAAAAAAGAAATACTTGCATAGATGGGCAAAATTGTAAAAGCGGTCACCAAAGAACGAATCATACTGGGAATGGACCCTGGTACGACCATCATGGGCTATGGAGTGATTCTGATTAAAAACAAAGAAATCAAATTGCTCCAGTACGGTGTCATTAAGCTCAGCAAATACCCTAACCACGCAATTAAATTAAGCAAAATATTTGAACGAGTACAACAGTTGATCGAAGAATATCTGCCCGATGAAGTCGCCATCGAAGCACCTTTCTTCGGCACAAACGTACAGTCTATGCTAAAGCTAGGCAGGGCACAGGGTGTAGCCATGGCCGCCGCCTTATCGCGCGATGTGCCGATCGTAGAATATGCACCTAAAAAAGTAAAGATGGCCGTCACGGGAAACGGCAATGCATCCAAAGAACAAGTAGCAGCGATGGTAGAACGGCTCGTCAATCAAAAACTGGAAGCAGAATTTTTTGATGCCACCGATGCACTGGCCGTTGCCTTGTGTCATTATTTCAAAAACGGAGAATCCGAAAAAGCCTCCAAGGGTTGGGGACAATTTTTGAAAGATAATCCGGGGAGAGTGAAGTGAGAAAACTGAAAACTGAAAACTGAGAACTGAGAACTAAAAACTGAAAACTGAGATGAGAAATGTGAGATGAGAATAAAGAATAGAGAATAGTTGTAAGTTGTTTACAAACTAACAACTAATAACTAACAACTAACAACTAACAACTAGTTCATGCAAATACACGGACACAGAGGATGCAGGGGGCTCATGCCTGAAAATACATTGGAAGCTTTTCAACTGGCTCTGGAACTGGGTGTCGATACCCTTGAACTGGACGTGTGCATCAGCAAAGATTTACAAGTGGTGGTATCGCATGAACCCTGGTTCAATCATGTGTTCTGCACACAACCTTATGGCATTCCCATTGACCGGCGACATGAAAAATCATTGAATTTATACCGCATGAATTACGCGGAGATTCAACGCTTCGATACCGGATTAAAACCACATCCTCGCTTTCCGGAACAGCAAAAAATCCGCACACGTAAACCGCTGCTGCAAGAAGTCATTGCATTGGCGGAAGCCTTTACCAAAGGTAAGATACAGTACAACATAGAAATCAAATACAGCAAAGACGGAGCGAATGTCTTTCATCCGGATGCCGCCACCTTTTCTGATTTGTTGATGGAGGTATTAGAATTGAATAGTATTCAAAAGCGAACGATCGTTCAATGTTTCGATACGGACGTGCTCAACTATCTGCACCGCGTGCGCCCGGAGCAAACACTCTCCTATTTAGTGGAAGAAGAAGGAAGCATCACCATTCATTTGAAAAGACTGGGATTTATGCCACAGGTGTATAGCCCTGATTATACATTTTTAACCAAAGCAGAAGTAGCAACCGCGCATAAGCTGAATATACACGTCATTCCTTGGACGGTGAATGAAGTCGAAGACATGGAAGCATTGATCAAGCTTGGAGTGGATGGCATCATTAGTGATTACCCGGATCGGTTGATAAAAGTGATAAGTAGTAAGTTGTAAGTGGTAAGTATAGAAGTTATTTAGAGCATTCTGTTTCTGTTTCTGTTTCTGTTTCTGTTTCTGTTTCTGTTTCTGTTTCTGTTTCTGTTTCTGTTTCTGCGCTCTAACAAGCTTTTCGACCTGACACGGTTTGCCGTTAGTTATGAGATTTCGTTTTATACCACCTAGCCCCTAAATCCCCTCAAGGGGACTTTAGTTTACGATAAAAAAAAGAAGCCCATCGCATTTATTATGCGATGGGCTTCTTTTTTAGTAAAAAGTGTTCCCCTTTAGGGGTTAGGGGCCAGGAGACAATGATTTACTCCATACTTGGTTCATCGCACCCATCGGAATACATTCGTATTACCTTGTACTTTTTTCAACATTTCCCCACTTTTCCCGATTACCTTTTGGCTGGTAAATGAATATACTTTTGGATAATAAGTTCGCCATTCTCTTTTTTCAGATGGCTCTCACACATTTTTCGGGTACAGGGGTTCGCGCTCTTGTACCCTCTTCTTTTAGTCCAACCGAAGGTTTTGAACATGTGCCAAAAACACGGTTTCCTCCGCTTTGATCCAGGCTTCATCTTGCGACAGGCAATCCGCCATGATAGCGATCAGCTTTTTGTAATTTTGTTTCAAATCTACGGTACGGAAATAAAAATCGGTGGTGCGGCGGATATAAACATCTTCGGGCTTCAGGGCTTGCTCTACGGCGATCGCATACACGATTTGCAAGGTGAGAGAAAGAGAAGCCTGGTATTTTTGTGCATAGTAATTCGCTTTCGGAATGTAAGCGAGAAAAGCATCGGTATGGTCACCATAACGTCTGACCAATAATTCCGCTTCATAACTCAATATATTCAGCGCTTCCATCACTTCCACTATTTTTATGGAAACGAAATAACCAAAGGCTTCATCGCTTGGAAAGTTGCCTCCCCAAAGCGGCAATTGAATGGTCCTGCTGCTTCCATTATACTGCAATTGTTTACACACAGCGTCCATCGCACGCTGCGCCATCTTGCGGTAGCCGGTCAACTTGCCGCCTGTGATGGTGATCAAACCACTCTTGCTGGTATACAATTCGTCTTTGCGTGAAATTTTGCCTTCTGCTTTCCCTTGTTCCATCACCAGAGGACGAACCCCGGACCAGGCAGAATGAATTTGAGAAAGGGTAATGTTCTTGAGTTGGAATTTATCCCGTACACAAGAGAGCAGGTACTCCATTTCTTTTACCGGTATTTCCGGATCTTCGAGGGAGCCTTTGTAAAATACATCGGTGGTGCCGACATATACCATTTGTTCTCTCGGAATCGCAAAAACCATGCGGCCATCCGGTGCATCAAAGTATACAGCTTGTTTCAACGGGAAGTCAAAAGAACTCAAGACAATGTGAATGCCTCTGGAACCGGCTAATTTAGGTTGGTGAACCGTAGTTTTATCCAAGGAAGAAATACGATCTACCCAAGGTCCCGCCGCATTCACGAAGCAACGTGCGCGAAGACGGTATGAAGCAGCGCCGGCTTCATCTTTTACCACTACACCTTTGAGCTGTTGTGCCTCGTATATAAACTCTTCTACCTTAGCGTAATTCAATAAGGTCGCGCCCTTATGTCTGGCACTCAGCGCCAGGGCGAGCGTCAGACGAGCATCGTCGGTGCGGTATTCAAAATATTTAGCGGAGCCCAGTAAGCCTTTGGTTTGCAGCAAAGGCAATTGCGCCAACGTATCTTTCACCGAAAGCATAACACGGCGTTCAGACGATTCTACACCGGCCAGCCATTCATACACCCATAAAGCGAGGGCTGTTGTTGTCCAACCCAACTCGCCTCCTTTGTATACGGGCAGAAACATAGGATCCCGATAGACCAAGTGCCTGGCGTTGCGTTGCAATATCGCACGCTCTAATCCGACTTCGCGGACCAAAGCAAATTCCATGTTTTTAAGGTAACGTAATCCTCCGTGAATCAATTTGGTCGAACGCCCGGAGGTGCCAGAGGCGAAGTCGGCCTTTTCTACTAACAATGTTTTCAATCCTCTGGAAACAGCATCCAACGCTGCTCCGCAACCTGTGGCTCCTCCCCCGATGATGATGACATCCCACTCTTGCTCTGTTGCTTTTACAAAAGATTGTTCCCTGGAAAAAATAGAATCAAGCATGGTTTTTTAGTTGTTAGTTGTTAGTTATTAGTTGTTAGTTCTTTTAAAACTAACAACTGATCAGTAGATTATGTTTTACGGGTACTGTAATAATTGGTTCATTCTATAACGATGTTTGGTCAATTATCCAATTTAATAGAAGTACTACTAAAAAAATGCCCTCCCATCTATTCGGTATATTTCTATCTGTCAACGTCTATTACAACTAACAACTAACAACTAACAACTAACAACTAACAACTAACAACTAACAACTAACAACTAACAACTAACAACTAAAACTAATGCCCCACCACCGCTTTTACAAGCAACGTAATAATGGGTTGATCCGGAGCATTCGTATACAAAATAATTTTCTTTTCCTCCGCACCTGAAAGTCCTCTTGGATCTAAGGTAAAATAAAGGGTTGCACTTTCGCCTGCCGGTACAGGAGCGGCAGCTTCCAAGGTCAGACAACTGCAACTGGTTTCTACTTTACGAATAACCAATGGGGAAGCTCCGATGTTTTTTATCACCAAACTACCTTGTACAGGTTTATCAGAAGGGACCTCTTTCAAGTCTGCTTCTTTCAATAACATCTGTACGACAGGTTTGTTTGCAGACACTACAGGAACAGGTAGAATTTTCCCAATCAGGTAAACAATGATTTCTTTGGGACTATTGCCTTCTGCATACAATTCTACCATGTCGGTATAGCTGCCAAGTTTGCCTGAAGTAGAAAAATCAAGGGTAAATACGACGGTTGCTTCCTGTCCGCTCAACAGTTTTTCCGGTGTTATTTTCACCGTCACATAAGCGGGCTTTTTGAATTTAGAAGCGACAAAGCGTAAGGTTTCTTTTCCTGTATTTTTGATCTTGATACTCTTTTCGAGTTTGGTATTTTCAGGCACTTGTCCTACACGAATGTAATCGGAAGAAAGTACCGCCACACCGTATGTGGTTTCATTGGTATTTTGATCCCATACTTTCACAGACGGTTCTATGTAAGACTTGATGTACAAATCCTGTGTCACAGAATCCGGCATGGTACGCAACGTAATCTTACGAACAAAAGGGCCCGGACGGTTTTTAGGATTGACACGGACGGTAATCTTGCCGTTGCTTCCTTTTCTTAATGTATCTTTAGGATAACTGACAATCGAGCAGCCTCCATGAGTATCGATCTCTTGTATAAAGACAGCGGAATCAGCGCTCACACTCCATTTGAAATCCACCACCACATTACCGGTATCTTCGGGCATGTAACCCAGCTCTATCTCTTTGGCTTCAAAGGTTAAAGCCTGGCCATTGGCCACCGTGTTGATCAGCAGGCAAGCGACAAAAAAGAACAGTACACGAGTGGAAACAGCAACAACTTTATACATGATATTTATGGAAATTTTCAAAGTATTTCAGGGAAACCATAGTTACAACGAACGAAGATATTATTTTTGTTGCGGAAGCGCTAAGATTATTATCGATATAAATACACATGGCCAGAATACTTACAGGAATACAAAGCAGTGGTAAAACCCACTTGGGCAATATTTTAGGTGCGATCAAACCCGCAATAGAATTGTCCAAGCAAGCGGGTAATGAATCGTTATTTTTCATCGCCGACTTACACACCCTCACCAGTCTCAAAGACGGAGAAGCCAGAAGAAACAATACCTATGCCGCTGCCGCCGCTTGGTTGGCTTGTGGTTTTGATACCGACAAAAACATTTTCTACCGTCAATCCGACGTGAGCGAAGTCTGCGAACTGGCCTGGATACTGAATTGCCTGACGCCTTTCCCCATGCTGGCAAATGCCCATTCTTTTAAAGACAAATCGGAAAAGCTTTCGGATGTCAATGCGGGTTTGTTCACTTACCCGGTGTTGATGGCTGCGGATATCTTGTTGTATGACGCAGAACAAGTACCAGTGGGTAAAGATCAGATTCAGCACCTGGAAATTACACGAGACATTGCGGCGGCATTCAATAAACAATACGGTGAAACATTCGTAATGCCTTCAGCCAAAGTAAGTGAGTCCATGAAGATCATCCCCGGCACGGATGGGCAGAAGATGAGTAAGTCATACAACAACATCATCGATATTTTCTTACCTGAAAAAGAATTGCGCAAGCAAGTGATGTCGATCGTCACCGACAGCACGCCCATGGAAGACCCTAAGAACCCTGATACGGACAATGTCTTCAAAATTTACCAATTGGTAGCCACCGTTGAGCAAACGGAGCAATTGAGAGCAAAATACCTGGCCGGTAATTTTGGCTATGGTCATGCCAAACAGGAATTGTATGAAGTGCTTCTTCATCAGTTCAGCAAAGAACGTGAAGCCTATAATCACTTCATCGGCAATAAAGAACTACTGGATCAAAAACTGAAAGAAGGCGCGCAGAAAGCGAAAGCGATAGGCTTGCCGGTGCTGGAAAAAGTGCGGAGGAAAATCGGATACTAAGTTGAGAAAACAGAGAACTGAAAACAGAGAACTGAATAATCTGTTTTCAGTTCTCTGTTTTCAGTTCTCTGCTATTTGTCTTCCCACAACACATCCTTCTTCACGCCACCTACCAGCAACTCTATACGAGTTGGGCTTGGCACGAATACTAAACGGGTTTCTTTGTTAGGATACAATTCTGTTTCTATCAATACCCCCTCACCGTGT
>JAQZBV010000113.1 GCA_029237685.1 Cytophagaceae bacterium | reverse complement strand
AAATGTGAATTATGAATGCTAAGTAAACGCTTATTCCTTCTGCTGTCAATAGGCAAAAATCACGTTCTTTCTTAAGTGCTAGTGCAAATGAAATTTGGTAATACAATTTTGAAAAAAACTTCTTCTTGAAGTACAAAAAATATTTTTATGGTTGATGAAGCATTAGCCTTTTTTAACAGCAAAGCCATCCAAAGCCTACTTGAGTCTGAGTTAAATATCAATCTTTAGAGCTCTCAAGACGCAGGGTCCCTTTCAGGAGACCCTGCGGGGACGGTGAGGTTCTGCGTTAGGGATTGAAGTGGAAAGCCCGCCAAGGGGAGGTTTGCGGGTGGAGCGGACTTGGAACGGAAAGCCCGGCCCGCAGGGAAACGCCCTAAAAACCTGTAGAATTACTACACAAAACCACCGATCTTAAACCCACTTTTGACCAAAGTCAAACCCAAAATAAAACTAAGGACTAAGCATCAACGATAACCACTATTTAATTTAATTTTGTAATATTGTTATTGGTATATTTATCTATATTGTTACTACTAATATTGTTATGAGTTTTAGAGTCGAAAAAGACACCATGGGTCCGGTAAATGTGCCGGCAGACAAGTACTGGGGCGCTCAGACCCAGCGTTCTAAAGAGAATTTCACGATCGGCGGTCAACACATGCCGGAAGAAGTGATCAAGGCTTTCGCTATTTTGAAGAAAGCCGCGGCTCAGGCAAACCACGACTTGGGTGTTCTTCCAAAAGACAAACAAGACATTATCGGTAAAGTATGCGACGAAATACTGGCGGATAAACTAA
Organism: Cytophagaceae bacterium; assembly: GCA_029237685.1. Taxonomy (GTDB): domain Bacteria; phylum Bacteroidota; class Bacteroidia; order Cytophagales; family Cytophagaceae; genus JACMQM01. Next base: position 10,345 of record JAQZBV010000113.1, on the reverse strand, counting down.
GCGATCAATTCCCATTGGTCGTTTGGCAAACCGGTTCCGGTACGCAGTCCAATATGAACGTCAATGAAGTAGTAGCCAACCGCGCGCATGTGTTGCTGGGTGGTAAACTGAGCGACGAAAAGAAAAGCATTCACCCGAACGATGACGTGAACCAATCACAGTCTTCTAATGATACCTTCCCGACAGCGATGCACATTGCAGCGTACAAGTTGATCGTGGAAACTACCATCCCTGGCGTGAAAGTATTGAGAGATACCTTAGACGCAAAGGCAAAAGAATTCAAAGACATCGTGAAAATTGGCCGTACCCACTTAATGGATGCGACACCACTTACACTGGGTCAGGAGTTTTCCGGTTATGTATCCCAACTGGATCATGGCATCAAAGCATTGAACAACACGTTGGATCACTTGGCTGAATTGGCTTTGGGTGGTACAGCAGTGGGAACGGGAATCAACACACCAAAAGGATATGCAGACTTAGTAGCGAAAAAAATCGCTGCCTTGACAGGTTTGCCTTTCCGTTCGGCAGAAAATAAATTCGAAGCACTGGCTTCTCACGATGCTTGCGTGGAAACATCAGGTGCCTTGAAGCAACTGGCGATAAGCTTGATGAAAATCGCTAACGATGTTCGTTGGCTGGCATCAGGTCCTCGTTGCGGAATCGGAGAATTGAACATTCCGGAAAACGAGCCGGGTTCTTCGATCATGCCAGGTAAAGTAAATCCAACACAATGTGAAGCCTTGACCATGTCCTGCGCACAGGTGATCGGTAACGACGCCGCCATCACCATCGGTGCGATGCAGGGGCATTTTGAATTGAACGTATTCAAGCCGGTCATCATCTTCAATTTGTTGATGGCCGCTCGTTTGATCGGTGATGCTTGTGATTCGTTCAATAAAAACTGCGCGGTGGGTATCGAACCCAATTACCGCAACATAGAAGATAACTTGGAGAATTCATTGATGCTTGTCACCGCATTAAATACACACATCGGTTACGAAAATGCGGCGAAGATTGCTAAGAAAGCGCACAAAGAAGGATCAAGCTTGCGTAAAGCAGCCATTGACCTGGAGTTGTTGACGGACGAACAATTCACAGCTTGGGTGGATCCAAAGAAAATGATCGGTAGCATAGAGAAAAATTAATTTTTAAACGATAAACCAACAATGCACATGAGAAAAGTTGTATTTCTATTCCTTGCAATGAGCTTAAGTCTGAGTTCTTTTGCCCAGAAGCTGACCAAAGAAGAAAAGGCAGAAGAAAAAGAGTGGGCTAAAAAAATGAAAAACTTGAAGCCTCTAGACTATAAGCGCCTCATTGAAGAGAAGGAATCGCTTTCTCAACAGGCACAGGAGGCTTCTTCCAACCTGAACCAATGCACAAGTTCACAAGCAGCGAAAGACGAAGAGATCATGAAGTTAAGAGCTGAGGTAGATTCATTCAAAACGGCTGTTCCTGTTGCAACAGCTGCTAAAGGCGTAAAGAAAACGTCATCCACTGCCAGCACAGCTAAACCTGGTATTATTTACAAAGTTCAAATCGGTGCATTCCGTAATAAGGACTTGACAAAGTATTTCAACAACAACAAGAACTTCAGCGGAGATGTAGATGCTGACGGCGCCAAGAAATATACCTTGGGAGAGTTTGTTGAATACTGGGAAGCAGACAACTTTAAAAAATACTTAAGAGAGATGGGCGTGAAAGACGCCTGGATCGTGGCATACAAAGACGGCAACAGAGTGCCGATCAAAGATGCCTTGGAAGGAACCTTATAATTTCTACCGAATCAGTCTTTACAGAAAAGCAGTCTAGTACTGCTTTTCTTGTTTTAGATCAGTATGGAGACATGCTCAAATATCCTTTCTCAGGGTGTCAGGTCTTTCGACCTGACACGGTTGGAGTATCAGCGGCAATCAAAATGCAACCTATCTTGACTGGCGTTTGTTATAAATGACTCTCAGCATTAACCGTGCAGTGTCAGGTCGAAAGCCCTGACACCCATTCAGGATGCTATTTCTTTTTGATATAATACCATAAGCTTATGAGTGCGATCACAAAAATCACCTGCCCGAAATGTAAAACAGAGTTCAATGCGGAACAGGCTTTGGCTACGGATATTGAATTCAAATTAAAATCAGAATACAACCAAAAGTTCAAGGCACTGACGGATGAGAATAACCGCAAGAGAGACCTGGAAATTCAGGAAGCGAAATTAAAGCAGGAAGCAGAGTATAAAAAAATATTGGAGACAGATCGTGCCAAGCAGGAAGCTTCTGTGAAACAACAGCTTCAGGCCGACTACGAGAAGCAAATGAATTCTTTGAATGCGGAGTTAGAAGCAAAGCGTCAGGAGAATATTAAGTTCAAAGAAAAGCAATTTGAACTGGAGCAGAAGGAGAGAATGCTGAAAGACCAGGAGCTCAACATGAAACTGGAAATGCAGCAGAAGATGAACCAGGAGAAACTGGAGATCGAAGAAATGGCGAGAAAGCGCGCGGAAGAACAAGTGCAGATGAGTAATAAGGAAAAAGAAGTGCAGATGGAGCAGCTGCGTACCCAGATCCGTGAGATGCAGCGCAAGATGGAACAGGGTTCCATGCAGTTGCAGGGCGAAGCGCAGGAGTTGGTGTTGGAAGAATTACTTGGAACGGTATTCCGTTTTGATGAAATTAGGGAAGTCGCCAAAGGAATCAGAGGAGCAGATGTGGTGCAGGTGGTGAAAAACCAGTACGGTAAAGAATGCGGTAAAATCATTTATGAAAGCAAGCGAACCAAATCCTTCAGTGACGGCTGGATTGAAAAACTGAAAGTAGATCAGCGGGCAGAACGCGCCGACTTTGCGGTGATCGTGACCGAAGCTTATCCAAAGGACATGAACATTTTTGGTTTCCGAGACGGGGTATGGATTTGTACATTCCGTGAAGTACAAGGTGTTTCGGCTTTGTTGAGAGAAATCATTTTGGGCGTGTTCAATTCTAAAGTAGCAGAAACGAATAAGGGAGATAAAATGCAATTGCTGTACGGTTACCTGACCGGCAATGAATTTGTGCAACAAATGGGTTCCATCGTGGAAACGTTTGTGACCATGAAAGACTCTTTAGAGAAAGAGAAAAGAGCTTACCACAAAATCTGGAGCGAGCGGGAAAAGCAGATGGAAAAAGTCATTCAAAATTCCGCCAGCATTTATGGCTCCCTGCGAGGCATTGCCGGCAGTGCGATACAAGAGATTAAACAACTGGAAGCCGGTAATTTATTTTTAGACGCCCCCGAGGAGGAGCAGAAATAACCGATGAATTCAATCATGGAAGTGTCCCCAAAGTATCCACGTTGGATAGAGCCTGTTGGTATTGATGTAGAAAAAGCAGAAGCTTTGGCAAAAGAACTGAATATCTCTTTGCCACTGTCTCAACTGCTTTTTCGCAGAGGCATCTGTACGTTTGATGCGGCCAAAAAATTCTTTCGCCCTTCCCTGAGTGATTTGCATGACCCCTTTCTGATGAAAGACATGGATCGTGCGGTTGCCCGACTGATGGGAGCGATAGAGAACGAAGAACGCATCATGATCTATGGCGATTATGACGTAGACGGCACGACATCGGTGGCTTTGGTGTATTCGTTTCTTTCGACCTTCTACTCTAACTTATTGTATTACATACCCGATCGTTACAAAGAAGGCTATGGTGTTTCTCTCGCCGGTATGCATTGGGCAAAAGAAAAAGGAGTAGACCTCATCATCAGTTTGGATTGTGGGATCAAGTCTTTTGCAGCGATCACCTTATGCAATGAGTTGGGCATGGACTTCATCGTGTGTGATCACCACAAGCCGGATGAAACAGCTTTGCCACCGGCTTATGCTATTTTGGATGCGAAGCGCAGCGACTGCGAATATCCTTATAAAGAATTGTCGGGCTGTGGCGTAGGCTTCAAATTGTTGACGGCATTTTGCCTAAAGACCGGTCGCCCCTTTGAAGAGCTGTTGCCTTTCATGGATTTGGTGGTCATCAGCATCGCTGCCGATATTGTGCCTATCACCGGTGAGAATCGTGTGCTGGCTTATCACGGCTTGAAACAATTGAATGTTTCTAACCGTGTCGGTATCCGTGCTTTAATCAAAGTCGCCGGATTTAAAAAGGACCTGAATATATCGAACGTCGTATTTGGGTTGGCGCCACGCATCAACGCGGCCGGTCGCATCGATCATGCCTTCGGGGCGCTGGAATTATTGTTGGAAGAAGATGAGTCTTTGGTCACCGATCGTGCCACGCAAGTCGATGACATGAACAGCAGCCGCAAGGATTTTGATTCGCGCATTACGGAAGAAGCCATTGCCATGATCGAAGCGGAGGGTCAATCGAATGCCCGAACAACGGTGTTGTTTAAAGAAGACTGGCACAAGGGAGTCATCGGTATTGTGGCTTCGCGCTGCATTGAAAAATATTACCGGCCAACGATTATTCTTACCGAAAGTCATGGCCTGGCTACAGGATCCGCCCGCTCGGTAAGGGGCTTTGATTTGCATGAAGCGATTTCTCAATGCGAAGATTTATTGGAACAGTTTGGCGGACACATGTATGCGGCAGGACTTACACTAAAGAAAGAAAACATACCGGCGTTTAAGGCGAAGTTTGAACAAGTAGTGGCTGCCAGTATCAAAGAACATATGCTGGAGGCTTCTTTGGAAATCGATGAAGAGATTCCGGTGAGCCGCATTACGGATAAGTTTTTTCAAATTGTAGAGCAAATGGCTCCTTTTGGTCCGGGGAATATGCAGCCGGTTTTTGTTGTTCGACAGGTGAAAGCCAAAGCGGTACGCTTATTGAAAGAACAACACCTGAAGTTTGAAGTCTGCTGCCCCGATACAGGACAGCGCATTTCTGCCATAGGCTTTCAGATGGCAGAATTTTACAAAGGAATGGAGGACGGTAAAACTTTCGATCTTTGCTTCCAAATCCAGGAAAACGAGTATCTTGGGAAAAAAACACTGCAATTATTAGTGAAGGATATTAAATTTGTGGAGGAGTTAAGCGCATGATTTTAAGGTCAGAACATTTATTTAAGAAGTATAAGAGTCGTTTGGTGGTGAACGACGTCACCGTAGAAGTCAACCAAGGAGAAATCGTTGGGTTGCTTGGACCGAATGGCGCGGGCAAAACAACATCCTTTTACATGTTTGTGGGTTTGGTAAAACCCAATGAAGGAAAAATATTTCTCGACGATGAAGACATTACCGATTTGCCGATGTTCAAAAGAGCGCGCAAAGGTTTAGGTTACCTGGCGCAGGAAGCATCCGTCTTTCGTAAGTTAAGTGTGGAAGATAACATAGGTTCTATTCTGGAGATGACAGACATCCCCAAGCAACAGCAGAAGGAAAAGATTGAAGAGTTGTTGGAAGAGTTCAGCTTAACACATGTACGTAAAAATTTGGGACGTGTGCTGTCCGGTGGAGAACGTCGTCGCACGGAGATCGCCAGAGCATTGGCAGTGGACCCCAAATTTGTTTTGCTGGATGAGCCCTTCGCAGGCGTAGATCCGATTGCAGTGGAAGAGATCCAGACGATTGTGGCTAAACTGAAAAGGAAAAATATCGGCATTTTGATTACCGATCACAATGTGAACGAAACATTGTCTATCACAGACAGAGCTTATTTATTGTTTGAAGGGAAAATTCTTAAGTCCGGAACTTCAGAAGTCCTGGCGGCTGATGAACAGGTACGTAAAGTGTACCTGGGTCAGAACTTTGAATTCAAACGTAAAATTTTGCTATAACCGATACAGCTGGCTAATGGGGATTTTCAATTTTGCTGTAAGAGAGTTATTAAAGCGCAGGTACAGCGGCATCGAGCACTTCATGCTGCATCCACACGATGTACAAGAGCGTGTTTTTCATTCACTGATTCAACAAGCTGCTAACACGGAATGGGGGAAGCGTTACGACTACAGAACGATCCGTTCTTATGAGGAGTATGCCAAGCGTGTTCCGGTCAGTACTTACGAGCAGATTTACCCGTACATAGAAAAAACTTTATTAGGCAAGCAAAATGTATTGTGGCCTTCGCGTATTACCTGGTTTTCAAAATCATCTGGTACCACGAACGACCGCAGCAAATACATTCCTGTTTCTCCCGAAGCCTTAAAGATTTGTCATTATAACGGAGGCAAAGATTTACTCTCTATGTATTTTCAAAACGTACCCAAGAGTCAGATGTTCAAAGGTAAGAACATTGGTATTGGTGGTACCTACAAGCGCAATCACATGCATGCGGATTCCTATATGGGGGACGTTTCGGCTGTGATTTTGGCGAACCTTCCTTTCTGGGCGCAGCTTGCACGCACGCCATCGCTGAAGGTAGCGCTCATGAGTGATTGGGAAGAGAAGATCGAAAAGCATGCTCGCCTCATCATGAACGAAGATGTAGCAAGCATTTCAGGCGTACCTACCTGGACAGTGATTTTGATGGAGCGTATCTTAGAAATTACGGGCAAACAAAACATGTTGGAAGTATGGCCCGATTTCGAAGTTTTCTTTCACGGTGCAGTAGCCTTTACTCCTTACCGCGAGTTGTTCAAAAAAATCTTTCCTTCCGATCAGGTGCATTATGTAGAAACATACAATGCATCGGAAGGGTTTTTCGGAATCCAGGATCAAATGGGTACAGGCGACATGTTGCTGCTGCTTGATCATGGGATCTACTATGAATTTATACCGGTAGAAGAGTTAGACAAAGAACATCCTCTTGTCTTGCCTTTGTCTGCCGTAGAGTTAGGGAAGAGTTATGCCATGGTGATCAGCACCAACTCCGGCTTGTGGCGCTATTCTATAGGAGATACCGTGCGCTTTGTTTCTATCGCTCCCTATCGTATTAGAATTACCGGGCGCACCAAACATTTCATCAATGTGTTCGGAGAAGAGCTGGTGATTGAAAATGCTGAGACTGCCTTAAGTAAGGCCTGTGAAAAAACAGGCGCCTTGGTGAGCAATTTTACAGCGGGTCCTATTTTCTTTGGTGCTGACAAACAAAAGGGCGGACATGAGTGGATCATTGAGTTTACCCAACAGCCCAAAGATCTTCATGAGTTTACTCAATTGTTAGATGAAGAACTAAGAGCCATTAATTCGGATTACGATGCGAAGCGGTACAAAGACATGGCCTTGCTGCTGCCCAAGTTACACGTAGCACCTGAAGGCACCTTTTATCAATGGATGAAGAGAAGAGGAAAATTAGGAGGCCAAAATAAAGTCCCCCGCTTGTCTAACAGCAGAGAGTTTTTGGAAGATTTGTTGAAAAATATAAAGTGGTAAGTTATAAGTAATAAGTTGTAGAAGTCTAAGAATAAATTTTACTTACTACTTATCACTTACAACTTACTACTAGCATAAAAAAAGAACCCTGCTTGAAAGCCAAGCAGGGTTCTTTTTTTATGCTTTAATTCTTAGAAATTAAAACGTCCTCCAATACCTGGTTGTACATACAATCCTGGATTGTTAACAAAGTTGATGAAGAAGTTCACGTCTGCAAATACTGAGAAGGGAGCGTCTCTGAAAGTATATTCGGCACCACCCAAAGCATCTACGCCAAACTGAGCGTAAGTAGCTCTTTCTTCGCGATAGTTGCCAAAATCATCATAATAGTAATAGTCATAAGAAATTGTTCTCAATTGCAAACCACCACCTACATACCATTGAAGACCAGTAACCGGTTTGATGTCAAATAATCTGGTATAGTGAGCTTGGAATGCAAGACCTACGCGGTTTCCATAACCATATCCGTAATATCCATTTCTGCGATGATGTTTATTATAGTATCTTTCGTGATTGTATCCTGATATAAAAGTAGATAGACCTGCATTAAATTCAAGCGCTGCTTTAGTGCCGAAATATTTTTTAAGTGTCACTCCTGACGGATCTCCTAAACGCACACCAATGCTTATATTTTTCTCAGCACTAGAACCAACATCAGAGCCGGTGGATCTTTTTTGTGCAAATGAATGGAAAGAGCAAAGCATCACCAAAGCGATTACAAAGACAAGGTTTTTCATAGTAACGTATTTTTTTTTAGTTCAAAACTGATTGTTGTGCAGCAAATATAGTGCGATTACCAATACTCTCAAAAAAACGATAAAATTTAAAATATGTGATACCTTTCCTCTCATAATGGGGAAAAAAATGGCGATTGCGTATAGGGGTAAACTCCGATAGCGTTGTCTTTACTTATTGGATATAAACAAAAAAAGCGCTGACCAAGACTGGACAGCGCTTTTTTTAAGTGGTTCAAGTATTATTGAGAGAAAACAGTTTTCATCAATACATCTTCATTCCCTTTTTTAGAAAACTCAAGAACAAAGCTTGCTTCATCCAAAGGAACAATCTTGTGAGTTGAGAAGTTATTTACTTTTAACTGTTTGTTATCACTTGTGTCAAGGATAGACAATTTAGACACAAGACCTTGGTCTTTGGTGATCTCGTAAGCCGTCAATGATCCTACTTCACCGTTTACGTAGTTGGCAGGTGCTTCATCCTGCGCGATGTTTTTGTTTTTTTCATTGTCAAGGAAAATCAAATAGTAATTGTTTTCACTTGCCATGTAACGGTAAGACATTTGTCCCTGTCCTTCGCTGGCTTTACCGGTCTGACGCTTAGGTAATTTTTTCATCCAGGAAAGATTACCGATAGGATCTATTTTAGTAATCAAAATATCATCGTAATGCAGAACGTAAGCATTGCGTGCATGGCCTTTAGGTGTATAGTAACGAATGGTTTCCAATCGTTGACTTTCACCTATCAGAGTTAAGCCTCCGTCTTTTTCAAGAATGACTTCTTTTAAAACGAACTGAGCACTTGATTGTTGATCGGCATTGTACTGGTTCATCACGTTTGGTGATATCGGACAGGTAACAGCATCGTTCAGGTTGTTTGCTTTTAAGATGAATAACCCTCCGGCTGCACTGGTGTTGATGTCTTTGTTGTAAAGTCCCGCGCAAAGGATCTCATCGGCAGATGTTTCAAATAAACCGATTTTACGGATGCTTTTTTTGTCTAATGTAACCGCCTTTGTAGAAGGCTCTGCCGAAGCAGAGGCAATGGTCAATTCAACCGATGCATTTTTTTGTGTAAGTGTATATACTGTACCTTTTGCATCTACTGCATAATCTACAGATTGTACTTCAGTAGATTGTTTGGATTGCTTGTTCCATACACTTTCCAATTTCTGATTGAATACTTGTACTCCTCTTTCATTTGCTTTTTTATTATCAGTTGCGAGGGAATAATAAACAAGCAAGTTGGATTGGTCATAAGAGCTTCTGAATCCAAGAGAAGAATGCTTGCTTAGCTTTCCATCCAGATTCAACAACTGCTTAGCTTCTCCGATAAAGGCGCCTTGAGTAAAATCTATTTCACGGGCAAATAGTTTTACGCTCGCTTTATCAGAGAGAGAGTAGAATAAATAATAAGCATCACCGGTGCGAGCAGTATATTCTACTTTATAGCCTTTGGGAAAATCTTCAAAAGACTTCGTAGAAATTTCACTGAGCGTTGAACTGTTCAGCTTTTGCAAAACCAGTTTTTTGCTTTCTGCTTTAATGGAAAGAATTTCGTTTCCATTGTATAAGTAATCATTGTACGGAGCGTCCACTGTGGAGTAGGGACTTCCAAACGAAACGTTGGATTGGGCCATGACCGCATTTGAAATGCACAGCAAGGCCAACATAAGACGAGCAATTTTTTTCATAAGCGGATAAGTTTAAATTAGCGGATAAACAATTATGCATGAATTTATTTAGCGAAGTATCAATTAGCAAGCCAAAATTTCTGCAAAATCATACATGGTGATTAGTTCTACAGTTTTTTGTTTTCATCATGTTTAGCAAAAAGACCTTTTCGGAAAGAGTGTATTTTTTAAAAAACGGATGATATGATTAAACAGCCTTCTGTTCAAAGGCGCAAATCGATCAATTGTTGATTAAAAAGAGAACACTTGCCTTTTTTTGAAAGCGAGTCGTTTTATGATTTTTTTTAAAAAAATTTGAAATCACGGCTCAAAGTGCCTGAAATTCCCACTTAGGATTTCCTTTGTCTCCTGTCGCATTATAAAAATCAATGAAGTGTAATTTAAAAAAATGCCCTGCACTGGTTTTAATCAGGTAGCATTTGTTAGGATCAGTCGTATAGGTAGTTCCCGAAAATGTTTTCCAATCGTAGCCGATAGTATTGATGGCTGATTTGAATGTGTAATTGTAAGTGTCTGTGAAAGTAAGTTGTGAGAAAGGTTTGGTGTTTTCCATCGCCGCTGTAGTATTGTAGCGGTTGTGCAGACAGCCTGTTACCAAATAAGGCATCGTAGGA
>JAQZBV010000112.1 GCA_029237685.1 Cytophagaceae bacterium | reverse complement strand
GGCCACGTCATGCGTTGGATCAAGGAAGTGCACGGAACTATTATGTCGGAGAATAAGACAGAGCAGTACGAGATTTTTATAGAGACTCCGCTTGACAAAGAAGCTGTGCTAAAAGAAAAGTGCGAGCCATTTGGAAGTAAGATAGCGGTAGTGAGGTGGTTTTAGTAACAGTTTTTAGTTGTGATAGCATCATGTGGTTCGTCAGAGACGACCCACGGGTCAGAGACAAATACCCAAAGCCATAGTTCGTCGGAGAGAACAACACAATCTTCCTCTCCAAGCAATGGTTCGTCTCCGACGAACCATTAAAAGCAATCAAATCTAAATACTCCCAAAAAGAACTATTCTATTTCCCACCTTGTTAACGCAGAGTTCCAACAAAATTATTAATTTTGCATCCAAACAATCGTACCGACGTGGCAAAACAAGTAAAAGTAGGCTTAGTCCAACTATCCTGCGAAAAGGATGTGGACGTTAACATGCAAAAAACAATCAAAGGCATTCGTGAAGCCGCTGCAAAAGGCGCTCAGATCGTTTGTCTTCAGGAGCTGTTTCGCTCGCTGTATTTTTGCGATGTCGAAGATTATGAAAACTTCAAACTGGCAGAACCCATTCCCGGTCCTACAACGGATACCTTTGAGAAACTGGCGGCAGAACTTGGCGTGGTGATCGTGGCGTCCTTGTTTGAGCAACGCGCTCAGGGCCTTTACCACAATACCACTGCCGTGATCGATGCGGACGGAACCTACATGGGTAAATACCGCAAGATGCACATCCCGGATGATCCGGGTTATTACGAGAAATTTTATTTCACTCCTGGTGATTTAGGGTATAGAATATTTGAGACGAAGTTTGGCAAAGTCGGTGTCTTGATCTGCTGGGATCAGTGGTACCCGGAAGCGGCGCGTATTACGTCATTGATGGGTGCCGATATTTTGGTATTCCCTACCGCTATTGGCTGGGCCGATACGCAGACCGAAGAAACGAATCAGGATCAATATAACGCGTGGCAAACGATTCAACGGGGACATGCCGTGGCTAATGGTGTGCACGTAGTATCCATCAACCGAACCGGTGTAGAAGGACCTATGAAATTCTGGGGAGGTTCTTTTGTATCGAACCCTCACGGCAAATTATTGTATCAAGGTTCACACGATAAAGAAGAAGTGCAAGTTGTAGAGATTGACATTGCGCAATCCGATTACTACCGCACACACTGGCCTTTCCTGAGAGATCGCCGCATCGATTCCTACGATCCTATCTTGAAACGCTTTATAGACTAGAGTGGTCAGTGGTCAGTTGTCAGTGGTCAGTATTAATCATTACTTTAATCACATTTTAGCAACTGATCACTGACAACTGACAACTGACCACTATTATGCAAACTCCTAAATCACTAGGTTATACTTTCCCTGCCGAATGGGCCAAACACGAAGCCACCTGGCTCAGTTGGCCGCATAAAGAAGCTTCCTGGCCGGGAAAGATTGAAAGCATTTATCCCATCTATGCGCAATTTATAAAAGCGTTAACAACCGGTGAAAAGGTGCGCATCAATGTCAACCATGAAGCCATGAAGTTGCAGGCTTTGCTTTGGCTGACAGAAGCAGGCACTGATTTGTCACAGGTAGAATTTTTCCTGAATGGTACTAATGACGCTTGGTGCAGAGACCATGGCCCTGCTTTTTTATTGAATAAAAAAGAAAACAAAAAAGCCATTGTCGATTGGGGTTACAATGCCTGGGGAGGAAAATATCCTCCATATGACTTAGACGATGTGGTGCCTACCAAGATTGCCCAACATTATAATCTTCCTTTGTTCCTTCCAGGCATAGTGATGGAAGGAGGTTCTGTTGATTTCAATGACAAAGGAACGATACTGACAACCACGGCTTGCTTGCTGAACGAGAATAGAAACCCGCATTTGTCACAAGCTCAGATCGAGCAATACCTTTACGATTACTACGGAGCAGAACAAATCTTATGGTTGGGTGATGGCATTGTGGGAGACGATACAGACGGACACATTGATGACATTACGAGATTTGTAAGCACACATAAAGTAGTGACGGCGGTAGAAGAAAACCATAGCGATGAAAACTACGAATTGCTGCAAGAAAACCTGGCGGCATTAAAAACGATGCGTTTGCTGGACGGCAAACAACTGGACATTGTGGAATTACCCATGCCTTCCGCTGTGGTCTTTGATGATCAACGCCTGCCTGCATCTTACGCTAATTTTTATATTGGCAATGACGCGGTCATTGTTCCTACCTACCGCGATAAAAATGACGATAAAGCATTAGACATTCTGACCCATTGCTTTCCGGATCGTAAAGTCATTGGTTTAGATTCTACAGACATCATTTGGGGATTGGGCAGTTTTCATTGCCTTTCTCAACAGGAGCCTGCATTGTAAAAACATCTGTCTTGCCCCTAACCCCTAAAGGGGAATTCCAATTCCTAAACCTAAAAGCTCATTGCATACTCCATGCGATGAGCTTTTATATTTAAACCTAACTAAAGTCCCCTTCAGGGATTAGGGGCTCGTTGAATAACTTCTGAAGTAAACTAATTACCTTAGAGGTTATCATGGGAAAGCCTGAATAGATGTAATAACAGGCAAATTACCACTGTGGAACATCCTACCCCAACACTACCCTAAATGAGGCGTTCCCCAAACTCACTTTATTCTTGCACACAATTTTTTATAAATTAAGTACAATTTCAAACACCTGCTGGTTCAACATATAACATTCACAATTAATTGTTTAACTAAAAAATTATTTACTATAATTTTTCTTCTATTCATAAACATGTAACGCATAGAATTTGTAGTACTGGGGAAATAAAGCTACCTTATATTCGCTCTCCTTTTTCTGATGAATAAGCCAAAAGTACTCATGTTAGGTTGGGAATACCCCCCACTGGTGAACGGTGGACTGGGAATTGCCTGTTATGGCCTCAGCCAGGCACTAGCCGAAAAAACAGACTTGTCTTTTATTGTACCTAAATCTGCTGCTTCGCCTAAAAATATGCAATTGATCGGACTCAATGAAAAACAACATGTAGCTCATGAAGTAGAAAACGAATCTGTTGCCTATAATAAACTCATCAAAATGCATCAGGTAGATGTGGAGCTTGATCCTTATCAACAATTGCCTTTAGCGAAGAAAGAGAAAGTTCAAGAAACAAAATCTCAAGGCATATTCACCAAGAAAAAGAAAAGCAAAGCACCTTATCGTCCTGTTCCTACACCTCCACCTACTAGTTCACCTTATACTACTTTTGATATCCAGGATTTATACGGAAATGACTTGTTAAAGAACACCACCCTATATACTGAATTAGTCATTGCAGAAACCAAAGACATGGATTTCGATGTCATTCACTGCCACGATTGGATGACGATCCCTGCGGGTATAGAATTGAAAAAGCGCACAGGCAAACCCTTGGTCGTTCAAATCCATTCTCTGGAATACGATCGCAGCGGCCCTGAAAGCAATGGCTTGATCTTTCAAATTGAGAAATGGGGAATGGAAGAAGCTGACTACGTCGTGCCGGTAAGCAATTACACCGGACGCATTGCCTTCTCCCGATACGGAGTTAATCCTAAGAAACTCTTCACCATCCGCAACGGAATGGAAAGTATACTTCCTTACAAAAAAGAAAAACCGTTCAAAGAACCGTTGGTTGTTTTTGTAGGGAGAATGACGCAACAAAAAGCACCGCTGCAATTCATTGAAATCGCGCAGCGTGTGTTGAAGAAAAAACCAAACACCCGTTTTGTGATGGCAGGTACGGGCAATCTTCTACCGGAAACAGTAGAGAGCGGAGCCCATCAAAAATTAGGAGACCGCATTCACTTCACTGGTCAACTGAACCGTCAACAATTGTTTGATCTGATGGCCATGGCGGATGTATACTGCATGCCTTCTATGTCTGAGCCCTTTGGTTTGACGGCATTAGAAGCTGTCCAATTCAAAGTCCCTTGCGTGATCTCTGCACAATCCGGCATGTATGAATTATTGAAAGGCGCCCTGTTTGCCGATCATTGGAACACAGGTGCATTTGCTGAACATATTATATCCCTACTTAGCAATCATAAACTGCGCACTAAATGTGTGAGTCAAGCCAGTAAAGACATTGAAAGTTCAACCTGGGAAAACGCTGCAGACAGAGCCTTGGCACTGTACGATAAAATACTGAATTAATCTATGCCTTCTGTCTGCCTATATTTTCAAGTACACCAACCGCGTCGTCTTCATAACATTTCTTTTTTTGATCTTGGCAAACAACCCGATTACTTCAATGACGAGCTCAACGAAGGCATACTAAATAAGGTATCCGATAACTGTTACCTTCCTGCTAACAAGCTTTTATTGAATTTGATTAAAACACATCAAGGAAATTTTAAATGTTCCTTTTCTTTAAGTGGATTGGTCATTGAACAACTGGCTAAGTACAGGCCTGATGTCATCGCTTCTTTCAAAGCCCTTGCCGATACGAAATGTGTAGAGTTTTTAGGAGAAACCTATTACCATTCATTGGCTGCTTTTTACAACCGTGAAGAATTTGACAGACAAATTAAACTGCACAAAAAAGCGGTTCGCAAATATTTTGGAGTAGAGCCTAAAGTCTTTCGCAATACAGAATTATTGTATCAGGATGCCATCACGGAAACCGTTCACAGCAACGGTTACGAAGGCATCTGGATTGAAGGCAGTGAAAACAATTTAGGCAAAGCCAATCCCAATAGAATTTACACCTGCCATCCGCATGAAAACATGGTGCTGATACCACGCAACTTTATCTTATCGGATGAAATTGCCTTCCGTTTTCACCAAAAGAATTCTACCCTAAAAGCCGACCAGTTCACTAAAAAACTTCTGCAGTTGTCTGCTCCTCAAAACAGCATCAACCTTGGATTGGATTACGAAACCTTTGGCGAACATTTTCATCAGGAAGAAGGTATTTTGTCCTTTTTGAGCCAATGGATCAATAACAGCATGGCTTCGGGCAAATTAGAGTTTCTCACCCCCTCGGAAACCATTGATCGCCATTATACTGTTAAAAAACTCATTGTACCGCACATCACATCCTGGGCTGATTCTGAGAAGAATATCAGTGCCTGGGTACAAAATGACATGCAGAAAGAGTGCATTGAGAAACTATACAGTCTCCGGGATATCATATTCAAATTAAAAAACCGATCTTTACAGGAAATATGGTCGGCGCTGCAATGCTCAGATCATTTTTACTATATGAGTACGAAGCGACATGCTGACGGCGAAGTGCACAATTATTTCAGTCCTTTTGATAGTCCCCACTCTGCTTATATAGCCTACATCAACGTATTGACTGATCTTGAATTGACCATCGATAAAATGAAGATCTACAAGGTTGAAGAGTAAAAGAAGAAAAGAAAAGAAGTTTTAGTTTATGAATGTGTCTCTTTCATGATGCATTTTCTTGCTACTTCGTTACGATCTTTCGCCACTCTTCCAGTAAATAGTGGGATCAAACAAAGGCTCATTCCTAATACAAGTTGCGTTAGGGATCGAGTGGAAAGCCCGAAGCGCGTGGGCTTTTTGCGGGTAGACGGACTTGGAGCGAGAGCCCGACCGCCAATCAACGAGGAAATAACATGTAAAGATGCGATGGCGGTAACGCCCAAATCATCCAACAATTAATCTTTATTCTCCTCTTCTTATAAAGCAAAAAATCATTCTAACGAATGACAATCATATTATTATCTAACTTTATTTATGAATTATTTATCCGTAAGCAATCTCTCCAAGAGTTTCAATGAAAAAACTTTGTTCGAAGACCTCACTTTTGGAATACAACAAGGAGAGAAGATTGCATTGGTTGGTAAAAACGGTTGCGGGAAATCTACCCTATTTACTATCCTATCAGGTAAGACACAACCGGACAGCGGTGATGTAGCGGTAAACAAAGAAATCAAAATAGGATTGCTGGAGCAAACTCCGGTGGTGCAAAATGATAAAACAGTTTTAGAATGGATTTTTGAAGGCAGCGATGAAATCGTAAAGGCCATCAAGCTCTATGATGAAGCCATGACAACAGAAGATGCCGATTTAATGGCAAAAGCGTTTGAGGAAATGGACCGTTTGCAAGCCTGGGATTATGAACAACGCTGCAAAAGCATTTTATCCGAACTCGGCATCAATAATTTTAATCAAATGACCAACCTCATGTCAGGCGGAGAAAAACGCCGCATGGCTTTGGCAAAAGTATTGATCACCGAACCGGATCTATTATTACTCGATGAGCCTACCAACCACCTGGATCTATCTATGATTGCCTGGTTGGAAAATTATTTGAGTAAATCTGACACGACACTTTTACTGATTACCCACGATCGTTATTTTCTGGATACGGTGTGTAACACCATCATAGAAATAAGCGCCGGCAAATTATACAAACATTCAGGCAAATACGGTTCTTATTTGGAAAACAAAGAAGAGCGCGCCCGTCAGCAGGAAGTCATTACAGGCAAGGCACAAAACCTTTACCGCAAAGAACTGGACTGGATGCGCCGTCAGCCAAGAGCGCGTGGTACCAAAGCCAAGTACCGTGTAGAAGCCTTTGCCGAAACAGAAAAGAAAGCCAATGAGAAAGCCGATGAGAATAAAATTCAATGGCAAGTCAAAGGTTCTCGTCAAGGCAACAAAGTATTAGAAGCGCACAACTTAGCGAAGAGCTTTCCGGATAAAAAAATATTTGAAAACTTCACACACGTTTTTACACGTAAAGAAAAGTTAGGATTGGTCGGGCCGAACGGCTCGGGCAAAAGTACGTTCATCAAAGTATTATCCGGTGAATTGAAACCAGACTCGGGAAGAATAGACCTGGGTGAAACAACCAAGATCGGTTGGTTGAAACAAGAAGAAACTTCTTACCCCCCCAATGAACGTGTCATCGATATTGTAAAGAACATCACGGAGTACATTGAAGTCGGCAAAAAACAATTGTCGGTGAGCGTGTTCCTGCAAACCTTTGGATTCAATGGCGCCGAGCAATATACTCCATTCTATAAGTTGAGCGGAGGAGAAAAAAAACGTTTGCAACTCATCATTACCTTATTGAGCAATCCCAACTTCCTGATTCTCGATGAGCCAACCAATGACCTGGATTTGGATACGATCAACAGTTTGGCGGATTTCTTAGAATCATTTGAAGGATCCTTGTTATTGATTTCGCATGATCGTTACCTGATGGATTTGGCCGTAGATGAATTGTTCTTGTTTGGACAAGGACCGGAAGTAAAACTCTTCAACGGAAATTATACCGATTACCAGGAATACTTGAAGACCAATAGAAACGTAAACAGTTCGACAGAGAAAAAAGCGGAAGTCGATGCTCCTGCTCCAGTAGAAGTGGTTTCCGAAAAAACAAAATCTAAACTCAGTTACAAAGAGAAAAAAGAACTGGAAGATTTAGACAAAGAAATCGAAAAACTAGAAAGCAATAAAACCGTTTTGATCGAAAAAATGAACACCAGCGGCAACAGCTATGATGTCATTCTTGCGGTAGGTAATGAATTGAAAGCACTGGAAGATAAACTAGAACAACATACTTTCCGCTGGTTGGAGTTGAAAGAAAAAGAATAATCCCGATAGCTATCGGGATAGTGGTCAGTGGTCAGAAAAATTTAACCTATGAACGCAAACACTTATACTGAACGAATCAGTAAATACACACAGCTCTTAGAAGCAGAAAAAAGTAAAAGTACACGTATAGGCTCGCTTCGGTTACTGGCTGCTTTTGTTACAGCTGTCTCTGTGTATTATTATTTTAGTTACGACAGCATATATTCGTCAATACTCATCTTGCTGGGACTCTTTGTGTTTTTCGCCCTTATTAAAAGACACAGCGCACTCAAAAAGCAAATCCTGCTTTACCAGGAATTGATTCTGATCAACGAGAGAGAAATCAACGCACTGAACAGAGCGCTTTCCTCCTTTCCTACCGGCATCGAATATGTGGAAACCGAACATCCCTATACCCACGACCTGGATATTTTTGGACCTCATTCTTTATTCCAGCACATCAATCGCACGTGTACAGCCATTGGTAAAAACAAACTGGCGTCTTTCTTTAAAGAACAAAAGCAACAAGATATTCTCATCCATCAGGAGGCCGTTAAGGAACTCTCTGAAAAAATAGATTGGAGACAACTCTTTACTGCCAAAGGTCAACTGACTCAAGACGACAAAGGCAGCATACAAGACATTAGAAATTGGGTCTCTACAGCTTCTTATTTTCAAACCAGGAAACTTTACAAAAAACTCGGTTACATTCTTCCTGCCGTTTTGTACCTCTTTGCTGCAGCCTATCTCATCACCAATCAGAATATTTATTACCAGGCGGCGATCGTTCTATTCTTTGTCAATTTTGGAGTTTTTGGACTAGTACTCAAGCACATCAAAAAAGATTACGAACAACTTTCTGACAGCAGCAAAAAACTTTTCATGTACAGTCAGCTCATTGCGGATATAGAACAGGAAAAGTTTCATTCGGAAAAGCTTAAAAGCTATCAACAGAAATTATTCTTATCGAATACCAAAGCGCAAAAAGCGCTGGCAGAATTATCCGGTATTCTGTTCCGCATAGAATCTATGAACTATGGATTACCAGCGGTATTATCCAATGGATTGTTTTTATACAACATCCATAGCATTTATGCCTTAGAAGAATGGAAGCAGCGTTACGGTTCCGGTTTAGAAGAATGGTTGAATGTAATCAGTGAACTGGATGCGCTCAATAGTTTAGCTAATTTTGCTTATAACAACCCAGCTTTCATCTATCCTATTCCTTCTATCAGCGATCAATTGATTGCCGAAGAAATGGGACATCCTCTTATACCTGCTGATCAGAGAGTATGCAACAGCATTGCCTTTACGGATCATAAATTCGTGATATTGACAGGATCCAATATGTCAGGCAAAAGTACATTTTTAAGAACCTTAGGATTAAACCTGATCCTGGCCAAGATGGGTGCGCCCGTCTGTGCGGCGCAATTTATCTTCTATCCTTTCGAGGTCTTCTTAAGCATGCGCATCAACGATTCCCTGCAAAACAATGAATCCTTTTTCTTTGCTGAATTGAAGCGCTTAAAACTATTGATCGATCAATTATCTTCCTCACAAAAAACATTCATCATGCTGGATGAAATTTTACGAGGAACAAATTCTAACGACAAATACGAAGGCACGGTAGGTTTAGTCAAAAAACTGATCGCTCAGAAAGCCACCGGTATCATTGCTACCCATGATCTTTCCGTTACTCAACTCACCAAGGAATACTCTGACTACCTTTCTAACAAATGCTTTGAAGTAGAGATCAGAGCGGAAGATTTATACTTTGATTATAAGCTGAAGCCAGGTGTTTGTGAAAAGATGAGCGCTTCTTTCTTGATGAAAAAATTAGACATTATTTAATCCAGGCTTGCTCGATGTTAATATGGGTGTCAGCTCTTCGACCTGACACTGTTTGATAAAGCTCCAAACTACATTTAACTGCACAACATAATCCAACAGTGTCTGATCAAAACATTTGATACCCAAAAGATATTATATAGTTACCTTTTTTAATGCTTTGCCATTTTATGGACAACGAAAAAAATTTTGATTCCCTTATTGAGCAATTTAATTCGAATACTTTACCTAAATCAGAGTGGACACACTCCGCTCATTTGATTGTAGGGCTTTGGCATATTACAACTTGCGATTTCTCTGATGCAGTATGCCAGCTCCGGTCAAAGATCATCTCTTTAAATAAATTTCACGGTACCGTTAATGATGGTCAATCCGGTTATCACGAGACGCTCACTGTCTTTTGGTTAAAAGTGATGCATGAGCATATTAAACATAATCCGAGCTATAGCTTCGGAGAAAGTGTAACTACTTTTTTAAATTCGCCATTAGCCAGTAGAGAATATCCCTTTGAATTTTATAAAAAGGAAGATTTATTAAGTTCTGACTATAGAGCGGTTTATCACGAACCTACTTTCAAGGTGTCAGGTCTTTCGACTTGACCCGAATACATCTTAGATTTTAAAATTAGACTCCACTATGCAAAACCTAAAAATCGCAGCCGCACAATTTGAACCTAAAGACGGAGACAAAGCGTATAATTTATCGGTGATTGAAGCACTTACCGCCAGAGCCAAGCTGGAAGGCGCAGATGTTGTTAGTTTTCATGAATTATCCGTTACAGCTTACACCTATTTAAAAAACATCTCCAAATCAGAACTTTTTGAACTAGCGGAGCCTGTGCCTAATGGCGCCAGCACTCAGGAGTTGATTCGCATCGCTACACAATATGACATCGCTATTCTAGCAGGTTTAGTAGAGATCGAAGACGACAAAGTATACAATACTTATATTTGTGTAGATAAAACAGGATTAAAAGCGAAGTACAGAAAAATACATCCTTTCATCAGTACTTATTTATCCGCAGGAAATGAATATGTAGTTTTTGATCTGTTGGGATGGAAATGCGGCATTCTGATTTGCTACGATAACAATGTCATTGAAAACGTAAGAGCCACGACCCTTCTTGGCGCGGATTTAATTTTTGCACCGCACGTCACCATGTGCACCCCATCGGCCATGCCGGGCAGAGGTTATGTAGAAGACCGTTTTTGGAAAAACAGAACACTCGATCCTGTATCTTTGCGCCAGGAATTTGACGGACCGAAAGGAAGAGCTTGGTTGATGCGCTGGTTACCGGCTCGTGCTTACGACAACGGGGTCTATTATGTATTTACCAATCCCATTGGATACGATGGAGAACATTTAAAAAATGGAAACTCATTGATATTGGATCCCTATGGAGAAGTATTGGCTGAAGTCAAAAGTTTTGAAAACGATTTGTGTATAGCTATCCTTACGGAAGACAAACTAAAACTGGCAGGAGGTTATCGCTATAAAAAAGCCAGACGTCCGGATTTATACCGGGCCATTATTGGCCAGGAGCATCAACCGGAAACGAAACCTGTGTGGCTGGAGGCAGAGAAAAAAAGTAAATAAAAAAAAGTCCCGCTTATTAGCGGGACTTTTTTATGAATGATTTTTTTATGATTAGTATTTAATCAACTTGATCGTCTTGGTTTCATCACCAGACTTCGCTCTTACAAAGTATACGCCATAAGACAAACCTTCCAATGAGAACGTATAACTGTCAGAAAGTACGGAAGCATTATCTAACAATACCCTC
>JAQZBV010000111.1 GCA_029237685.1 Cytophagaceae bacterium | reverse complement strand
TGTTGCAATAGCGTTTTTTGATTCGGCATATCATCAAATAGATAAAAGACATATGCTTCACAGGTATCATTCAACCTAAAACTATTCAGTACACAAAAGTTAAAGCCTTTTCCAAATTCACTGTTCGGTGCAAAGGCCGTAGTCGCACCCCAATCGGCATTGAACTCATTTTTTACTGCTTCCGGAGGGAACTCGTCAATCTGTGGAATATTAGGCAGGATGTTTCCGGAAGCATTTAAAGACATGCTTACTAATGCATTTTTTGAGAATCTATTCGGATTAAAAACTGCCGAGTCTTTCATCAATTGCTTAAAGGACTTAATGAATATTCTAATTTCAAAATTAGACGCTTTATCTTTGACGGCATATTGATACACCACGTTGCGATTTTTTTTGAGGTCAACGCGTATAAAGTTATCGGGTATCGAAACTTTTAATTTGTTCTCGATCACCAAACTGTCAAAAGTTGTATCTGTGATTTTACTCCAATAATTTTCCATTCTTGCTTCAATAGAATTTGTTTGGCTAAAACCGTTTGTGATGATTAAAAAGTAAAGGATAAAAAATAGATTTTTCATAAGGAGTTTATTTAGAGGTGATGGGTATGTTTTATGAGATCTGATCTTCGATAAATTAATCCTATTATTTTGTCCGATATAAAAGAACAAGGCTGACGAACAAGGACAATCCCAAACCTAAATTAAGGATAGAGAGTATAATACCAATGAGCGATTGATGGAAAAAGAAGGCGGCTAAGGAAGCGGCAAATACCCATTTAATACCTATCCAGGAAATCCTCAGGAGAATGCCATATACAGCAGATATTTTCTTAACGCTGGGATTTGTATCTTCTAGGTTGCCGGGTATGCCTAGAACACTTACCAACAAACATAAGCCTGCGATCAAATGAAGGAATAAGTAAATAAGATTGTGCCATTCAAAAATATGCATAGAGATTCAGTCTGTTTTTTTGCTCGCACCTAAAATTATTGAGCACATCCAGGTGTGTGAAAGGTATACTAGCTAAAAGATATAAATTACTTACCACTCTAGCAACCTTGTTCTTAACAAAAAAGCGTGAAGGATAAAAATTATCATTCATGCTTTCCGTTTATAATACCTGCGTCTGTTATTCAACCATTGCAAGCACAAGCCTCACTTTCATGAACAGATATTAGTTGTTTTTTTCTCTCGTATGACTGAGCCGAACCGTTTGAGAAGATTGGTGAACCTCACGCAGGAAAAAGGCCAGTCCTATCACCAAAGCAAGGATGGCGAGGATGAACAAATAACCGATGATCCAGCTTACGTGTACATTAAACATGGCTTCCAGGAAAAGGGTAACAATGACCAAACAAACCAATAAGGCTGAAACGGTACAACTGGTAATGGCCCGACTGGTAAAATGCCTTCTTCGCTCTAATATTTTCAATTCATTTTGAATGTCATCCTCTTGACGGGTGGAGGAGTGATCGGTTCTTTTTTCTGTGAGGTATCTGCCGCGGTCAATAATCCGGGACAAGCGACCCGACATGACATTCAGCATGCCGGCTATCCCTGTCAATAAGAACACAGGACCCAAAGCAAGTGCGATGGCCTGGGAGATGTTGTTGATGTTTTCAAACGTTGAAGGCATAGTGTGCTTACGTGAATGCTATTATAGGGAAAAGATATACATTCCTTATCACTCTAACAACCTTTCGTTCTAACAAAAATCAGGAAGGATAAACATTATCCTTCCTGATTTTTGTTGGATTACTTGAGTCCGGCATGTTAAGCGGTATGTTTTTCTTTTTTACCTATTTCTCCCAAATGTGTGTGCCCAAAACTATCCTTGTATTTCAAACCGTATCCCATCAGTCTGTCAAACGAAATATGTGCAAATAGGATGATGGCCGCAAATTGCCAATATGCATTGCCATTCACCAGGGCATAAAAAGCAACCCCTGTAGCCGTCGCCCGATGATGCAGGAGGTTGTAGGTGAATGCTCCTGCTTTAGAATTGATCAAGTAGCCGATCATGCTGATATCCGGCAAAAGCAAAAAGGCCGGGAACCACCACCAGGCAAACGGTAATTGATGAAACAAAAAAATGGAAAGTAAGAACAGTGCCGCTTCTTCTAATTGGAGTAGATGTTTCATAGTTGTTTGGTTACATGCATTCAAGTACTACGCAAGTATGACTACTTGCTCAGCTTAGGGTAAGCAGTATTTAATGTTAACTATTCTAAGGGAATAATTTTAATCGTTATGGGAAGATGAACGGTTTCCTTTTGATTTAGAAAGTTTGTTCTTTGTACCTTTTTGATTTCAACATGCAGCAGGTCGCCAGTTTTTGATTGGGATAATAGGCGTTGGATGTTTCCTGTTTCATCTGTAAACGATAAAGAGTCGATGACCTTTCTTTCTCTCACTAAACTAATGACCCAATACTTTACCATATATCGTGCATCCTGTGGCAAATCCTTTGCTAATAATTCATCTGGTATTGCTTGTACCGTAAAATCAATAGTGGCTTTGCTTATAGGTAAATTTATGGAGTCAAAGGTTTTAATTAAATTGCGATCTGCATACAGTTTAAAAGCAGGCTTGGGTATCAAGCGCACCTTGAATTTTTTTGTTCCGATTAAAGTTGAATCTCTATAGATACTCAGAACGACTACTGGCGCATGAGGCATTAACGTGACGATGCGATGATCACTTCCATTCCTGAAAACTTCTGCGCCGCTGCAACTATATCTCACGCTGTCATTCCAGACAATTGACGGACTAATAATTTTAAATTCATTACCAGCATTCCTATATAAAGCGACGATAAAAGATTCTGTAATGATTTCTGTGCCTTCCTGAGCCAATAGGGAGGAGCTGAATAAGCATAGGAATAATACGATCATTTTATTTTTCGATAGCATAATATTCATTAATTACCGGCAATAGCAAAGTAAGGGTTATTTTTTAATTCCACTAGTATCGCCATACTTTTCAGCGATCAACTTAAGTCATCTATTCTTGCTTGAATGGAATTTGTTTGGTTAAAACAGTTCGTGATGATGAAGAAGGCTGATGCGGTATTTTAGTAATAGCTTCTGAAACGACTGAAGAGGGCTTTTATACGTTAGCTATAGAGCATCATAAAAAACTATATTGAAATTTGCTATGAGGATTTGAAGTGTCGTTTTCTGCTGTCGCAAGTGTCGGAGAGGCAATCGATGCTTGTGTCCTGGGTCTTTATGTGCGTTTGCCGTTGAATGGTATCAGAAACGTTTTGATGCCTTCCTGTTCCTCAAAAGAAAAGTAGAATTATAAATGAAAGCAGTATAACCATTACAGTATAGAGGCTCACTACGACCAGATTATATTTCAACACTTTCACTATACTTGTAGATTGGTTAACAACAGATTTTACCATCATCATGTTTTGAAAATAAATCGCATTTCCTGTGTTTCTTATGAGTGCCTTGGCACCGATAGATATCGGGGCCAGGGCGTTTTTTCTTGTTAAAATTTCTGTTTTACTATTTGCTAACCAAATCGCGGGTCAGCCAACCTTTTTTACTCGCAGTAGCAATGGCATAAGGGGTGATCCAAAACAAGCCAAACGTATGTAAAATGCTGTAAGAATAAGCCCATAGTGATGCGTATAGACTATATCTTTTGGCATAAAATAAAACTGGGAAAGTGGATAAAACCAGTATGCTGACAAGCGTAGAGGTTAGGAACAGTAATGGATGCGTGACTATAAAGAAAAGCATGAACAGCAGAAATGGATAGGCCATCATGATTTTCAACCATTGATTAAAAAAGAGCAGTCTTGTACCCGCTTTTGTTTCTTTTCTAAAATTGCGGAAAATAAATTTCGACATCATGATGTTTTCACGAACATTGCTTCTGTCCCAGCGGATGAACATTTTATACAGACCGGCATATTTTTCAGGTACATTGGTAAGCACGTAAGCGTTTCTTTGGAACAATACATGATACCCTTGCTTTAGGATCATATTGGTGATGGCGCGGTCTTCTCCGATATCTGAGGGTTGACCCATGAAAGTTTGGTTGACCCATTCCTCCAGGCAGGCAAGCACCGCATCTTTGCGATAAGCGGCTAAAGCTCCAGGAGTGCACAATACAGAACCTAACATGCTTTCCGCAGAGCGTACGAATTCAAAGCTTAGCACAAAGCTAACCCTCAGCATTTTAGGAAGTATGGCTTTGTCGTTGTTTAAAACATGAACATTTCCCGCAACGGCACCGCATTTTTTGTTGACAATAAAGGGGCTCACTAAATTGCGCAAAGTATCCGTCTTGACTACTGAATCGCTATCTACGGTTACAAAGATATCACCTGTTCCCAGTTTAAATCCGCGGTAGAGCGCGTGGCGCTTGCCTTTATTCTCAGGCTGTTGGTAGATCGATAACTGATCACCTATTTTTCCTTTGGCGAGCTTCATCCATTGCCAAGTATCGTCCTTGCTTCCATCATCCACTGCAATGATTTGCAATTTGGCTTTTGGATAGTCGCTAGACGCAAGGCTGAGTAAGGTGTCCAGCACGAGTCTGCCCTCATTATACGCAGGTACTATCACTGTACAGGTAGGCAATAGCTCATCTGTAACCGATGCAATCGGCTTGTAGCGCAGATGCAGGAATAAGTTGTAGAAGAATAAGCCTGCTTTAAACAACAAGATTAAAGTTGTCAGGATCAGGAAATAGAACTCCCAGGAAGTGGATATTTTGTGTTTGTTCAATTGGGAGAAATCGTCTTGCATTTCATAAACCAGGAAAGCAGATCCAAGCATCAAAAGAAAAGTCCCTGTTAGTACTATAAACCCAAAGGGGTTTGTAGTTACTTTTTCGAAAATCTTAAGAAAAAAATCTTGTATGTCTGAAGCATTGGTGGCATTATCATTTTCCGGAGCATACAATGATTTGGCAATAATCGTTTCACTTTTCATCGCAACAAATTGAGGTTAGTTTAAATCTTTTGGTTTAAAAAGATAATAATGGATTTTACAGGATCAACTTTGACAAGAGCTGTGCCATTGGAGATAATGGTTTTTAGCGTGGAATTGGGCGGTTTAGTAAGAGTGGAGTTGTAGATTTTCCCTACACTGTAAGGTGAAAATCTACAATTGGATTCTTTTTGTCGCTAATCTGAGGACTCGCAATCTTAAAAAAATGAAAGTCGTTTCGCTGAAATTTTCAATCGCTTATTAAGCTTGATGTTGCTGATGCGAAATTAATTGCTTGTGTCCGGAATGTTATACTTAATGGTTTTATTTTTTAACCACGGTTCCCAAATGTGTGTCCTTGTATTTTAAACCGCATCCAACAGCTTACCCATTGGACTACAGGATAGGTTATAAAATGTGCGTGGCGGTCACTACCGTATTTATATTTGTTACTTATAAAAACATAAAATAGTTTAGTTATTATTTTATGTTTTGTTAGCTCCACCAGCGGGATAGATACTCATACAAAAATGTGCAATATTTATTCAAGGATTTCATCACATTTACATATGTTGATTATTTTTTCGACTCTTATACTTATCTTGTGAATCTTAATGAATGTCATGTTCTTCAAAGCAAAGCAGTAGAGCTGCTTTTGATGAATGATCATGTTTAGTATTCCCTCATTGGGATAAATTAATTTGCTATGAAAAAAATATTTTTAACCAGCTTCGTTTTAGTTTTTTGTACCTCTTTATTCAGACTTTATGCGCAACCGGGCACATTGGATTTAACTTTCAACGGATCAGGCATACAAGACCGTACGTTTTTAAAGAATTTAGCAAACGAAGACATCTATGACGCGATCCTGCAGCCGGATGGGAAAATAATTGTTGTCGGTGTACAAACACTTCATAAGCAAGAAGGCTTTATCGCACGTTTTTTACCTTCCGGACAATGGGACAATAGTTTTGGTAAAAATGGACTAGTGCTCTTGAGTAAAATTCCTGCGAGAGAATTTTTGCCTCATGCCGTTGCGCTACAGGCCAACGGAAAAATTGTCATGGCTGGTCCTTCCTATGCATCAGAGGTTGGCTACACGCATGCCACACTGGTGAGGTTAAATTCAAATGGGAGCATAGACCTTACCTATAATGGAACCGGTAGGCAGTTTTTTCATCCTGTCACGGAGGCCAATAGACAGAATCATTTTAACACGGTACAAATTCACGATTCCACACAAACCATCGTGGCTTGTGGCACGCATGGTAAATTTGCCAATACTGGTGATTTATTTATAGCAGCCACTAATCCCAACGGTTCGATATTGTATACTAGTTACGTCAAGAGTACTCCAACAGACTATCAGCAAGAAGCGACCTGTTCCATGATCTCTCCTACGAATGCTGATTCTATGTACATAGGCGTTAACAATACAGGCAGTGATAATAAAAGCTCGTTTTCCTACATGCGCATCTACATGCCCAATGCCGGAGGATTAACTTCCGGCATAACCTCTTTTTCGAAAGTTTCTGTGAACACTAACGATTTATGTACTAAAATCAAGTCGACCTCCGACGGCAGGATTCTATTGGTCGGAACTTCTTATGGCAATGCAGCAGGGGGCGAAGGGTTGGTCTACCGCATCCTTCCTAACGGCACGGTGAGTCCTACCGCAGAAATGCCTTCCGGCTATAAAACTTTTGCGTTCAACGGTCCTTTTACAGAGTTCAACGCTGCGTTCCTGGACGAGGAGGACAACCTGATCGTGGGCGGACAGTCTTCTAACGAAGCGAACTTTTTATACACCTGGTTTACCGCTAAAATAAGCAGCACAGGTGTGGTAGATCCCTCATACGGTGTGAAGAATTATACAACAACAAATGTTTCCTTCCCCGTTGGTAAAGGGGTTACCAGCATTCTTCCCACAAGTAGCGGCTACCTGTTAGTCGGTGAAAACAATAGCACCGGCGTCAACCGCGACGGACTGATTAAATCCATCAATACCAGCGGCAACGAAACATCGGGCATCGTCAATCAAACCTTCTGGACCTCTGATGGAAGCAGTGTCGTGCACGACATCAGTGTGCAAAACAACGGAGAGGCCTGGGTATGTGGCACTTCAGCAGGTTCGATCTCGGATACTCTGAGTAAAGGTTTTGTGGCTAAGTTCAACGCCAACGGAACGTTAAATGCGGCTATTGGAAACTCGCTTCATACAGAGCCGGGGGTGAAATCCATTGTCGGGGCTACCTATGGCACCACGCTCAACGCGATACAAGTATTGCCCGACGGGAAAGTACTGGTAGCAGGAAGCACGCGTGCAAGTTTGGCAAACGGAAAAGATTTTTTTATCGCGCGCTTAGATGCCAACGGCAACCTGGACAATAGTTTCAACGGCGGCGCAGGATTCTTTCAATATAATTTTTTTGGTAAGGACGATGAAGTCGCTGACATCGCTTTGCAGGGAAACAAAATTGTCGTGTACGGTTATGCTACAAGAATCATAGGCGCCAATACCTACAGCCAATTGGCCATGATCCGCTTAAACGAAGGAGGTACTCTGGACGAAACGTTTTGCCCCAGTGATTCGGACCACCGCTTTGTGTATACCAACAGTGATGTGTCTGATGTGTTCTTTAAGATGGTGGTGCAAGAGGATGGCAGAATTGTAGGAGTAGGAACAGATGGCTTAGGAGGCAACCTGAATTTTTTGGTTTTCCGCTTAAAAGCCAACGGCGATCCTGATCCTACATTTAATACCACCGGTTTTTATACTACCGATTTTAAGAATAAATCAGACTATGCCACGTGTCTATGGGTCAAGCCGGATGGAACCATACTGGCAGGAGGAAATGCTGAAACTGCCACTGGTAATGCCAAGCATTTTGCCCTGATACAACTCTTGCCGAACGGAACGCTGGATACTTCTTTTCATGACCCGTCCTCTGGTTTACCTGCTGGAAAAATAATGGTCGATGCTGGACATACTATACAGGGCTTTAGCAGCATCAGTATGGAAAATTCTACACGCATAGTAGGAGTAGGTTTATCGGGTTCATCATTGAGCAACTTTAAAATAGTAGCGGTGCGACTGCTTGCAAACGGCGTACTGGACAATACATTTGCCGCAGGTGGTATAGTGGAACTTGCCGATGGAATGCCTCATCAGATGCAGGTCAGCAATGGGGCCTTGTATTTCGTCGGACAACGAATGCCGACTGATTTGGCTCCTTATGCGGGTGTGGTAGCAAAAGTGAAGTTGGGTGTGGGCATTCCTACTTATGTTACCTCCATGGTGTACAGCAACAGAAACAAAACCTATGGCGATGCTCCCTTCCTGATGAAACCGGTCAGCAACAGCCCGGCTCCCTTTACCTATAAAATAGTTTCAGGGAATTGCGCGCAGGTGAATTCTTCTACAAACCTGATCACGATCACCTGTGCAAGCCCTTCGAATCAAGTGGTCATAAGAGCATACCAGCAAGCGGTACCTGGTTACACGAGTGATAGCGCTGACGCCACGCTAACAATCGCTAAAGCTTCACCGCTTGTGCAATTTAAAAAGCAAGGCACAGTGATCGGTGAAACCTTCGGCTTAGAAGTGATTACGAATGCAGAAGCCACTCCTTTCTTTAGTTTGATCAATGGTGGCAGTTACATCGCTGTCACATCAAATGGTCAAGTGACGGCATTGGCAGAAGGCCAGGGAACAGTAATGGTAACCTTTCCTGCCAGTGATAATTTTCTGCCCGCGTATGCTGTAGCGGATGTTTATGCCTATACCGCACCTATAAAACCGGTGGCATACGATGATGAAGCCACCTTGTTTCTAGGCGTGGAGCAAAATATCTTCATAGACATTTTCGCCAATGACATCGGTTTTACCGGAAAGATTATGCCTGGCCTCACGGATCTTAATCCTGACTTACCAGGCATTCAGAGCGAGTATCTCTCTCCAGCTTATGGCGCATTTGTTTTGGAAAACGACAGTGTGGTTCGCTATACACCCTTCCTGGGATTCATAGGCAGCGGAGAAGTATTGTATACCATTACAGATGACAGAGGCAGTACGTCACTGCCGGCTAAGATTAAACTGACCGTACGATTTCCCGGACAGATTCCAGCCCTGAAAGCAACGGAACTTGTCACTCCTAATGGCGATGACCTTAACGATGCTTTTGTAATCGGATTTACCGACGCGGATAAACCCAATCACTTGCGTGTCTACGATAGAAATGGAGGAGAGGTATTTAACCAGACCAATTACCAGAACGATTGGAAAGGGATATTAAGCAACGGTCAACCGGCTGAGGATGGAATTTATTATTACCTGTTTATAGAAGGATCGGATGGAGATAGCAGGGAGTTGAAAGGTGTGGTGGAAATCAGGCGTTACTAACTGCTCTATAGTGCAAAAGAAAAAGATAAGCATTATTTTATTTACTCTTTGTTTGCGTCTCGCCAACAAAGAATAAATATATTTTAAGAGCCTCTAGTCGATCTTTACTTCATTTCTGATTTGCTCGAGGTAACTGGAAAGATTGCTTAACATCTTTTCCATTTCATTGTTGCGAGAAACCAACAGGTAAAGGTGGCTTTCTTGCATCCCCGCCTGGAGCCAGCTTTTCTGAATTTTCACATCTCCTTTTCTCACCATAATCACTTCGTAATAGTTGATCAAGGCGTCGTGGTCGTAAATGACCAGTTGGTTAAAGTCTGACAGCGCCGGATCATTGTTTAAGTTTTTTTGTCCTATATCTGAACCCAGGTAAACGTGAAAGTTTTTAAATTTGAAATGGGGGTTGTTGTTGTCTATGTTTCGGTAGGTCTGCCGATCTCCCTTTTTCAGGACAAAGCTTTTTATTTGCTCAAATTCATTCAGGGAGATCAGATCAGATAGTTCTGCAAAATCGCCGTAAGCATTTGTTTGTGTGTTCATAGGAGGATGAGCAGTCGTACAATTAAAACAAAACAAGACAATCAAAAGACTAAGGTTAGTATACTTATTACTCATACAATGGACAGTTGATTTTACGAAAAAAAAGCAGGTATTTTTTTCATCACTGCGCATACAGTTGTCCGGAAGTATAATACCGCTCCCCATCTGTAGCGTCGGTATTTTTTTCGTTATCATACTGCAGGCGGAATGTTTCAGGATGCGCACCCTCCAGTACAAGGATCTGGTCTATGTGATAACTGTAGTAGTAGACCCGGTTTTTATCTTTTGCATAATAGTCTCCAACTACTTCAAACGTTTTCAGATCGGCATCCGGAAAGGGAAGCAGGGGATGTGGCGGTGCGTAACGGATAACATAAAGCTGGGCTTTGTCTTTCCCGAACCATTCTTCGTTTAGCTTCACCGTTTCAAACGTTGCGGGATCTTTGACGTTTAGCACATGCACATCACGTACAAATACATGGAAGGCATCCTTGCCCAGGTATCCTTCCATTGCCTGAAATGTATTTCTGTCGGCATCTTTGACCACTTGACCTTCGTAGTACACCTGTTTCTTGTCGCAGGCATACTGATGGCCGAGGTATGTAAATGTAGCGCCATCCGCCGAGGGAATCTTATTCCATTTGTAATAGGCATGATGCTTGTCTCTCCAGTAGTTTTGTGCCTCGTCATTTAGCAGGGGGCCAAATGTCGGGGCATCGGCATCAGACAACTTTTTGTTTTCGTAATACACATGATTTTTGTCTTTGCTGTAATAGCTGAACGCGTTGTAGTGCGTAAAGGTTTTTGCATCTGCTCCTTTGATGCGATCTCCATTGAAGTATACTTCGTCTTGATAGATGAAATAATCATAATTGGAGATTCCTCGGGATGCATTATATAATTTTTGTGGCAACCCATAGGCTATTGTTACTAATATTCCCGTTGCAAACGTTGCAAGAGCCCACCAAATGGGATTGGTCCCATAGAATTTCAAACCAGTCAATTTAAGCAACAGGAAAATGAAGGCAGGGTATAAAAAAAATACGATCGCCTGTATAATAGCGGATTTGCTGTTCGCAAAATCTTCTGCGGCAATCATCATGGGTGACATCATGATCATCGGCCCCCAGGGAAGACAAAGTAAGGTCACGGCGATATTAATGAACATTTTCATAGCGTGGAAATTATTAATTAAGCGTACAAGATAACAGTCTTTTTGTTGAATGAAAATTCCTGAAAGCCACTGTTCTATTCCATTAAAATTTATATAAGTAGCCTGACGAATACTATAATTTTCTTATGTTCTGTCTTGCCCCTAAATCCTTGCCCCTAAATCCCCTGAAGGGGACTTTCCAGTAATAACATTCGCTTCACTCTCTTTTTCTTATTCTAATTGTCCATAAGGACATTTATTAAGTATCAGACTAAAGTCCCCTTCAGGGGATTTAGGGGCGGATGAAATGAATTTCTCCGTTTTGTAATAGTATTTATCAGGGTATATCTAAAAAATTATATTAGAGATGGAGTTCATAGAAAAAGTATGCTCTCCTGGTATTGTGAAATAAAAAAAGGGAGGTATAAACCTCCCTTTTTTTACTATCGCCGACGATGCTTGAAAATTATTTTTTGATGAACCGTACCGCGACATTTCCTTTTTTGCTGGTCATCAACAGGTGATAGATACCGGGCGAGATGGTGGAGGATTCCAGGTTGAAACCATGGGTACCTTCTGCCAAAAGTCCTTTGTATACATCGGCTACTGATCTGCCCAGGTAATCTACGATGTAAACATTCACCTCTTCGCTTTCTTCGAGGTGTACATTCACCGTATAAGTATTTTCAACCGGATTAGGAGAAAGATCAAGTACTGCTACACGGTTGGTGCAGGTACCAAGATTCAGCCAAGGTTGTCCGCTGCCTGGACCACCGCTGTTGAGATCAGGTCTTTGATTCTGTGTCCACCAGTTGGCACGGTAACGGATACCTGCGTATTGTACTTCGTTATTGGTATTATAAGCGGTACTGGCATTCCATTGCGCAGCGGTGCAGGTGCTTCCACTTGTTACGGTAATCGCCGCGGCATTAGATACCGTAGATGCATTGAGGTTGTCAAAGGCTTTCGCCGTGATGCTGTAACTGCCCGCCGCGACGTTGTTCCAAGTGATGGAATAAGGCGAAGTGAGAGCGGTGCCGATGAGGGTACTACCCTGATAGAATTCTACTTTGCTGATGGTGCCGTCAGCATCCGCGGCTGTGGCACTCACTGTGATGTTTGCAGGAGCGGAGTATGTAGCATTGTTAAGCGGTGCAGTAAGGGAAACAGATGGAGAGGCATTGCTGCTTCCGGTTTGAATTTTAAAATCCCATATGCCTCGGCCATAGGTGGCAAAGCGAACCGTCTGTGTGGAAGAAATGAATTCTACGTCCCAATACGTTTGGTCTGGGCCGTTCAATCCGTTCATCGGATACCAGGTATCAGCAGATACTACATAGACGTAAGGCCCTACTTCTGTAGCGGCAAACAACAAGCTCTCATCATCGTTGGCTACCAGGTCAAATACCATCGTAGAAGGAAGGCCATTGGTGATGGCCTGGTAGCTCTGTCCGTGATTAGTGAGTTTATATACTCCCGGATTGCTGTAACCGCTACCGGCGATCCATACGGTTCCTAGCTGCAGTTTAGAAGGGCAGATGGCTGATCCATAGAAATAATGTCCGGAAAGTCCGAACGTGGAATGAATGGTGAAATTGGTACCGCCATCAGAAGAAGTAAATAAGCGTCCGTTATCTGTCAAGACATACCAGTAATTGTTGTTGATCTTTGATATACCTATAGAAGCGATATTGTCGCAGCTTGACGAGGCTCTGAAATCATATGCTAATTCGGAAGAAGTAATGTAAGAACCATTGTAGGCAAATTGTAAAATGTTTACCGTGTTGTCTCCGCTGGTTATCCCTCCGCCGAAGTATACTTTGGTAGCGTCAGTAGGATGCTCTGTGATATAAGGCATCCATAGTTTGCCGATGCCATTGTAATCGTACCAAGAAAACTGGCTGCCATTTTGTGCGTTAGGGTAATAGCATAAATTGGCATAACCTGTTTGCCATACACTATTATGGTTTGTAGAAACTGTTCTTCCATTGTCTCCGCTCATCAGTTGTGTAAAAGCCATGGTGCCGCCATTGTCCACTGACGACAGCTGAATCCCTT
Organism: Cytophagaceae bacterium; assembly: GCA_029237685.1. GTDB lineage: Bacteria > Bacteroidota > Bacteroidia > Cytophagales > Cytophagaceae > JACMQM01. The sequence continues at coordinate 7,163 of JAQZBV010000111.1, read as the reverse complement.
GGTCTTGCGAACCCGCGTACACATAATTCAAATTGTTTCGAACAGAATAGACGGAGTAGTACTGGGAGTTGTTCATCCCTGTCAAACAAATGTTGCTCACGGTAGAAACCGCATTGGTGCTGGTATACAAACCGCCATCGGTACAGATCAATTGGCATTCTACGCTGGATGAATTTTTTACAGACACCACAGCCGGAATGTCTGCATGAAGCTTGGTGCCTGGGTTCGCATAATAGTCTCCCCAGGTATTCACCATAGACCAACTGATGCTCGAACCGTTATAGGTGCCTTTGTACAATTCGATGTCGCCCCAGAAAATCAGGTTCGGATTGTCCGTGCTTACATTCAAACCATACCAGCCCCAGGGATCATTGCTGTTTGGTGCACTCAGTGTGCTCCAGGAAGATCCTTTATTGCCTGAACGGTATAGGCTTGTTCCTGTTGCCAGGTAAAGTATAACAGACGGACCTGAAATCCCGCCGGTAAAGCGTGCATCGCGGTCAACCGTAATGTTGTGTTTATATAAATTAGTCACAGGATTCGATGCGGTATGAGAGATAGCGTAAACAGAATCCGGGTTGATGACGTACGCTTCGTTGTGATTGGTCACCGGCGCCCAAAGACTGTACTTGTTCCAATCGTCCCAGCCGATCACATTGGATTTTACTTTGGAAAAGCTGGTTCCCTTATTGGTAGAGCGGTATACTGAAACACAATAATTGTTGTTGTATTCTACAGCCAATACATATACAGTATTTGCCGCATCGCCTGCGACAGCCGTTTTCAGTATCCATCCCCAATTGTCCAGTGTAGACAAACCGGTCGATTGACTCCAGGTCGCCCCTTCGTTGTCGGAATAATGGATCTTTTTATCTTCCGTGCCTACAATGATTCTGCGGCCTCCGCCGTTGGCGACTACTTTCAGGTAGACCGCTCCTTTTATTTTAAAAGCGTTATTGGTACATGTCCAATTGCTGCCACTGAAATCAGCTTTCCATAAGTTACCTCCGTCGGAAATAGCGTAGATGGTATTGGTTGCTGTCCAGTAATCAGCATAGCGGATACGGCCCGCTACGTTGTTGCTCCCTTTTTCTATCCATTCACCGGTAAGATTTCCGTTAGCAATGGTTTCGATCGCCTCAACACGCTTATTACTTAAGCGAATTTTTTTGTACTCTTCATGTTTTTGCAAGCGAATTTTTTCATCCGATTTTTTCCAATCTACACCAGGCGCGGCGCGATGTAGTTGTTCGAGGTACGCTTTTCTTCTTTTTGAATTTTCGCGTTCGTTTTCTTCAAAGTCATCTGAAATTTTAATTTGTCCCATAGCAGTAAAAGACAAGAGGCTTGTCAAGAGTATGGACAAATAAACAAGTGTCAGGAGTTTTCCTTTTTTCTGGTTAAGGTGTAGCATAGCTTTTTAGCGTTGATGTAGTGCGTCAAAACTATCATAAAAAATGATAAACGGTTAGAGATATTGAGTTAACGGTAAAAATTTTGAGTAAACGGAAGGATGTTTATACATGCATGTTGGTGTTGTGGAATAAATGCTACAGTATTGGTAATGATTTATTAATAGGGGTGTGCTATATAAATCTGTTTTGTTTTCTCTGTGCCTACGCTGGCGAAGGAAAGTATTTTATAATTCTTTTTTCATGACCGTATTTCCATCGCCAAGGTCATGTCGTGTAAATCCCATTTTCTCTACAAGTCTTATGGCTTTATGATTTCTGACTTTAGTAGGTCCCAGCAACGTTTTTACTCCGAGTTGCTTTTTAGCAAGTTCACTCAATAGTTCAAAGGCTGATTGCATGAGACCTTGCCCCCAGTATTCCGGCAATAGCGAACCTCCAATTATAATTTCACTGGTATCTTTGTTCCAGTGATGCAACGCGCAATCTCCGATGACCAGGTCAGGCTGTTCCCTTGTTCTTATCGTAAATATAAATTGACAAACAGAAATGATTCTATTCGTAAAATCGACCGGAGTTTCATGCGGTAAAAACGGACTTTCATCAAAATTAACGGACAGTTGAGGAAGAGTATACAGGTGATAGAAAAAGGTGGCATCTTTTTCCGTCAAAGGTTGAAGGATGATTTTTTTATTATGGTACATGTTGATGTTTATGTTCATTACCAGAAGACGGGCTTTGATGATTTGCTAAGAAAAATCATTTTGCGTCGGCAGTTAAATGTTAAGCAAAGAGCTTATACTTGCGTCTCATTTTTTTTTGGTGCTGGTATGCCTGGTTTTCCTTCTTTTTGTACATCATTCATAAATAGTGTAAGCTCTTTGGTGAAGTGGTCCAGGGTAAGCGCGGACTGCTTGACGTACCCCACTATTCTTTTTAGCTCGTCTAAAGAATAATCAGTGGATAGGTTAATAAGCTTCGCGACACCTAAAATATGTGCAATCGGTTGTCTTACTTTATGCGAAGTGATAAATATCATTTCTTCTAATCCTTTAATATAGCTTCTTAAGTATTCTTCCGTTTTTTTAAGTTCGTCATAAGCCAGACTCAGCTTTACCGTCAACGCTCTTTTCTCGGTGTATTGCAAGTCGAGATGCTTGTTGGCAACGATTAATTCATCCGCTCGTTTTTGTTTTTCTTCATTTTGAAAATCAAGTTCTTTATTGGCCAGCATTAACTCGTCGGCGCGTTTTTGTTTTTCTTCGTTTTGGAAAACAAGTTCTTTATTGGCAAGTATTAACTCATCCGCGCGTTTTTGTTTTTCTTCATTTTGAAAATCAAGTTCTTTATTGGCCAGCATTAACTCGTCGGCACGTTTTTGTTTTTCTTCGTTTTGGAAAACAAGTTCTTTATTGGCAAGTATTAACTCGTCGGCACGCTTTTGTTTTTCTTCATTTTGAAAATCAAGTTCTTTATTGGCCAGCATTAACTCGTCGGCGCGTTTTTGTTTCTCTGCGTTTTGAAAAACAAGTTCTTTGTTGGCAAGTATTAACTCGTCGGCACGTTTTTGTTTCTCTTCGTTTTGGAAAACAAGTTCTTTGTTGGCAAGTATTAATTCGTCGGCGCGTTTTTGTTTCTCTTCATTTTGAAAAACAAGTTCTCTGTTTGCAATGAATAACTCATCCGCTCGTTTTTGTTTCTCTTCATTTTGAAAGATATGTTCTTTATTGGATAAGATCAGCTCTGCAGTCAGAGTTTCAATTTCTACTTTTTGAAAAGCAATTTCTCTCTTAAGGAGGAGGATGGCGTCTGATTCATTTGCAATATTCATGTCTGTCATTTTTCTAAGATATAATTTAGGATGTAAATTAAAGGCGAGCATCCTGCTCTTGCCTAAAATATATAGCACCTTCTGGTGCGGGCCGACTATAGCATGTATAGGTTATCAATTACATAGGCGCTTAACAATACCTGAAATAGAAAAAGAGACGATTCCGGAGGAGCAAGATGCCTGCCAGTAGTTAATAGAGCGATTCATAAAGCCCTTCGATCTCGGGATTGCCTGTCTTTTCTATGGCCCGCAAAACAAACTCATTGTCCGATTTATATCCAAGATTACGTGCTGTTGAACAGCGTTTTCCAAATAACCATACCATGCGATCTTTGGCAGCAGGGACCTCTTGTTGCGTTTCAAGTCTATGTATGGCTTCCAGGAAAGCCTCTTTAGTAAAAGGATTATCAAGTTGTAGGAGCCTATCGTACAATAAAGGCAATGCTTCCTTCACGTCCAGATCGGCTAGCGCAGCGGCAATAAGCGATAGGTTTTTAGTCCGTTTATCATTAGCCATATATTCAAGAGCCCTTACTTTGTCTTTTTTGAGAAGGCAGTACGCATAGAGCATTTCCAATATTTCTTCGTTTTGTATAATATAATGCTCATTGGATACCGCGTCGTCCAGAAAAAATAAAATTTCGTCTATCGCTCCGGCATAATCAAGTATGCTTAGTGCAATAGACAGCGGGCCTCTTTCCAAACTGAGTTCGTAATATGCTCCCTTCAGACCAAGAAACTCCTGGTATAAAAGTGGAGCGAGTTCTTTTTCTCCCATCATTCCAGCGGCTCTTGCCAATGCACCAAATACAACATGGTTAACCATTACGGAAGATTCATAACTATTGTTGTTACGGGTGTCTTCCGCTATTTTTCTATCATAAGCGTTTTTTCGAAGAATATCAAAGCTGCTTTTGATAAAAGAGACTATTTTCGATTTCAGTAAGGGATTATTTGCGTATTTAGTTAATGTATATATGTTTTCTGGTGTGGAATTAAAGTATAAAAGGCTGAGTTCATGCTCTGCAACTTTTAATGCCTCATCAAATGCTTTTTCTTTATCGTTCATCTGCACATTTTTTATTACTAGCATTTTGTAGACGTGGATCTATCGGCGCATTGCTGGCATTTAGATATCGGCCAGCGGGGCTATGATTATTTATAGCCACAAATAATTCTAAGCTTTTCAAAGCGACGGGTGATGAAGAATAACAATGTTGCAACACATAATGCAATCAGCACCTGATATAAAACACTCATGATGCTATTATCGGTTATTCTCTTTACAAGCGGATAGCTGGCTACAATAACGGGAGAATGATACAGATGCAGAATATAGGTAAAGGCTCCGACATTATAAAATTGAATATGGATATTGAACACGGATATAAAGAGCAATAAAGATAGTCCGTATTTATATATACTGATTTCTGTTGTGGCATATAAGATCAGTGTAAGAATAGACAACCCAATGATCCAGTATTTTTTGTAATGGAGGATGGAGTGCTCAAAATTAGCTACTAAGGCTCCGCCAATAAAAAGGTATAAGACATCATGTCTTAATATCAAGTGCCCAAATATGAATAGGGGAATAAGTCCTATCAACATGTATAAATTTTTGTTTTTGAACAATTCTATCAACATAAAGATTACAAAAATATCTCTAATGAAATAAGTTGGAGGATTTATAGGAGGACCGTTAAGAGCAAATACTCCTTCCGAGATAAGAGAAGCGTTAAAATCCAGTCTGTTCAGGATATCTATATCCATGAAGTAAAATAAGAGACAGGCAATTATCAGAATAGAAACATTGGCAATAAGGTAGGGTACCAAAAGTGTTTTAATCTTACTAACAATAAAATGAGGTTTAGTGGAAGAAATTTTTAAATACAAATACCCTGATATAATCGATAGCAAAGCTGTACCGATTTTTGGAAGGTTTTCCAGCATAGTAGCGTAAATCGAAGCTGATTGCGTTTGATCTATGGAATGCCTGGTATGAATAAATGTAATGAGTAAGACAGCAATCAGTCTTATCATTTCTATGCTGTATTTCATCTGTAAAAAATAATAATCAATAATATTTTATATGACCTCAAGTTACCGGGCTGTAAAATATGGCGCGAGCATCCTGCTCATGCCTAAAGTATATAGCACCTCCTGGTGCGGGCCAGCTATAATATAGCCAAGTTATAAATTACATAGAAGCTTAACAATACCTAAAATAAGAAAGGAACGATTCTTCTATCAGTTCTTTTAAATTTAAGCCACCAGCAAGATGCTCGCCTGCGAGTGCCAGCGGTTTACGATTCCTTAAATATAAATTTTCTCAATCTTAAAGAAGGCCTTTCAATGAGATAATACATCAAGGAACCGAAGAATAAGGAGCTTATGAAAGCTATACTTACCATACAGGCTGCACTAAAGTTGAAATGAGAATAGATGAATTCGCTTGTTGTGATGTGCCATAAATAAATGGAATAAGATTGAATGCCAATCTGGCAAACTACATACGTAGGAATTTTTAAATAAGAGAAAGATTGTTTTTCTATAACAGATTCAATGCATAAGGTGAATAAAACCAGTAGCGCAAAACCTGCATTCAGCACCGTTAATCCGATAGTATTCATGAAGAAGCTACCACCTTTGAAATAAAAACCTGGAACAATTAGTAATAGGCTGATCATTAAAATGGTCCATTTGTTTTGACGCCAGCCCGCGAATAATGAAGTGAAGTTGTAGAGGTAAGACAACAATATGCCTGCAAGGATGCCATCAATCCGAAGATCAGCTTGAGGGAATACATAGAAACTTTCTTCTCTGTGAGGATAGGAAACATAAAGCCGCATAAGAAAAATGAGAATGAATAAAGAAACAATGGAACCGATAATCAACCCTCTTTTTTCTAACAGGTTTTTTTTTATGACTAGTACTAGTATAATTGGAAAAATCAAATAGAAACGTGCTTCAACAGCCAGTGACCAGGTATGAATCCATATTCCGGGGAAATAATTTTGAAGGTACAAAAATTCCGAAGCGATTCGAGGCCATGGAGGAGTGACGTCATGATGAATAACATTCATCAACAGTTCGATAACTAAGAAGGCATACAAGGGAATGATAATTTTGAATGTTCTTCTCCTAAAGAACCGTTTCAGGTTTGGTTGACCATAGGTTTTGTATTCCTGAAATAAAATATCAGAAATGAGAAAGCCACTCAATACAAAGAATAAATCTACACCAAGCCAACCAAATTCCTGAATGGGACTGTTCTCCAGGTTGCTGTGCCTAAACATCACCAGGATTACAGCTATTGCTCTTAACATATCAAGCCCCTTGTTTCTCAGCGGATATGTTGGTGCAAGGTATTCTGTTTTAATTATTGCTGTCATTTTTTATCAGTTCCCAAGCTGCAGGCTGGCTTAGCAAAGTCATGACTTCCTGTATCAACTGCTGGTGCGAGCATCCTGCTCGTGCCCGAAGTATATAGCACCTCCTGGTGGGTCAGCTATAGCATACACAAGTTATAAATTACAAAGGAGCTTAACAATACCTTATATAAGAAAAGGAACGATTCTCTGTTGGCGCAAGCATTTGCTTGTGCCTATAGTGACTTAGCGCATTTGCGCGGGCATTGTTTAATTACAACTGTTATTTTTATCCTGTCCCCGAGCTGCAAGCTCTATGTTGCTTAAGGCACAAGCGAATGCTTGCGCCAGTGGGGGCCAGTGGGGAGCACGAGCTGATGCTCGCTTCAGTGGGGTAATAATTCAGAGAGAAATTTTACTAAATACTTATACCTGTTTTTTTATCGTTTTCATTTGGATCACATCCACTAAAAAAGCAAAGGCCATAGAAAAATAGATATACCCTTTTGGTATTTCAAAATGAAATCCTTCTGCTAGGAGTGATACGCCAAT
>JAQZBV010000110.1 GCA_029237685.1 Cytophagaceae bacterium | reverse complement strand
CATTTCTAAAGTGAGCTTTCTCTTCTTATTCAATACCTCACTGACTCTGCTTTTGAACCCTATAGTATTCGCCAGATCAGTCTGTTTCATACCCAACTGCTCCATTCTGAACTTAATAGCTTCAATAGGATCTGGTGCCTCAATAGGAAAATGTTCCTTTTCATATTGGTCGATCAGCAAGGCAAGGAGATCTAACTCGTCTCCTTTAGCAGTACCAGCCTTGGCATCAAATATTTTCTCCAACCTTTCCAAGGCTTCGTTATACTCTTTTTTCGTCTTTATCACTTTCAACTTCATACTCTTACTTAGTAGTGTTAGCGTCTATTTTATCATAGGCTGCATGTGTGCCTATAAATCGTATCCACAGAATTCCGTAATCATAATTTATCCGAACAATCAACCGGTACTTATTGCCTTTAATATTAAAGACTACTCTATTATCAGCCAGTATACTAGCACTTGGATACTGTTTCTTAATCTGATGGGGAGATGTCCATAAAGCATTCTCTGCTTCATGATACCATGATTTCAATTGTTCTTCACAATCCTCATGTTTCTCCCAAAAATCCCTCAGGGTTTTCTTGGCAATGACTCTCAAAATTGATTCTTGTTTAGATAACGTGAATATACTAAAAAAGTTCCCAAAATGGTAACACTAAAAATAAAGCTCAATTGCTTCAATAGCTCAAAATACGGATTTTTATCATAATTCTGCCAAAAACAGATTATTCTACGCAAAACATCCGTTAACATTTTATATCTTACAGTTAAAGTTTGACCGAGTGAAGTCCGCTAAAATCATAGGCCGTGTTTTTCTAATATTCCTGATAGTACTTGGAACGCTCCTGGTAGGCTTTATGCTTTTCTTTGAACAGATCAAAAGTTCGCTCATCCAACAAGGTGTAGAAAAAATCAACCAACAGCTGCTTGCCAAAGTAGAAGTGGACCCCAACATCGAACTGAGCCTTTTCGAAGATTTTCCCAATGTTACCCTCATTTTTCACGAGGTGAAAATCTATGAACCTGGGACTGAAAAAGATCCTTTGTTGCTTGCCTCCATGGAGAAGCTGTCGTTAGGATTTGATGTCATCGATGTGGTCTTCTATAAAAAATACAGCCTTGAAAAAGCCGTCCTGTTCAATGGTAATGTACTCCCCGGGATCAAAGCAGATGGAGAACCCAATTACAATATTTTTAAACCCAGTGATTCTAAAACGACTTCAGAACCCATTGATGTCAACTTCAAAAGCATTGTGCTGCAAAATGTTTCCTGTTCTTATTTCAACCGACTCAGCGGACAAGCCTATGAATTTGTCTTCAATAAGACACAAGCTACTTTTAAAATTCATAACGATACATATAAAATAGGATTGGATGGCGCCGTTACGATCAATGGTATCACGGTGAGCGACAACACCTATTTCAAAAATAAAAAAATAAAACTGCACGGCGACATGTCTTACAACAACGAAGACGGCGTCCTCACCTTAGGCACTACAACGGTCGCCATCAATGAAAGCGTTTACAAAATAGTCGGTGATGTACATACCCAAAAAGAAGAGCTGGAATTGCATGTCACTTCTAAGACCGGTGAAATCTCTACCCTTCTTTCTTTATTGCCAACAGAAAACTCTGATTGGATAAAACGTTATCAAAATAAAGGAGAAGTTTATTTCGATGCGGCTATTCAGGGAAAATACGATCAATACAATACACCGGCTATCGACATCTTATTCGGATTTGAAAATACAGACATCACCAATCCGGAAGGCGGACAAAGCATCAAGCAGGCCGTTCTTAAAGGGAAGTTCAGCAACGGCGCCGCGCATTCTTCTAAAACGTCTTACATCGAGATCGAGCAGTTTGAAGGAAGCTTAAACAGCAATCCTATCCGCGGATCTTTTAAACTCACCGATTTGTCCGATCCTTATCTGTTGATCAAAGCAGAATTAAAACAAAACTTAAAAGACCTTGTGGCCTTCTTTCCCATTGATGGAGTAGACTCTTTGGAAGGAAAAGTTTCTCTGAGTTTCGATTTTGAAGGACTCGTTAAAAATTTAAAGAAGAGAGAAGACCTGGAAAAAATTACGACTTCCGGCGAAGCTCAAATAGAAAACGGAGCGCTGTACTTGAAGTCTATTCAAAAAACGTTCAGAAACATTTCTGCCGATTTGATTTTTAACAATACCGACATCTCCATCAACAGCCTCAGTTTCCGCACGCCTAAGTCAGACATTGCCGTAGACGGTATGATAAAAAATGTATTGCGTAAATTGATCTTGGGTAAAGGCAGCATATTGGTAGAAGGTTCTTTGCATTCCAATAAATTGGTCTACGAGGATTTTATTCTGCCCGTTCCTTCGGGGAAAGCGAGCGGAGAAGGCTCGATGACTTCCCTTATGCTGTTTTTAGATTGCGACATCAGACAATTGCATGTAAGCAATTTGCATGCGAGGCAGGTGAAAGGAATGCTTTCTTACAATGATTCACTATTGATGTTCTCCAACGCCACCATGAATACAGCCGGCGGAGAAGTAGCGGGCAATGCCATCATGAAGGTCAAATTGCCTCATCGCTCCAAATACCTGACACTTGATCTGGCCTTCAATGACATTTACATCGATAGTCTATTGAGAGACTTTAAAGATTTTGACCAAACGTTTATCTCCCATAAAAATCTTTCCGGTCGACTATTTGGCAAGGCAGACATCTTCTTTATCCTCAATCCTGATGGAAAAATTGTAACGGAAAGTATATTGGCCAACATCGACATGGACATTTCTGAAGGGCGCCTGCGAAACTTCGCACCGATGAAAGCGTTGTCTCGCTTTGCGGAAGAAGATCAATTGAACGATGTGCGTTTTTCTAAATTGACCAATCAATTCCTGATCAAGAATAAAGTCATCACCATTCCTAATATGGTATTGAAATCCAATGTATGCGATATTGAGTTATCCGGTACGCACGATTTTGACAACCGATTCAAATACCATTTAAAAGTACCGCTGAAAAACCTCAGCAAGAAAAAACAAAAAGAAGCGGAAGATATTGAAGCCTCTGAAACCGGATTACTAGGAAGAACGAATTTATTCCTCATCATCGAAGGCCAGGGAGACCAGTTTGAAATCAAATACGACAAAAAACGCTTAGGCAAAAAAATAGCGGAAGACCTTAAGAAAGAAAAAGAAGAATTAAAGAATGCCTTCAAAAATGAAGAGCCCGAGATCAAACAGAGTAAGGTGAATGAGGAGGAGTTTTTTGAGTTTGATTAAATAAGCTAGGAGCTAGGAGGTACGAGCAAGGATCGCGTACCTCCTAGTTCCTAGCTCGTACCTTACTATTACATGACCAAAAAACTAAACAAACTCGGATCCTTATTGATCTCTTTGTACTGTACTTTTTTCTTTGCCATACGCTCGATCAACAATTCGTAGTCTTCTTTAAATTTCAACTCCACTCCCACTAAAGCAGAACCTTCGTCTTTGATATTCTTCTTCGTGTATTCAAAGTGTGTGATGTCATCGTTGGGACCAAGTACTTCATCCAAAAACTCTCTCAAGGCGCCTGCACGTTGCGGGAAGGTGATGATGAAATAATGTTTCAATCCTTCGTACAACAATGAACGTTCTTTGATTTCTTCCATACGACCGATGTCATTGTTAGAACCACTGACCACGCACACCACGTTTTTGCCTTTGATTTGCTCTTTGTAAGAATCCAGCGCCGCGATGCTCAATGCACCTGCCGGTTCTACGACAATGGCTTCCTCATTATACAAGCGGATGATGGTCGAGCAATCTTTACCTTCCGGCACCAACACCACATCAGTCAACAACTCTTTACAGATAGCAAAGTTCAAATCTCCGACACGCTTCACCGCGGCACCATCTACGAATTTATCAATGGTATCCAATGTGACTACTTCATTGCTGGCCAATGCCATTTTCATAGACGGAGCGCCTTCTGGCTCTACGGCTATTATTTTTGTAGAAGGACTATGTTCCTTAAAATAGGTTCCCAATCCGGCAGTTAATCCGCCGCCGCCAATCGGTACAAATACATAATCGATCTTGCAATCGATGTCTTCCAATATTTCCATACCGACCGTCCCTTGTCCTGCAATGACGGTCGCGTCATCAAAAGGATGAATAAACAAGCGTCCTTTTTCTTTGCAATATTTAATGGACTCCGCATAAGCGTCGTCGAAAGTGTCTCCGGTAAGAATCACCTCTACAAATTCTTTCCCAAACATTTTTACCTGAGAAATTTTTTGTTTGGGAGTAGTAGCAGGCATAAAGATAGCGCCATGCGTTTTCATCATGCGACAAGAAAAAGCAACACCTTGCGCATGGTTTCCCGCGCTGGCACATACCACACCGTTCTTCAAATCTTCTGCCGTGCGGGAAGACATAAAATTATAAGCACCGCGAATTTTATAGGACCTCACAATTTGAAGGTCTTCTCTTTTCAAGTAGATATTAGCCTGAAATTCTGTGGAAAGGTTTTGATTCTTTTGAAGCGGAGTACGAGTTACTACACCTTTTAGTCTCTCACTTGCCGCAACGATGTCTTTTGTAGTTACCAGTGGATTCATTCTTGTATTGATTAGAAGGCAATTTAGTTTTTCAGCGCGGTTATAGCAAATACTAAAAAATTTCTTACATTGTAAGCATAACGCCATCAACATGCGCAAATTCAATGCCTTCCATACCATCAGCATTACAGGGATAGTATTCAGCCTATTCTCTCATCTTTTACTTTTTATCTTTGGTAAAGACATTACCCATTTCTGGTACCTGTACCCTACCTGGGCTCTTGTGTTCCTATTTGGTTACCTTTGGAACGTCATTGACAAAGAGGATGGACATAGCCATCATCATTAATCTTTAGCATTTTTAGAATATTGCTGACTCTTCAATTAAATCCCAAAAGACAATCGCAATTTCAAACAAAACTCAAATCACGAATTCAAATTTGAAGCTTAGTTATTGAAGTTTATTTGGGATTTGAAGATTGGAAATTGTGATTTTGTCTCAAAAGCTCAAAATCGGAACCAAATTCAATCTTCGTCATACGTATAAGCAGACGGGTCTTCAAAAGAAAAAACATACCCTGCCTTTTGCAGCTTCTCCGTAGCTATAGTTTTTCCCTCTTCCTGATCTGCTCTAAATTCTGGTAATGCCATTTGAAAGCGATGTGCCAATGCAACGTAAAAATCCTTTTTATAGGGATGATGTGGTGAACAGGCATTATAAACTCCTATCAACTTATTCTCTGCGGCAAAATGAACAATGCGAACCGCATCTTGCTGATGCAGCAGATTAACAGGATAATGACCTCCCGGCAGTTCTTTTTTACCGGCAAAATGCTTCACCAACAAACGTGATCCGCCTGTCAAACCTCCTAAACGCACAATCGTCACGGCTATAGTAGAAAGTGCCAAGAAAGTATTTTCAACTTCCACCAATTCTTTATGCGCTGATTGTTCGAGTAAGGATACACTTTCTTCCTTTGCCAAACCTGCACGATCGGGGTAGACAGAGGTAGAGGAAGTATAAATCACTTGTTTGATTTGAGGATGATGTTCAATGAATGCAGCCAGTTTTTTCATCTGTGCAAGGTATACACCAGGCGGCTGTGTCCTGCTTCGTGGAGGAACCGTAATCACGAACAGGTCTGATTCAAAAAATGAGGGAGCTATACTTCCCTCTTTTGACAAATCAATAAGATAAGCCTCTATTCCCTTATCTTCTAACGCTTTTAATTTGTCGGTTTGAGTAGTAGATCCTTTCACCTGATAGCCGGTCTGCAAAAGGTGATCAGCCAAAGGCAAACCCAACCAACCACAACCTAGGATACTCGCCGATTTATTCATGGTATTACTTCTCAAATACTACCGACAGGAAATCATTGAAGGGTTTGATCTGTGCAAAAACTTTCAAGACATAATCAGGAAATTTAGCATCCAATACTTGCGCGTCAGTAAGAGGGTGTGTAACGGTAAAACTTTTCAACTTTAGTAAAGCGGCCATCGGATGATCTTCGGCATAGCCTTTGGGAATACGCACCAGCGTAGCTTCTTCATCTAATCCGTCGAAATATTTTTTAAAGCTTGCTTTCTTGAGTAAAGCCTGTAAAGCCGCACCTTCATAATCGATTTCCTGACGAACTTTTTCCAACACCTCTTTCTCCGGCATCCATATACCGCCGGCAATGAATGATCCGCCTCCGGGTTGTATATGCACATAGTAGCAAGGCTTCGGAGATTTTTTTCCTCCGGAAGCGAATACCGTTCCCATGTTATTCTTATAGGGATTTTTATTCTTCGAAAAACGCACATCACGGTTGATGCGGAAAATCGTTTCTTTAGGAAGCGGATTTCCTATCGACGGATCAATCTTGGTTAAGCCTTTGATAAGAATTTCAATGTTACTCAGAAACTCATTCTTCGCTGCATCGTAGTCTGCGCGGTGCTCGTCAAACCAGGCTTTGTTATTATTTTTTTGTAATGCTTTCAGAAAGCTCACTACATTTTTCATGCTATTCGTTACGGGTAAATATGTTCAACTGATCTTGTTCTATCATTTCCTGAGACTGGAGAACAGCGTGTTGGAGTTGTGGCGCACGAATCCCTTCTCCGAAAGCAGTCGGGCTCTTGAAGACTCTGGCTTCATCCCATAATCCTTTCTCAATGAGCGACTGAATCAGCTGAGTTCCGCCTTCTACCAATACAGACATAACACCACGCTCCTGCATATTGTTCAAGATTACTTCACTCAAGTCATCGTGAGGATCAAGCTTTACATATTCGACCTGATTCTCTACTTTCTGTTTGATGAAATTAAAACATACCGTGGGCTGAGACTTATCGAATACATGCGCTCCTTGAGGCACCTGCAATTGTTTGTCGATAAACATGCGTATCGGATCTCTTCCGGACCAGTCTCTTACGTTCAATTGTGGGTTATCAAACAACACGGTGTTCGTTCCTACAAAAACCGCGTCTTCCTGCGATCTCCATTGGTGAACCAGTTTCCTTGACAATTCACCGCTGATCCATTTGGAATCGTAATTGCTGTGTGCAATGAAGCCATCCGCTGTTTCCGCCCATTTCAAAATGATAAAAGGGCGTTTTTTTTCATGTCGGCTAAAAAAGCGGCGGTTCAGTTTTTGTCCTTCTTTTTCCAAAATGCCTTGGTACACTTTGATCCCTGCTGCGAAGATCTTTTCTGCTCCCTTACCCGCAACCAATGGATTGGGATCTATATTACTGAAATAGACCTTGGAAAAGGGATACTGAGCAATCAAATCGGCACAAGGCGGTGTCTTCCCATGATGTGCGCAAGGTTCAAGGTTCACATACAAATCCGCACCTTGCAACTGGCTTTTGTCTGCTACTGAATGGATGGCATTGACCTCTGCATGAGCGTCTCCGTGTTTTTGATGCCAGCCCTCCCCGATGATCCGGTCTTCTTTCACTATCACACAGCCTACCATTGGATTAGGACTCACATGGCCCTGACCCAAAAGGGCAAGTTCCATTGCCCTTCGCATATAGTTTTCAACATCTCCCATTTAATAGCGCTTTATTCCTTCTAACGGTTGATTAAGGCCATTAGTTTTTTTAAAATTGAACATTGTAATCCAGTATATCAAGTGAGCGCCTCAGAAAACAAATTTTCAAAAGACCTCCACCAAAAAACGGTGGCCAGTATCACCGTTTATGACGAACGAGAAAGAGGTGCCATCACTTTTTTACTGCTGGAATATATACTGGGTATCCAAAAAAGCGACATACTGGCCAATAAAGAAATTGCCGTTTCTCATTTGAAAAGAGAGGAGCTGGAAGAAGCCATAGATCGCATCAATCAAGGCGAACCGGTGCAATACATTACGGGGAAAACACAGTTTCTCAACCTGACCTTTAAGGTCAATCCTTCTGTTTTGATCCCTCGACCCGAAACAGAAGAATTAGTAGACATCATCATCAAAGAAAATAAAGGACGTAAAGGTCTGCGCATCATGGATATGGGGACAGGCAGCGGCTGCATCGCCGTTTCATTGGCCTATCACCTGCCGGAAGCTGAAGTGCTGGCCGTCGATATCAGTAAAAGCGCTTTGTATGTAGCGGCTGAAAACGCCTCCATTAATCATGCAAAAGTTACGTTTATCAACGATGACATCCTGAATCTGGCAGAAACACACAGCACCAAACTGGATGTTATTGTGAGTAATCCTCCTTACGTGCGTTATTCTGAAAAGAAAGAAATGCAGAAAAACGTACTGGAATATGAGCCCAAACTGGCACTGTTTGTAGACGATGACGAGGCATTGATCTATTATGAAAAAATAGCGCTATTCAGCTCTCGCCACCTGGAAAATGGCGGACTTCTATACCTGGAGATCAATGAAATGCTGGGCAAAGAAACAGCTGCTCTTGTTTCTTCCTTTGGCTTCAACAACATTGACATCAAAAACGATCTGTTCGGCAAACCTCGCTTTATCCGTTGCTCTAAATAAAACCTCATGGCGAGGGTAAAAACCAATCCTATCCTCCTTATTTCCACCCTGGATCCCACTTGTCAAAGCGGATTGGTAAGAGATGCCATTGTTCTCCATCAATTAGGAAAAACAACACTTGCCGTTTGCACAGCTGTGGCCAATCAAAACGATGTAGAGATCGATGATCTCACGGTGCTTTCCTTTGAAGAAATTAAACGTCAACTCGATGCTATAGGCAGAAAGTATTGGCTGGATTGGGCCGTAATCAGCGGCGTTCATGACCTTAACCTCATCGCGGCCATCATCCGCTACCTGGAGCAAAAAAGGCCCGGCATTCAACTCCTCTGGCATCCCGCTTTAAGGCATACCGACCGAACTTACCTGGAACTGCTCAATAACCAGGAACAAGCACTCTTTGAGACACTGTGCAAAAAAGTCCACACTGTTTTCCTGGACCAAAGAGATCTGCTCCTTTTCCCAAACGATAAACCTGTAGAAAACTTCATCAGCAAACTCAGCGAGAATAATTGCCTATACCTCACGGGCGATGAGCAGCATCCCGATGTGTTGTATAGGAAGAGGAAACAGATTAAACAAAGCATTAGCTTGACAGCAGAGCATCAACTGACGTTTCTTTCTACATTAGTGTCCTTCCTTTACGATGGAAATGAAATAAGTCAGGCCTGCAGTCAGGCTTCCCTTTTTTTGTCCACCAATTCCATTAATTAAACTTTTTGCTTTTCATTCCCGCTAAATGGGTTTAAATTAGGCTGTAAGTAATTCACTAGCTAGGATCTTTACTCACCCTATGAAGTCAGCTTTCTATTTTATTTTATTATCCGCTACAATACATTATAACAGCTTTGCCCAAAATACAATCGGTTATCTTTTTGAAAATAACCTCAAAGCGAATAATGCATCTTTCCCCGATCTTGTCATCCTAGGACGTCAGGGCTCTTACACACAAGAGGCCCTTCCAGAATTGGACAACATGAAAAAAACGGCCTATCAATTTGACCGCAATTGTGGGGTACAATTTGACAACTTAGCCGCTCATCAGTTCCTGAAAGACTCTTATACCATTGAAATTTACTTTCGTTTTGATAAGCTGAACAGTTGGAAGCGCGTCATTGATTTTAAAAACAGAAAAACAGACTGGGGATGCTACATTTTCAATGGCAAACTCAATTTTTACAATTTACTGGTGAGCGAAAAATCACCGGTGACGGAAAACTCTTATACGCATTATGTCATCAGCCGCGATGGAGCAACAAACACAGTGAAAATATTTGCTGATGGTGTTTCCAAAGTAGAGTTCAATGATGTCGATAAACATACCCTGTTGGACGATGATCAAAAACTTAATTTTTTCTTTGACGATCTAAAAGTAACAGACGAAGCCAGTGCCGGCGCTGTAGTAATGATCAAGATATCTGATTACGTTATACCACCCGATAAAATTTTGGAAGGTTTCGAAAGTTTCAAAAGCAACATTAATTATGTAGCTCCGATAACGCAAACCGCTACTGTAGTGAAAAAAGATTCTTCTCTGGTGCACGTAACCTTAGAAATAAAGGACAAAGAAACAGAAGCCCCGATTACTGATTTTACTTACAGCATTAAGCGTAGCGACGAAATCATTGCAGGCGCCAGCTCTGAAGGCAAATCCATCATCTCTACAGAACTTCCTGTAAAGACCTGGTATCATATCGCCTACAAGTCCAAAGGATATGTTACTTACGAAGATTCAATACTTACCGGAGATTCTGACAAAGAATTCAGAGCAACGTTCTTCCTGGAAAAAATAAAAGTGGGAACGACGGTTACGCTAAAAACGTTACAGTTCGAAAGAGGCCAAGCCGAACTCCTTCCTGCTTCTTATGGAGAGTTGGATAAGCTGGCAGAATTCATGAAAGAGAATCCTACCGTAGAAATTGAAATCAGCGGACATACCGACAATCAGGGCGATCCTAAACTTAATGTAGACTTGTCTGAAAGCAGAGTAAAATCGACTACCGATTACCTGGTTTCAAAAGGCATAGAAAAAAGCAGAATCAAGGGCAAAGGATACGGAGGCAGCAAGCCTATCGCCAGCAATTCAAAAGAAGAAACCCGTAAGTTGAACAGACGAGTGGAAATGACGATTATAAAAAATTAGTGATCAGTGGTCAGTTGACAGTGATCAGTCAAAATAAATAAAGATAAAAAAGCGAAGCGCTGTAAGAAATATTTCTTACAGCGCTTCGCTTTTTTATTAAGGAAAATCAAGGCTACCTGCTGATCACTGACAACTGACCACTGATCACTTTATTACAACCATGCTTTTAGAATCGTACGAACACTCAATCCTATAACGACCAATCCTACAACAATCATGAGTGTTTTAGGTTTAAACTTACTGGCTAACACCGCACCGAAAGGAGCCGCCATGACACCGCCTACAATCAAGGCCAGCATCACTACCCAATTATTAAATCCCAGCATGAACGTAAAAATCCCCGCGCTGGCCAGTGCTACAAAAAATTCCGCCAGGTTTACAGAGCCGATCGTGTAACGAGGATTTCTGCCTTTACCTAATAACGTAGAGGTGACAATAGGTCCCCATCCACCGCCGCCCACTGAATCAATGAACCCGCCAAACAAAGCCAGCGGTGCAATGTTTTTGATCTTGTTCTTTTTCTTGCTGATGGTAAATGCTTTCAACAAAATACGTCCACCGAGAAATACAAGGTAAAGTGAAATATATGGAGCGATGGCTTTTCCATCTACAGAACTGAGTACGTATGCACCCAATATAGCGCCAATCACACCGGGAATAATCAATGCTTTAGCCAACTTGCTGTTCACATTACCAAAACGTAAGTGAGAGATTCCTGAA
>JAQZBV010000008.1 GCA_029237685.1 Cytophagaceae bacterium | reverse complement strand
TCAAAATCAAGAAAGAAGTTTCTATTGACATGTTAGATCTTCCAAGCTTTAGTAAGCTAAACGACTTAGCTAAAGATGTGAAAGGTGGTCCCAATCATTTATTAGGAACATATGTTGATGATTCTTTTAGATGGCTACATTACCTAACACTAAAAGGAAATAAGGTTATTATTAGTCAAGATTCCCTTCAGTCTATAAAAGAAGAGTTTTCTATTATATGCAAAAATGAAAAACAAGAAAAAATGCTTGAGGTTTATTCAAAAGCAGTAATAGTGCTTAATCAATTGAATGAGGAACTTAAAGCCGTATCTAATGGCCAAGTCTCGCTGAATGGTGAATTAAAGCTAAATAACTACTTTCTATTCCAACCTGATAACACTATGGTTACATATCATCTCTTCTTTGAAAGGAATAAAGTAGCTCTGTTTAGTTAAGGGATCCTAGTAGTGCAGTAGATTAGCCTTGCAAGGTTATAGAGAGGCTTACTACTGCACTATCTTATACTAAATACTCCAAGGTACTCCGGGAGGGTTTAAAAACGAACGCAAGGTCTGCCAGACGGCGAAAAAAAACACGAACCGGGGGATTTCAATTAATGTTGTCATTCTGTTGACCATAGAAGATTTAACGGCAACAAATATTCAGTTAAAACGATCAAAAGTTATGGCATTACTCAAAAAGAAGGAATTTGCAGCCCTTTGTGGTATGACAACAAAGGAATTGGCTGTGTATTTAGGACCTAAAAGAAGAAAGGTTGTCGCTACCGGAGACTATATTGATGATACTCTGCCCCAAAACATAATCTTCAAACAACACCGAGATCTAATTGTTTCTAAAAAAGAACTTTTAATCGATAATCAATCAAAACACAAATCATCAACGGGTCAAAATATTAAAATATTGCCTGTTGATATTTATGAAGATATACTTAGCTACTTTGAAAGTACTGATGTCTTTTCAAAAATGATTTATGATAGAGATGCAGAAAAGAAAATAGTTGATCTTATTGCTAACGAAAACAGCCAAAGATTTATTCCCGCTAGTATCGTCTTCTATAATTTAATCGGTGTGTTTTCAGAATGTTTTGAGACGATAATTAAAAAGGAAATATCGATCAGAAATGAATTAGGGCATCCACTATCTATCGATGATCAAATGGTATTGACAAACCGCTATACTTCGCAGTGTAAAGATAAAATAAGCTCATCAATAACAGAAATCAATTTGCTTGTAGACGAGATAATCGAAGAACATCAATAAAGTATCAATCATCAATTAAAATCATAAACTATAAAATTATGGATATTCAAACTCTAAAATCCCAACACAAAGAATTATTCGATAAAGTTTTCGCAGAAGGTGTCGCTGCAGAAAGAGAGCGCGTTGATGCATGGTTGACCGTCTCAAAAGGAAATCCTTCTGTAGTAGTTGAAGGAATAAATAGTGGCAAGAAAATACCATTGTCACTTATGATGAATTTGACAAAAAAAACAAAAGCTAACGAAGATGAAATTTCAGCATTTAATGACGAAGTAAAATCGTCAATAAATCTAAAGTATGGCCTAAATATTTAAAGCATCGCTAAAATTACAGGCTTAGAAAAGGATTAGATCTTGTTTGGTCTTAATCCTTTTTATATCGACTTTAATGTAATGAAAGCCTGGACTAAGCTAAATATTGAAGTTAAACAATAACTTTTTGAATAGCTTTAGTAAAGCGGTGCCGAAGATCGCGTATGCTCCTGACTTACTTTTATCAAAGGTAATTCAGAGCTCGTTATTGACGGGATCAATAGTGGAAAAACTGTATCTCCTATTGAAATGACAAAATTAGGTAAAAACACAGTAAATCAAACGATCGAATTAGCAGACTTTAAAACCGAAGTGAGGACACAGCTAAATTTACCTCATTAACAATAAAAGAAGATTGAACTATACCCGTTCAATCTTCTTTTTTAATATAAATTAAAATTAGGTGCTGTCTTTATAGCCGGTACGCTGATCTTAATATCATTCATCCAGATGGCGGGTTTAGGAACCTTATGATCGAGTAATTGCTTCTGCCAAGCTTCATCAGTCAAACGCCCGGATGAAGGTCCGGTAAATTCATAATGACTGAATACAGCGCCTTTAGTCAGGTATAACAAACCGTTGATTTCTGCAATCACATAAATTTCATCTGCCATCCCTACTCCTTCCTGCAAGCATTGATCTCTGTAAGTGTACACGTCCGTTGCAACGGCCACATACTTCTCTGGTGTAGAAACCTGCGAAACGAAGCCTTCGTTTGACTCAATGATATTCAACGTTAAACGTTCTATTTTACCACCGATATAAGCCAATTCATCAAAATCATTGTTGGAAATATTCTTCCCTGATAATTCCTGCTCACTGATTCTAAGTAGAAACTGCCCTACTTCTACCAGCGAATTATTTCTTGATAACAATACATCCGTAGCGACCTCATTCTTTTCCAGCATCTGTTTATTCAAGGCTAAAAGCTGTAGACACTTATTCCAGAAAGCAACGTTAGGCTCTACATAGGCTATCTTTTGAGGTGGAGGCACTTCTCCTCCATTACCCATTTCAGCACCGCTAGGTTGTTCTACATAGAGCACCATGTCATGCTTCAACTCGGTCCAGGAAGCCAGCATGGTATTAAGATTTTTCTTTCTCCAGGCCGGAAGCTTCATAAAATAAGGTGCTTTGTTATTGGTTTGCTCTAAAGAAAGCACCGCCTCCATCTGCTTGTTGTAAACGCTAGTATTCCATTGGTTATACCCCGTGAACTTATCCTTTAATTTTTCGAGTTCATCTTCATACTCCGGCCATTGATTTTGTTCTTTGTAAGTATGAAGCAGAATATCTTCTGCTGTTTCATTACCTACAGCTGCGAAGATATCCAACCCTTTCGGAAATGGTCTCAGAGGATTTGG
The DNA here is from genome assembly GCA_029237685.1 of Cytophagaceae bacterium. Lineage (GTDB taxonomy): Bacteria > Bacteroidota > Bacteroidia > Cytophagales > Cytophagaceae > JACMQM01. The sequence goes on along the minus strand of JAQZBV010000008.1, from coordinate 40,660 downwards.
ATCTTTAACATGCACCAATCTCCGCATGATCTCTGCATCAAATGTATAGCGCCCCGCTGTGAACAATATTTTTTTACGTTTAACAAATTCATCTGTCCTATCATTGACTCCAACCGGTCCGAATTTTCGAGGATCCTTACTGTATAATTCTTGTCTTATTTTTTCAAGATTAGCAGGCAACAGTAGATCCTGTATGGATATGTTCTTATATTTCTGCAGTACCTGGTGTAGATGCGAGAAGGAAAGGTTATTCTCTTCCCCTGCCAGAAAGCCTATAATGTCGGATAGTTTAGTATAATTCTTCCATGACTTTGGATCATTAGACAGGTTATAGCCCATTAACACGGCTCTTGATAAGCTTTGGTTATCATCCAAATATATAGAAGCGGAATTTAACCATTTCACACATTTAAAATACTGTTTTAAGGAATCGGATCTTGTATAGTTTCCCCGTGGAATGAACTGTGTATAGTCCATTACAGAATCTCCTAGGAAGTCGGATCTGTAATCTTTCGCTTCTGCAGTATGGCTGTATTCGTAGTCGTATGCTTTTTGCCACTCCGGAGCAACTTCATATTTCTTGCCTTTCAATAAAGACAAAGCGACTGCATAATATACTTGGTTCCATCCACTGGCCTGCTTTAATACCGGCGCAGTAGCGTTATTGTCCTTTTGTGACTTATCGTATTGCTCTTGCAGCAATTCATCTAATAGAGGAAACAGCTTTTTATTTTCAAGTGCCTGCATTTCTTTACTGATGTGCATGTGTAAGACCTGAAGGTATAGATCCGTTGTAATGAAGCTTGGCGTATAATCGTAATAGTTCTGATCGTAAACGTGAAATAACTGCTCATGAGCGGCACTATTAATAACAAATCCATTGGAGGTAAGCTTTTGTAGCATGACCGGAGTGATCTTTTCAAATTGATTCCAATTCACAACATTAGCCAGGTTTGCCTTTTTAACAGGACCTGTGCCTACATAATTGTTCTTATACAGTTTTTGCTCATAGCTAAGAACTTTATCAATGAATTTCTGCTCTTGTTCACTTAGGCTTATCCTGAAATTATTATCCCAAAATACAGGTTGATACCATTTCTTGGCATTAAAATGAAAACGTGAAACATAATCCATAAACAAGAAACCATGACGCGCCAGTATCTCAGCACGGAGTAATCTTAGGTCCTGAAATGTCTTCTTTGACAAATCTACATTGTAATCAAAAGGCGGAGGGGCAACTTTATCTGAATAGAAATCTTTATACATATCCAGGTATTCAGGTGTCTTATACCAGGAAGCCGGATCAACCGGCTTATAGGTCATTGGATAACCTTCATCGTAAGAAGCATAAGTCTTTAGCGGCGCGTTCAGCTTGTAAGGATCAGAAGTTGTATCCTTCTTCTCTTCTTTTTGAGAACAAGCACAGGTGAAAATCAATAATAAACAAACAATAAGGTGCTTAATAAGCCTGAAGTATTTGCTCTGCTTTTTCATAAGTTATTGAATCATGTGAAGTATTAATATAGGACATTCCAAATGTGCCCCATTGATATGTGCGAACGCAGTATAGATCTGATCCTTTATTTTCTATGGTATGAATAATAGAATGGCCAAGGCTATCTTTACCAACAGAAAACTGTTCCATAGGATTTACCAATCTTGAACTGAGCCATAAAGGCCGTATATAACCCTGATCTATCTGAAAGAGAAAGAGTCTTTTCTTTAACACAGGATCAAAAGGCGTAGGCTTGATTATGCCTAAACAAATATCTGTTTTACCGTCTCGATTGATGTCACCAGTTTCCAATTGAAAAACATCGTAAGGTGTATAGATATGATCCACTATTTGTTTTGAAGAATCAATAATCGAAAGTTTATACTTCTTCATATTTTCCATTTTCACCAGTGAGACGCTACCTTTGAAGAAATCATCTGATATAATCATTTCTTTTTCAAAAGACTGATCGGAGCACGCTGTCAGAATGCTGAACAAAAATAAAAGGTAAAAAGTAACACGCATAAATCTTAAGCTACAAAGAATGGTTAAAAGGTTTTAGAAATTGTTTTGCCTCACCCAGATCCATCAATATAGGTTTTGAATCAATAATGTTAAATGGAATTACCTCTTCCAATCTTATTTGTGAACGCGTCACAGAAAAACTACTCAATATACCTTTATTTCCCGGGCTCTTTTCCTGGTCAAATATAAAATTTCCGAGGCTGTAAAATATGTATCTATCTTTGTATTTTTCAATTGGTTGGACAACATGCGGATGATGCCCTATAATCAGATCCACACCAGCATCTATAAAGGAATGTGCCTGTTGTACCTGTTTCGTCTCTGGTTGGCCTTGCATTTCAATACCCCAGTGCAGACAAAGAACTATATGGAAATCCGGATGTCCTTTCTTGAAAATACTTACACGTCGGCAAAGAATCGAATCTGATTCATGACAGCTGCCGGCAGGATCTTTCTCATACAGTAAAGAAGAGCCAAATACCGCCAGCTTTATGTCATTCTTTTCTAAAACAAAAGGTGCACATGGATCTCCTTTTAAATTATAACCAAACGCTTCTATCTTATTGTGATTGAGATACTGCGCGGTTTGAAATAATCCTATCTTACCATAGTCACCACTATGGTTATTAGACAGGCAGACAGCACTAATTCCATTCTTCTTTATACTAGTAATCCATTCTGGTTCTGTACGGAAACAAAAAGCTTTTGAAGACGGTGTCAATCCTTTATCGCAAGCTGTACCTTCAAAATTTGTGATTACTAAGTCTTGATTTAGAAATAACGGTTTTACTTCTTCGAATAAATAATCAACACCTTTATGTTCAATTATTTTTCTGGTACCACGATCGAGCATCATGTCACCGGTAAATAGGATGGTCAATTTTTCTTCCTTCGTAGTACAGCCAGATAACAACGTATTAATAAAAAACGAAAAACATAAGATAGACATTCTAGAATATCTATTCAGAAGAAAAACGTTCAGCATCATCAATTTCTTCTCGTTTAATTAATCGATTTGTATATTCAATCATTTTCGTAGCCCATTCTTTGACTTTCTGAGTATTATGAACAGCTAATCCATTTAAAATAACCAATTGATCCTTGTAATATGGTATAGATGATCCAACCGATCCAAACGTACCTAAGTTTGCTGAAATTGCACTCAAAACTGAATCTTCATTGCCAAATTCATTTATAAAAGAAATTGCGAATGGGTGTAGTGTAACTTCTTCATCTTTCTTTTCCATTAAAGGCATAATTCGAGCAATAGCTCCTATCGCACCTTTAGTTTTCTTACACCAGTTCATAATTGTAAGAAAATTATTAGTGTTACGGAAAGCTACGCCATGAGTAATTCCACCAAATCCACTATTAGCTCCAAGGATATGCTCCAGATGAAAACTGTATTTTCCACTATCATATAAAAGAGCCTCTCCGAAATACAGCCATACTTCGTTAAAATATTTTTCTAACAATAATACAATCACATCATCTAAATAACCATCAATTGAATAATCCATTCTATGATTAGAATAAAATTCGATTAATTGTGCTGATATAGTTTCCGCAAATTTGACATTATTATTATTCAACGATAAAATCTTAGTAACACTATCAGACCAATGATATACTTCACTATTTCTATTACTATTATCAATCAGCATATTATCACTTCCTATAATAGCAACAAAGGTCTCTGTATTCTTAGTAAATACAGGTTCATTATCAAAACAGTACATGTGTAAAATAGATAGTGCTGTCCATTTCCCTAGTTTATCATATTGACTGATACGATTGCACAAGAGGGTTAATTCTGAATCTTGTAGTTGTTCTAATAATGCACGTCCATATTGAAACACCTGAAAACAATCAATCGATAATCCGAATTTATCAACTAAAACAAACAGCTTATCTAAGTCTCTAATATTTCCATTAAGAACTTTCGTAAAGTAAAACGCATGTTTCCGAATCCTCTCATCAGCAATTATCTCATCAATCTTATTACGAAAAAATTCAGGATCTTCTAAGCCAAACAAAATACCAGCAATAAACTCAGGATTTTGGTCAGTTAAAGAAATTGTTTTTAATACATCAAAAGCTGTTTCTATCAATTTCCTACTGTTTGCATCAAGCTTACCAATAGATTTACCAAAAGCGAAGCCTAACCTCTGTTCGCCTTTAAGCACATCAACAAGAAAATCTTCAATATCTATTTTTTCTTCTATAATTTGCTTAACAAGCTGTTCAACATTAAGAACAGCTTGATCGATAATATTACCAGATGAATCCGGTTCGTACTTTGTCCATTCAGGTTTAGTAACTGTTAGAAGAATTTTATTCTTTATATCTTTAGGAGTAAGTCTATCTATTAGTACTTCAATCCTGCGAATTATTCCTTCCCCTAAATCCTTTTCATAAGCTAATGTTATTCTCAAAGCCTTGCTAGCATCAATCCATAAATTAGAAGTTTTATCAATTATAGTATTAATTGATTCTTCGACTAAACTAATCTGTCCTTCTCTAATTAATACTCTTATCGCAGAGGCAATCTTTTCCTTTGCTAAATCTGAATTAATAATATCTGTAATTGCAATTGTTGTAAGTATTGAAAGAATCTCATTCCAGTATAATAAGATTTCTTTCCCGGAAGGTCGATAATCTATTAATATTACACTGTTACCCTGTCTTTCTGCACCAACTATTCTACGTGCAGAACTTTGAATGCCTTTTGAAAGAGCCAAAATGGCAATTCTAGTATAGTCAATATCCTTCTTCTCTAAACCCCATCTAATTATTTTAATACGCTCTTCTAAGTTCACTTCTGTGCCAGCAAGTTGAGATTGGAATAATTGACTAAATTGATTTATCGAATTATTACCCCATGTTTCGTTTTCAGATACTGCGAAACTGTAAAGAATTTTAGCTGCCATTTCGAATGTTTCTTTTCTGAAACACAATTTTTCCAAAGCCCATACTAAATTGCGTCTACCTTCCTTCAAATTGAAAATTTCAGCTTTGTCCAAGCTTTCTATGGCTTTATTAAGCGCTTGAACTGTAACTTCAGGATTCACTTCAACAACATAGCGGAAGAGAAGTGAACCCAATTTTGTATTAAGCACTTCCGCTGTCCCAAAAGGGCCTCCAACGCCATATAACTCTTTAACAATGGATTTCGCTTTATCCATGTGATCCAATTCACGCATTCTCTCAACAAATTTTAAACCTAGCTCGTCATCCTTCAATTCAATTAAAATTTCTTTGATGAAATCTGAGGATGTTTCTAACCACCATTTAGCCGCTAAATTCATTGCGAGTGGAGTTGGTTTAACCATTATTTTCCTCCCCCGTTGTTCTATTATATTATATTTTCTATACTTCTCACAAATCCTATAAAAATCTCTGTCTGTAACTTCTCTTCCCTCAAAAGAACCGCATATTTTCAACCGTACATATTCTGATTGCTTTTTTAAATTCGCTTGTTCAGGTTCACTTAGGAATTTTAATGTATCGTTCACAAACCCAAAACTTGAAAGAACAGAGCAAGCTTTTATAACATGATAATCATAATTGCTTTTATCTTGTCTAGCAAAAATTAATTTTGTTAAATAATCTTCAGGTAATTCATTATTTCTCTCATCCCATCCGTCTGCTTTTACTGATTCTGAAAACATAATTGCCATTTGAGGAAATCCTTCTGAAATTTCTGCAATCAATTCCTTCTGTGTAGAGGTCAAAGAATCTTTAAAAATGTCTTGAACAATTTTTTTAACAATGTCTTTTTGATTATTTCTATCAAGCATTATTACTGATCTCTCAGATGTTCCTGAATCAAAATCAATTGTTATTATTTTAAAGTTACCAACAGAATTAACAAGATGGGACAGAACTATATGAGATGATTCAATACAATTATCTAATACAAAAATAGCAGATTGAGTTTCACGATGGGATATAATATAATCTGATATCTTTTCTACATCAGTTAATCCTAAATCACAATAAATCAATTGTCTTTGTAAATCAAGAATTTTTGAATTCTGTTTATCATCTCTAAAAACCTCTAAAACTAATCTTGTCTTGCCTAGGCCGCTAGGCCCAATTACTCTAACTACTTTATCTGTCTCAATAGTATCTCTTATATTATTTATATACTCTTCTAATATGTCATTACTTTGAAAAGGTATGTTTGCCCCTGGCATATCTCGCTGCCATTCTTCCCATGTCCTAAAAGAGTTAGGTCTACTAATATCATTGCACTTTTGAACAAATGTAACAGCTGCGGTATATTTATTTACCCATTGGCAAATAATATTGGCATCATATAACAGAATTTTAAATGAATCGAAATTCGCATGTCGAGCATCTCGGATAGCCTTGCGAATACTAGCAATTCTAGGAGTTATTATTTTAGAAGTTAATGGCTGAGTGGTTAAAAGAATATAACTACCATTTTTCTTGACAACTTCTTCTATTTGTGGTTTAAGCTTAATTAGTCCTGAGCCATCATCTTGGATTATTATTTCATCATAGCAATCCTGAGCTGACATTTTTGTTGCTTTACATTGAAAGATTGTAAATTGGTTCTTAATCTTATCAGTTGTTAATGGCAAACCTTCCCATGTAATTCGGCCATCTTCTCCCCCATCTGTAACGTTGATATTTTGAGGTACAGAAATAACACAACTTTGTAGATTACAACTTGCTGCTTCGGCATGTAGAAGCAAATCTAGAAGTAAACAAAGTTCTGAATCTTCAAGTGATTTAATATGCTTTATAGTAACAGAATTAGAATGCATAGAGATGGATTGTTAATTAAAAAAATCAATTATTAAAATCTTCGCTAACGTTGTTATATGGCTTATCAAGAATTATAAGCTGCATTATTAAAATCAGGTCATATCTTAATTCCGTATACCTCGTATAATGTGTATCAAAATCGCTAGTATCAGAATCGGAATTAAGAAAAATTACAGGTTCTTCATCTCTTTTACTGAACGGAATTATACTTATAACTATTGAAGACAATGTTCCTTCTAGGTCAACAATGGTTCTACCAAAATCATCTGTACCAAATAAATATCCATAGTGAAGATCAAAATTAGAAATGTAATCTGACAGATGAGTATAGTCTCTTAACATGTCAGAAAAAGTATCCGGGAATTCTTCAAAGCTATCTAATCGATCTCTTAATTTATTGAGCGCTTCATGTCTAAAAGCATTCAATGCTATTAATTTTTGAGTTTCAATCGCTTCTCTACTTCTTTTTTCTTCATACTCTCTAGCTTCCTTGGTTCTCCTTTCTTCGTTCGTTGCAACGTTCACAGACAAGTATATTAGGAGACATATATTAAATATAGATAATATAGGATTCAACAACCCACCGATATAATCACCGTATTGTCCCCATACTTCAGTTGAAGCAGATTTATTAATACTACCGAAATGATCAGTATATTGAGTATGTACAACAAGAAAAACAAACATTGTCAACAACAGGAATGAACCTAAAAAAAATATCACCTTCCAACTCATAATCTTATATTTTAATCTATCCAATTAATAGATGGTCATGCATTTTACCATTTTCATTAAAAAATCTTTTATAGTAGGTGGTATCTTTAATAAATGGATTCCAGCCTAAAATAGTCCCATTTATTACTTTATGTTTTGACAACTTTTGATTTTCAATTGCATTACAAATTGCTTCATTATCAAAAAACAACTCAATAGTTTTTTTACCAAAAGTTACTTTGTCAGGAGACTTCTTATCTACAGGACTTCCAACGTAATTACGAAGAAGATGGTTAAATATATCCAAAAGTATATGGTGGCCTTTAGGTGATGCAGTAATAACTAACTCCCAGAATTTGATATACTTTTCTGGAGTATTATCTGTTAAATACTCTATAGCATATATATAATCTAAAGGATCCATGTTTTCTATGACTTTTTTAAAGAAAGATTCTGAAATGAGTGACACTCTATAGCTTAAAATATAAGTCAAAATACGCCTATCACTTTCTTCTATTTCTCTATTATTTTCTAGAAAAGAAACAACAATATTTTGATCCTCATCATCAAAATCAGAAAATGTACTTAAAAAAAAGAAATTAACAACTTGTTTTAAATTACTTGGATCTGTTAATGACTTAATAAGACTCTTGGCTTTGCGCTTTTCGAATCCTTCTAAATACTTACCAAAATCATTTTCTATTTTTTGTGGTATTTCAATTTCAAGATTTTCTAATCTCTTTATAGTTTCTTTATTAGGCTTAAGAACAATGAAATAATTAAGAATAGGTATCGCTACTACTATAATTGAAAGTAAAATCGAGATAATAGTAAAATAAGTAGATAAGCCATCAAAAATATTTCCGTTTGCATCAAGAGTAGTGGAAAGTATTTCATTATTTGTTTTCAAATGATATGTTTGGTCCGATAAAACTTGAATTAACGAATCCTTCTCATTAAGACGATATCTTATCAGATCCATCTGTTTTTGAAGCTTTGATGTATTATCTACAACTGTCTTGGCAAAGCTGTTAGAAATTGAAATCAATAAGAAAAACAATAAATATTTAATCATACACTTAAAATAGATCTACTTCATATCATTTTTACCAGCATCATTCAGTTTTGCATTTAAAGCATCCCGTTTTTTCTGGATAGCATCAGGTCTAACAAAAAGATATTCAAAAAGCATTTCAAGCACATCTAGATTCCATTCTGCTTCGTGAGGCTCAACTTCTACAATTTCTCCAGTACTTTTACTTTTTGTAGGATGTGCTGCAAAATTGCCAATATTACGTATTGCATCAATACTATCAAGAATATCTGTTGGCAGAAGACCTTTATCTATTACCTCTTGTATTTCTTGAACAAGATCTCGCTTTTGTATATTTAGCTTTTGTCTTATAATATACTGTAAACATCTTCGACTAAGAGCTGCACTTGCTTTGGGACTATCAGCTAAAACTAAACACGCTTCTGTATAGTCATTTGAATATTCGCTAGGGACAATGGCAGGAACGGGTGTTCTACTAGCTATTTTAGGTCTAATTAAGATAGTAGATTTGTGACGAGTCAATCCGGTTAATGATTCGTACTTACTATTGCTAAGATGATAGATATTTCTTTTACAGCTTGAACACAATCGCAACTGAATATCCCAATATCCATCTATGTCTGTTCCTATACTTATAGTTTCAAGACTATCATGAAAGTCAACTAAACAATGTGGGCACTTCATAATTCCAGATTAAAAGTTTGTCAAAAAAGATTAAAAACTAAAAACTCTTACAATGTAAGAAAGCTGTAATAAAACTCAACCTATTACTTGACCACAAAAAGAAAAAGCCCTGCAAACTATTAGTTTACAAGGCTTTAATTCATTTAAGAGAGCCCCCTGTCGGAATCGAACCAACGACCTACTGATTACAAGTCAGTTGCTCTACCAGCTGAGCTAAGGAGGCAATAATTAATTGGTTTGCAAATGTAGGGTCTATTCCTCAAAATGCAAAATAATTAAGGCCTCAATCTCTCAATATTTTCACTTTTTTTAACAGCTTACTTACTTCTGCCTCAGCTTCAAGGATTTTACCTTTGATCTCCTCTTTAATTTTATCGGCATTTTTACTTCTTCCCCAGAAATCCATGTTGGTTTTATAGGTATCGATCTCCGATTTGAGTGCATTGATCTTTCTTTGCAGGTCCTTTTCTACCTTTTCAACTTTGACTTTGGAATCGCCACCACCTTTTGCTTGCAACACATCCAATTTCAATTGCCATTCTTCCTTCAGTTCTTCACTTAAGGTGGTCAGTTTATCAATGGCTCCTTTCAAGGCTTTCGAAAATGCATCTTGAACCTCGGCAAACTTATTTCTAGGCACTTGTCCGATCTCGTTCCATTCTTTGATCCACTCGTTGAACTTCGTTTCCAAATTCTCCGCTGTTACATCTGCGGCTTGCTTGATGGAAGCGACGAGGTCCAGCTTCTTCTGAGCGTTCACATCCAGCTCTTTCTCTGACTCGGCCTGCTTGTCTCGCTGACGGTTGAAGAAGTAGTCACACGCATCTTTAAAGCGTTTGTAGATGCTCTCTTTATGTTTGATCGGCACCTGACCTACTTTGGTCCATTCCTTTTGCAAACGGATCAAGGTAGCGGATGCTTTCTGAAAATCATCGCTGTCTTTCAAGGCTTCTGCCTGTTCGCACAAACTGATCTTCTGGTGTAAGTTTTCTTTGCGTTTATCGTCTAAGGTTTTGAAGAAGGTATTTTTGTTTTGGAAAAACACCTTGCTGGCATCCCAGAATTTGTTGTTCACTTCTTTGCTGATCTCTTGCGCCACAGGTCCGGTCTTTTTCCATTCTTCCTGCAACTTTAAGATGGCCAAGGTCTTTTCTTTCCACTCGTCGATCTTACCGGAAGTATAGGTTTTATACTCTTCCAATTGCTCCAACAAAGCATTCTTAGCCACCAGACTTTGCTCTCTTCTTTTCTTCAACTCCTCGATGAAAGCATCTTTCTTCTTCAGCAATTGATCGATGGCTTCGCGGTAGCGGGCATGGATGGCTTCTGAATCTTCTTTCACTACCGCACCGATTTCGCGGTATTCCTCCTGCAGTTTGCGCAATTCACGCAAGGCTTCAAAAGCATCTTTATGGTTCAACAAGGCCTCGATGCGAGTCACCACTTCTGCTTTCAGTTGTGAATTTTTCTTGCGGTCAAGGTCTTTTAACTCAAAGTAAATGGCTCTGTTGTTGTAAAAAATTTCCAGCAAGCCGTGGAAGTTGGCATTCAGTTCATGTGCGATGGCACCCGGTACAGGTCCGGCTGCTTTCCATTCTGCCTGTATCTTTTTAAACTCTTCCAGTGTGTTCGTTCCATCTTCTGAAGCGACCAACTGACGCAGTTTTTCCAATAAACCTTGTTTGATTTCCTGGTTCTTCTGACGGCTGCGATCTTGTTCCTTGTAATGGTGTTGCAAACGATCACGCAGGTTGTTGAAGGCTTTATCAAAAGCTAAAGCCGATTCATCTTTTTTGAAGCTGAAATCTTTTTCATCTCCGCCTGTCTCCAAAAACTTTTGAAGCGCGATGGCTTTTTCCTGATCGGAAAGCACATCATAACTATGACGGATTTCCTTCAGAAACTGTGAAGACTCCGCATAGTCGTCTTCCAACTTCCAATGGCTGATCTTGTCTAGCAATTGCTGCTTATTCAACCCTTCTAATTCTTCTTTCCAGCTTGGAGCAATTTCATTGTGTAGCTGATCTGTAACCTCCAGATTTTCCATCTGATCTTCCTGTTTTGTATTGTTAATTATTTCCTGCAAAGTACGCAATTCAATGTTAATTTAACTTAGGATCAATCGGATAATTACTGATCATCTTGTACTTCCCGCCTTTTCGCCTGAGGACTTCTTTCCACATCGTATCCGGATCCGATTCCACGACCAGGTCGCTGTCCATGTCATAGGTATACCAGGCTTTTGTTTTCAGTTCCTCTTCCAATTGTCCCATGGCCCAGCCGGAATAGCCGAGAAATACCTTTATATCCTGTGGTTCCAGGCTGCCAAAGTTCAGGTGTTCCTTGAATTCATCAAAATCTCCACCCCAGTAAAACGATTGGCTGATCTCTACAGAACCCGTAATAGCGGCGTTTTTGCGACGGTACACAAAGAAAAGTGTATCTGTCGCCACCGGTCCCCCAAAGTATACCGAAAATCTGTACTGAACTTGAAGACCTTCTACCAAGTCGTTTAGAAACAGTTCCGTTTTCTTATTTAAGATAAAGCCAATGGCACCTTCCTCCTTGTTATAATCACAGAGCAATACAACCGTTCTGTCAAAATTCGGATCTTCCAAATACGGCTCTGAAATCAATATGGTCCCTTTTTCTAACATTCCTCTACCCTTTACTATTTCGATCAATATAAACGATATTTCAGATCAAGGCAAAATATATTCAAGGGATTAAATGAGAATAATCATAGTATTTTTTTCATTCAAGCTCTATCTTTAATCATTCTACCAAGAAAGTGAATACCATGGACATTGCAGGCATCAGAAAAGAATACAGGTTGCAACAATTAAGGGAATCCGATGTGCAAACCGATCCTTTGCAACAATTTCAGGAGTGGTTCAAAGCGGCGATCGATGCGGAAGTCAATGAACCCAATGCCATGAATCTCTCTACCGTCAAAGCCTCCGGAAGACCTTCTTCACGCATTGTTTTGTTGAAAGGTGTAGAAGAAAACGGTTTTGTTTTTTATACCAATTACAACAGCAACAAAGGACAGCAACTGCAAGAACATCCTTATGCGGCATTGTGTTTCTTCTGGCCTGAGTTGGAGCGTCAGGTACGCATAGAAGGAAAAATAAATAAAGTTGCTCCGGAAGTTTCGGATGCCTATTTTCAAAGCAGGCCCTTCGCCAGCCGCCTGGGTGCCTGGGCTTCGCCGCAGAGTCAAGTCATTTCCGGCAGAGAATTATTGGAAAGCAATCTGGAGGAAGTAAAAAACAAATTTACGCTGGACATCCCAAGACCTGAACATTGGGGAGGTTATGTGTTAATTCCTGATTACATGGAATTTTGGCAAGGAAGAGAAAGCAGGCTGCACGATAGGATTACGTATCGTTTGGATAGTGAGAACTGGTTGATCAATCGATTAGCGCCCTAATGAAGAGCGGAGAAACAGAGCGGAGAGCGAAGTCCTTTAGGTGGATTAGCATCTGCTGTGGTTGTATTGTATTGGGCGTGTCCCTGCGGGCCGGTTATCCGCTTCAAGTCCTCGCTCGGAGCCTACTTAGAAGCATTCCCAAATCTACATGCTCGCTGTGGGCTTTCTCCCGAGGCATCGGGACTATCCCTCACGCGAACCAATAGTATTACTTCAAATCAAACAAATTACTAACCCCCGGAATCTTCTCCACCGTAAATCCTTCACCATACATAAAGCCTGATGAATGGCCGAATTCCAGTGCTCTGGCTTCGATGAACTTTAAAAATTCCCCGGAAGAAATATAAGTTTGCGGTTCTTTACTTGTGGGATCGAAGAACTGACTTTTATAGGCTTTGATGGAAGCTATTTTTACTTCCCAAAAATTGGTGATGTCTACGATAAAATCCGGTTTGATGTAGCGGTCCTGTATGTAATGGTAGACCTGCTGGGGTCTCCAGGCTTTCAAACCATCTGTTTCAATTTTAGTTAAGCCAGATAAAAAAGAAGCTCTGGATACGATGGCGCTTCCTCTTCCATGATCCGGGTGCCTGTCGTATATAGCGTTCGCTATTACGATTGATGGCTGGTATCTTCGGATGGCTTTGATGATGGCATGAATAGACTGCTGATCGTCTTCGAAAAAACCGTCTGCAAGGTGCAGGCATTCACGAACAGAAAGTTGCAATAGAGCAGACGCTTCTTTGGCTTCCTCTGCTCTCAATTCAGGTGTTCCTCTTGTACCGAGTTCTCCTGCGGTGAGATCGACAACCCCAACTGTATAGCCTTTAGCGATGTGCGCCGCGATGGTTCCTGAGCAACCCAATTCCGCATCGTCGGGATGCGCAGCAAAGACTAAAACATCTAGTTTCATACTAACGATTATCTGATTCTAAGGCGTTGTCCTACTCTTATAGTCGAACGCGTAGACATGCGATTGAGCTTGGCAATGCGGCTGGCGGAGATGCCGTATTTCGCTGCAATTCTTCCTAAGGTATCTCCTGGTCTTACTTTATGGTAATACACTTTACGTGCTTCTTTCGAGTACGCGTAATGATCCGGAGTAAGCGTAAAAGCAGGACTTCGCAGTTTCATACCGGCGAAATCAAATATAGTCATGGCATCAAATGCATTACCCGCATAGCGAACTTCAAAATGCAAATGCGGTCCTGTACTGTGTCCGGTATTTCCTCCGAGTCCGATCAACTCTCCTGCTTTGACAAATTGTCCCACTTCCACTTTGTACTCGCTCATGTGTCCGTACAAGGTCTCTAATCCGTTGTAATGCCGGATCAATACGTAATTACCAAAACCACTGGGGTTATAACGCGCTATACGCACGATGCCATCAAAACAAGCCATGATCGGATCGCCTATGGTCAAGCCGATATCGGTACCGTAATGCCAGCGGTGCCAGCGGTAACCAAAGCCACTCGTGGTGCGGCAGTTTACCATAGGCATAGACCAGAATTGTCCGGAAAGAGAATCGTACAATTGGATTTTTAAAGTGTCCTTAAATTCGGAAGGATCAATTTTATAAGGATCTACATTACGTGAATCCCAAATGGCATAGTATTCAGCAATCGTTACCCAAACAGAATCTACGTTCAATTGTTCCGCAACTTCTACAATAGAAGTTTCGCCCTCGCCTTCTTCTTCTCCATCCCCGTCTTCGTCGCCATAGCTGGTCGTATCTTCACTCACTAAGCTGGGCGTGCGGTGCGGATTGAACTTTACACCTGTTTCGGAAATGACAGTTGATGTATCTGAAAAATTTTCTTCAAACAAAGATTCGTCTGCATCCGGTCTGCTGTATTCAATGGTGGGCGCTTTGATCTGAAGAAAATCTCGTCCTTTCTTCTGCGCTTCCGCATGGAAGCTGATCAATACAAATAGAATTCCTGTCAGGCAGGCTAATGATTTATGCATTATTTATAGTTGTTAGTGTTAGTTGTTAGTTGTTAGTTCGGATGAAATAGTCTACAAGTACAAGTACTAACGACTAATGACCAACAACGGTATCAACTAAATACTATTTTTAGTGGGTGTCAACTCTTCGCTTATAATGTGTTACTAATTCTAGTTGTTAGTGGTATAACAAGAAGCAAGTTATCATCAGGTATTAGCGACTACACAATCCAACTAACAACTAACAACTAACTACTAACTACTAACATTTATTTTTCTACTTCTGCCGCTTCAACCGCAGCCAGGTATCTTTCTGCATCTAAAGCCGCCATACAACCTGTACCGGCAGCTGTTACAGCCTGACGGTAAACATTGTCCTGTGCATCACCGCAGGCAAATACACCTTCGACATTGGTCTTGGTCGTACCCGGAATCGTCTTGATGTAACCATGATCGTCCATATCAATCCATTCGCTAAAAATAGCGGTGTTGGGTTGGTGACCGATGGCAACAAAGAAACCAGTGACATCCAATACTCTTTTTTCACCTGTCACAGAGTTCACCACTCTTGCGCCTGATACCAACTGATCACCTAGTATTTCCTCCGTGCTGGTGTTGAACAAGACTTCTATGTTTGGCGTATGCAATACACGCTTTTGCATGATCTTGCTGGCCCTCATTTCTTCCTTGCGTACAATCATGTACACCTTCTTACACAATTTAGCCAGGTAACTTGCTTCTTCACAAGCGGTATCACCGGCACCTACGATCGCTACGTCTTGGTTTCTGAAGAAGAAACCGTCACATACCGCACAAGCGGATACCCCGTTGCCGTTCAATCTGGCTTCAGAAGGTAATCCTAACCATTTAGCCGATGCACCGGTAGAGATGATGACCGTTGTGGCTTCAATGACCAGTTTTTCATCGATGGTCACTTTATGCGTATGTCCGCTGAAATCAACCGCTGTAGCCATTCCAAAACGAATGTCCGTACCGAAACGCGCGGCTTGCTTTTGTAAATCCTCCATCATTTGCGGACCCATTATCCCGTCAGGATAACCAGGGAAATTCTCCACGTCATTGGTGATCATCAATTGACCGCCAGGTTGACTTCCTTGGTATAACACGGGTTTAAGCCCAGCTCTTGACGCATAAATAGCAGCAGTATAACCTGCAGGTCCTGATCCAATAATGAGGCAGCTTACTTTTTCAACAGACATAATCGTATTAATTGTGGTTCTAAGGTGGTAAATATCGCTAAAATCCTGCTTTATGCCAAATGGAAATACTCCACAGTCACAAAACGACGAAAGAGGGGAAATTCCCCTCTTTCGTAACAAATAAGACCTTGAATTAGTTGTGAAATTGAATAATCGTGTAAAACTATTTACTCTTTAATCAACTTTTGAATGGCAATCGTTTCATCCGGTTTTTGAACTTGCAAAATATACGCTCCCTGAGCAAGGCCTTCTCCTACAATGGTGATAGTATTAGATACCACTATTTTATGTTCTGCTACATTCCCCAACACATCGTAGATGACAAGGTTTATTTTTTCATTATCCTCTCCTTCTACAAAAACATTAAAGCTATTTACAGATGGATTAGGGTAAACAGTAAGGTTCATTTTCTTAGAACCTTGTACAGCTTTTACGCCTGAATACATTTTTCTTCCATCCACATCATATTCCGCAATACGATAATATACTGTTCCTCTTACCGCATAATAATCGATGTAATCATAACTTTTAAGAGACGAAGAATAACCAGTGGCAGGAATTGTTCCTAATCCGATGAAGTGTACACCATCCAAGCTGCGTTCAACCTGGAAGTACGACGCGTTTTCTTCCATGCCTGTACTCCAGCGTAATTGAACAGATTCTTCATTTAATAAAGTAGCGGTGAATGCAACAAAATTAACAGGTAGTGCCGTCGGACAGGTAGGTTGTATAATGAGTGTGTCTGTCAACCTACAGGCTGCATTGCTTGGATGCTGTGCCGTCACCGTATAGGTTGTAGGTACAAGGAAATCAATGGCGATGGTTCCGTTACTTGCTCTTGCTGTATTGGTCATGGTGGTTAATGCCGGAGACCAGGTATAAGTGTACGCAGGAAGAGCTGGTGTAGGACAAGTCACGGTATATGAACCTGCATGATAAGGACCTGAATTCGAAGCACCGGCCGGAGCTACAATCGTATGCACGAGTACATTATTCTCATCATAAATTTTTGTAGTATAAGCCCTGAGCTGAGTGGCGCCGGGAGTAGTGGTCAGCGCCATGTAGATATCAATTTGGTCACCTGTATTTAAACTCATGACCTGTTCGCTGACCGGCACATCGTTCCAGGTATCTACTTCCGGTTTAATGGCGATACGTGTGAACTTCTCTAATGTAGATATACCGGTAGAAGTAGAAACCCCTACATTCACCCAGTTTTCCCATTGGAAAAATACATCTACGTAGGTCTGCACTTTCCAATTGCAAGGAGCAGGTAATTCTTTAAGATCAGCTTTTACTGTAGCCGTGCATTTATCAGCAGAAAGCGAAACTTTAGTAGCATCAATATATTCGTTAATCGCAGTCGTATAATTAACGATCACATTGGTATAAGCTCTGCAAGCAGGATTAGAAAGATCTTCCAAAATTACATTGTATGAACCGTCTCTCAGGTTGTTAATGGCTACTGTATTTCCTGATGAATTAAACGTATTTGAGATCGGTCCTAATGGAGTGTTAGCGGTATAGGTAACTTTATAATTGGCAGGAGCATTTGTTAATGTCAAATTGATCGTACCGGCATTCATTCCTGTACAAGGTGTATTGACAGAAGTCGCACTCGCAGTGAAACTGCATCCACTACAATTATTTACCGTTACTTTAAATCCATTCAGATTTCTAGAATCCTGACAAGCATTTTGATTATTGCTGTAAACGGTATAGCATCCTGCGCCGTTACAAATCTGTGCGGCATAGCGGAATACACCGGTTGATGTAGGAGTAATTGTAATGGTTCTCCCTGTTCCCAATAAGGTTCCTGAAGTTGAATTGGCAAACCATTTGTAAGTAGGATTTGTTCCTCCACCGGCATCCACCACCAATTCAAGTGTTACAGAATTGCCTAAACACATAGTAGTAGAACCATCCAAAATCTCAACATGTCCATACGGTAATATAGAACCGGAACAGGTCATACTACCTCCCATTGGAGAGCCTTCTACATAAGTTGGTCTTTCCAATGGTAATTTTAAGACAATTGCATCTATGACAGAGCCGAACTGTTGAAACGGAATGGTACCAGCAAGAGAACCTGCTTTAGCTACAAAGGCTGCTTGTACAGATGGAATCACATCGGTAGCAAAGTTAATTTCAGGATACATGTTATCGATGATGCCTAAATAGTGTGTCACATCAGCCCATGCCATGTTGTTATTGTAATAACCACCCCAGGTACTTCCCGCCGGATAGTCACAATAACCGGTATTATTCTCGAATACTGAAATCCATTTCGCAATATCATTGGCATAACCGGCAGTTGTAGCCGGAAGACCGGTCCAACATCCAGGACCGGTATTATCTAAAATAGGTTTAGCACCTAAAAAACCATTAGGGCCTGCATTATAGGCAGATGCCGTCATTTTTTCATATGCGTAAGCATCGTACTGATCTTTACAATCAATGTTCTCATAAAAATCCCAACCCATGTTGTAATTGAAAATCTGACCTGTGTAACTGTCATAATAGGTTTTCACCAAAGCACTGGCTTCGTATCCGTCCACCCCTTCCATTAAGGTATGGTAATTGGCTGTTGGAAAACGTCCGTAAGGATAACCTTGCTGCAAAGCCGAATAGGCCGAACCGGGGCCTTCAATCTGCAAACAACCATTGTTTATTTGAGCAGCATATACGGTAGCTGGATTATAGGCAATGGGTACTTGAGCAGGAGCGCTCCATGTCAAACCGGTAGCACAACGCAATTCAGTTTCCTGAACCAAAGTAGCCATCCAGTAGCCGATCTTTGGATATTCTACCCGTTGATCAATGTTTCTCGCATAGTTCCAGGCTACAGCAGTAGCTATTGCCCAGCTGGGTTTATTGGATGGAATATATCCAGGTCTGCGTTCTGTAGGAGTACGTTGAACAATTCCTTGTCCGAGCCATAACCCAAGAGGACGAGCAGGATCAGTGGGAATTTCAGCTTTGATATAAGCCAATGTATCAAAGCTCGTTTTCTTTGGTAAAGACGGGCAGTTATTCTGACCGTATAAAGAATTTACCAGGAAAAGAGAAACAAACGTCGGGAGGAGTAACCAACTGTTTTTCATCTTATTGTGTTTTAATTTGCGATTTTGTACGGTATTTGTCTGGGGCAATTGTACAATTTAAAGTAGAATTATTCCTACTTTAATACATACGCAATATGCTAAAGTAACCGTTGGGAAACCAATTTATGTAAGAAAATCGCCTTATTCCATTAAAAAAAATGTACTGAAACTACCTCAAAATGTACAGTTTACCGTAGCCTTTCTTGAAGGCTTTATCTCCTGAAGTCTCCCTGTGCTCAAATTTGTCGTTTTGGTTCTTAATGATCACGCGGTAAATGTACACCCCATTGGCCAGTTTATCGCCATACTCGTCTCTCCCATCCCAGGCATAATCTGTAATGTTATCACCGATATGAATGCTTCCGAGTTCGTCTTTGAAGATTTCCCGAACTACTTTACCCGATACCGTCATGATCTGGATTTTTACATCTTCCGGTATTTCTTTACCGGTCAACGTAAACACAAAACGACAGCTTGTTGAAAAGGGATTCGGATAAGGATAGAAATTGGTAATGGTGGATTGGTTCAATACGGTAAAATTAACCTCTAAATTCTGAGCCGCGGATCGGTTACCGGAAGCATCTCTGCCTTGTATGATCAATTTATACTTTCCATCCGGAAAGTCTGAGGTAGGATTGAACTCCAATCTGAATCTGCTTTTATCGGTTGGATCATGTCCCACATAGCCAATAATAAAAGATTGATTGGTTTTGTAAGGTATTTCAAATAACTCACCGTTTGGATATTGCAACGTGATGTTAAAGGTGGTACTACTATCCATGGTCATCAGGTTGTTGTTATCTTTCAACACCACTGAAATCGTAGGGTTTGGCGATACAAGATCACCGTCAAAGATATGCATGCCATCAAACAGCGCACCGATAACAGGGTGTATCTTATCTTCCTGGACGTTGTAATTTAAGACGATGAAATTATTCTGGTAATAAACCTCCGGTTGGAACTGAGGATTCACATAAGCCTGAAAGGTATTTTTTCCTGGAAACTCAGAGGTATTAAGAATGTAATTGAAGGTAGTCGCCTGGCCCTTCGGTAAGAGCCCGATGTTTACCGTATCTCGTTTTATCTTTCCAAACTCATTTTTTAAAAAGAAGACGACGCGCAGGGTATCAGGAAAATCAACCGTTGAAATGTTTTCGAAAGAAAATGGAATGTTAAATTCCGTTCCGATATCATAAGTACCCTTCGGATAATTGGCTATACCAACTTTATAAGGGTCCAAGGTACCTTCTGGAACCGGTGCATATATGACCTGCCATTTCTTCAGATCAGCGGGTGTGAAATCAGTAGTATCCGATGTATTCATCAGCAACCTGATATATGGAAACGCAGTGGCATTGACTAAGGGAGCAAGGTCTACATCGCCATCCAAAGGAACCGCAATGGTATCTACCGCTACACCCAAACCATTCATACGAATGACTTTTAGTTCTGCAAAATCATCGTTGGTTCTTTTTACCGTTTTATACATGGTACCCCATAGAGTCGATGGGCCGATCAAAGTAGAAGTGATGGATCCGCTTTTGTAAGTACCTTTTAACAAATTGGTTTCTTCTAGTAAAAGAACTGTAGATGGATCGGTAGAATACATTTCTTTTAAAGGTGTTGTCCCCGCTCCTTTCTTTGCTAATAAGATATAAGGGGTTTGTGCTCCTAAATCAGGAATGTGTTCAGCTCCCAGTTTATCTGTAAACACCTCTTTTAAGGAAGAGCTCCATGTATCGACCGAAGCTGATCCTGACGATACAAACAACACCGTCTCGCCGTCTGGTATGTTGTTAAGAAAGTCTTCCAACTGGTTTTGAGTAGTAGTGCTTGATAAATCACTGAATTGATGTGTCAATGGATTGTCAAGTGGACCGCATTTTAAACTTTGGTCTAACAGATAGGGTACCGTTGACTCACCATCAAACACGACTACGTATCCTCCTTTATTAAAAGGACATTGATAATTACCCGGTATGAATGCTACCAGTGTATTGTTATTATATCCAATTTCGACGTTAGTAGAATCGCTGCCTTGCGTTTTGACGTATAACTTAGCCGTAGTGGTTGTAAAAGATAAGCCTTGAGCATTCACGCTAATGTTCTTATAAGTATTTTTAAAGTATTGCGGATACTCACTTTGCGACCACCCTTCAGGACTGTTCTTAATATAAATAAAAGAACTTTCACCCCACAACGTATCTTCACCCGCTACCAAATCATTAAAGCGTATTCTCCAATAATAGACCAAACTATCGGAAGGGACTAAATCGGTCAGTAAACTTTGTGTAAATTTCACCAATGCTCCGGAAGAAATGGTTCTTACGATTTTAGACGGGCTGTTGTACAAATGGCTGGTATCAATCTCTACATAGTAAGTTCTGGTATCCTGAAACAAGTCGATCGACTGCGCGACAAAATTAACGGGCTGGTCATGCACGACACTGAACTCGGAAGGATAAATACAGGAAACAGAACTAAGCGATAAAAAATATTCCAGCGTAGCGATATTATTGCTCTCATTGAATTCATCGATAGAATCATTAGGATCGATCGTGATTTCAAATTTGTTGATACCAAACAGATTCGCATCCTTTGCCGGTATGGTAAAATATACCGTATCCACATAACCAATCGGTGCTATCACTTTCAATGGATAGATGCGATTGATTGTGACCGTACCATTGCTGGTCACCGTGTGCTTGACCATGATCTGAATGCTATCCGGATCGCTCAGTCCATAATTGGTAATCGGAATAGCCAGATTGAACGCATCACTCATGGCGGTGACCGGGCCGTTTCCGATGGCCGCTATAAACACCTTCTTCTCTCCTGTTTCCCCATCACCAGCTATCGCATAATCCGTTTTCAAGGGCTTGTACAATTTGATGGCAGGATCTCCCTGCAAGATGAATTGAGTCGCCTGTGCCTTTACTATTTCTTTATTAAAGTCAAATTGATAAATAGTCAAAAAAGTATCTAAGGTCTTGCTTTGAATATCACCAACAGAAGAATTGATAAAACGGTTGTCTCTAAAATTAAACTTATAAAAGAGTTCGGTATACTTCTGCATGTATTGAGGATAACCGATATCTCCATGACCCAACGTCATCAAGGAACCTAATTCAGGTGTCATCGTCCAATCTTCCGGTATAGAACCCTGAATAAAAAATTCTGCGGATTGACAGCCATTCATGAATAATAAAGGGTATTTACCTTTATTATCGTATCCGTAAACAGTATTGGATACGTTACCAATATCCAAATCAATAACGCTTGGAGAAGAATGTCCAAAGAAAGTAATATAAGAAAGTCCTTTGTTTACTTCATCGGCCACACTGTATATTAACTTGGTATCTACGGCACCCACGGTAAGGTCCTTCTTGTAACTGCGTACCACCTTCCCTCCAAATCGAGGGCCTTCAGCAATAGACTTAAAACCGTTGACATAATTTTCAAACAACTGTACTTCCGATGCATTTTTACCACCGCTCAAATGCACCAGGTGCTTTCTCCAGATGGCATCCGAAGGTGCCTGGTCATTTGCTTTTACTTTATCCAGGTATTGCAAGACATCCGCATTGGTTCTTGCGGACAAACGTCCGGTCGTTAATTTAGGACGCAAGGTACCATCCGTAATCGTATAATAATGATCGGAAGCCGGCCAGCCATAAGCGGGTATAAGATCTTCCATGCGGTAATAGAGCTGCTGATACCTGTAGGTATTGTTAATGAAAGCCGTCGGTTTTTTACGGTATTTCAAATAACCTTCATCGGTATTGCCTTCGTAATTGTAATTGATCCCCTTACCTACTAAAAATAAATACTTGGGCGTACCGGTATTCAACTGCTCTTTACAGTAACGCTTGATGGCAATGGGATGCTTTTCTCCGTAAGAATACAAATTATACAATTTAGTCACATCAGATACCGCTATATCAATACCACCGCCTGCCAAGGATTGTCGATAGGTAACATAATCAGCCACACTGCTCCATAATATCGGATGTGTGATCAGCAACATGTCTGTACTAGCCAACACCGGGTAAGGATCCATGTTGACTGACGCTATGCCGATGATGCTTTTAAATGTATTTACATACAATATCTTTGTTGTACTGCCCGATACATCTACAGTAGCCGTTCCTCCGGTCAAACTATAAGTCAGGTTGACATAAGCCCATTCCGCAGAAAGATCCCATAAAAAAGAGTTGGCGGTGAAATTGCTTAGGCTTAAAGTCTTTGCCACATTGTCTTTCACCGGTTCGATGAAGTAAAAACTCTTGCCAGAAAGATTAGTGGTTTGAGGATACTTCAGCACGATGTAAGTAAGTGCCACCATGTCCGGATTATTTGGCGAACCTCCTTGCAACCTGACCGTAACCTTTAAGGGTTGATTATTGGTCAGGTAATTTAATGGTAAGGACTGTGTAAATTTGTAATTTTGTCTTGCATTAAAACTAGTAGGAATGGCATAAACAGCACTGGGTGAAGAAGGATCTCCAATCAGGATCTCCACACGGTGTCCGTTTTGATTCGTACCCACCAACATGATTTCTAATTCTGCATTGCCTGCCGTAGGTCCTGTGTACAAATTAGAGATTGGGATTTCAATGGTTCTTGATACAGCATCTGTACCGCCGCGACTGATAGACGAACTCACCCAGCCTTCTCCAAAATCACCCGTGCTTAAGTGTGTATCTGCGCTGTATAAAGCACCTAATGCATATTCATCGGCATAGAAAATTGTTTCTGTGTGCACATGATTCGCTTGAGCCAAGGTGGGATTAGGCAAATTGTTCGTTAATCTTTTCCCCGCGGAAGAACCAACCGTTAAAAAATAATAGGTCGTATCTGAAAATAAACTATAATACTTATTGGACTGCGCTGTGTAGGGTTCGTAGAGCAAAGAATCTAATGTACCGTCGTTGCCTTTTCCATAAAAATAAAGGTCTGTTGCATCTACTTGTATAGACTGCTCCACTCCTCGGAACCAAATCTGCAACTTCGACGGATCTACAAGAGAAACGCCGGCAGTATTCAAATCGCTAAGTGGTATACGGTATACACCTTCTTCTGCTACCGGAATTTTATAATACGGTTGTCCCGATACAATCCACTCTCTTCCTTCTTGCGCTTTCACTGTAGAAAAGCAAAAAGTAAAAATAAAGAGGAAGGCGAAGATTGTTTTTTTTGTCATGCTTTAAATAGAATCAAATGTAAATTTAACCGAGAAGACGTTGGAGTATAAAGATTCCGACACATTCCCAATGTTGGTCAAGGCGTAGTCTATGGTAAACTTGTAAATTTTCAATCCTACGCCAAAATTAGGCTGTACACTGGTATATGTTTTGTCTTCAAAATTCTTGACCTGCTGAATGTTTCCAATTCCTGCTCTCAGGAATACGATCTTCTTATAATTAGCTTCCAGCCCTACAGCCGGATCAATGGAGGTAAAGGAACTCTTCACGACTGTATTTCTTTTCCCATCAAAGGTAAAGATCAAATCCGTGCTGGCCGTTAAGCCGATTTTTTTAGACAATTGAAAGGTTCTGGCAACACCCAAAATCATTTTCGGTAAAGTCACCTCTACACTGTTTTCAGGAATTTCATTCCCCGTTTTAGCATAAACGTCTTTGACCAATTCCGGGTTATGTGTCCAGGCATTGAATGTGCCGGTCACATCTCTCAGCATTAAGCCAAACTGCCATTTCTTGTGTTCGTATTGTGCACCTGCATCCAGACCAAATCCCCAGGCATTGGCGAATTCACCAACCGTTCTGTAAATCACTTTAAAATTCGCTCCTACCCGTAAGCCCTGAATCCTGTTCGATTTTCTGGCATACGTCAATAAGAAGGCATAGTCTGCAGAGGAGAAATATCGGATGTTGTTGTAATTGATTTTACCGTTGTTGTTTCCATCACTGTCAAACAAATAGCGGGTATCCGGTATATCGTCTACGCCAAATCGAATGATGGAAAGCCCCACTGTACTTTGGCTATCGATTCTCATGGCGATGGCTCCATAGTCGTATTTCGCGATCCCTGCAAAATACTCGGCGTGCATCAGCGCGATTTCATACTTGTTTTTTATTTTAGTCAATCCCGCAGGATTCCAATATCCTGAAGTGACATCATCGACCAATGCAGATTGCACATTCGACATCGCCATGCCTCTTGCCCCCACACCAATGGATAAAAATTCATTACTGTATTTGGGAGCCGTAATCTGGGCCGACGCACTAACACTTAAAACGATTAAACCTGTGACTAACAGGATAGTTGACCTCATGTGGATAGCTATTTTTAGATAACTTAAATATATATTCATTTTTTGACAAAAACGTAACTATTTACCTAATTTAGAGTCTCTTTAAACCTCAGATTACTCATTAAATTAACCTGTTTTCGTATGAAAATTAACTCTTTTTTAGTGGCCCTTTTACTGGCTTTAACTGTCATTTCCTGTAAAGAAAACAGTGAGAAAAAAACGGAAAAGTCAACTCCTTCCAGCAGTGCCGCTTTGGCCCATCTGCAAGCCTTAGAAGATAGTTGTTCTAAGGCCTGGAATATGATGATCAGTTCCGATGATCAGAAGATAAAAGACCTGGAACGCTTGCTTCAGGAGATCTCTTACATTCCCGGACACAACGAACAGGAATTGGAAAGATTGTCTACGTTAGTAAAAGAATTATCCAAAAAAAGATATACTCCTGAAACGATGACCTCTCCTGCTATAGATGCTTATGACCAGGCAACTGACGAGGCATTAAGACAAGTTTTTGACTTGAAACGCAATACCAAAGGGGTCGAAAATTACACACTTACTGCAGAACTGGAAACATCCATTCGTGAAGCAGACGGCATGGTGGTTAATTACAGAGTTCTATACGACCGTTGGGTACATCAATACAATGAATCCTTAGAAAAAATACAAACCACGACCGAAGTCAGTGATGAAGACAGACAGGGTTTGAAAAAGAAATTGACGTTTGAGATATAAAATAGTTGTTAGTTGTTAGTTATCAGTTGTTAGTTGTTAGTTGTCAGTAATGAGCTAACTGAATAAGTGATTACTCTTTACAGCGGTCTTGCCCCTAAATCCCCTGAAGGGGACTTTACTACATAACTAAATGAAAAAGCTCATTGCATAGTATATGCGATGAGTTTTTTCATTTAGACTAAACATAAGTCCCCTTCAGGGGATTTAGGGGCCAGACAGAAAGAGAAAGAGAAAGAGAAAGAGAAACAAAAACAGTGTTGGCACCTCGCTCTCCGCTCTGTTTCTGCGCTCTCAAAAGTCCCCTTCAAGGGATTTAGGGGTCAGACCGATCGACTTACTCTGGCGTAGCCAATTCCAACTCCTTCCACACAAACTCCATCAATCCTTTGACATACGCTTCGCTGAAATCAAATGATATTCCTGCCGTACTGTAAATCTCCGGAATCGTTCTGCTATAGCCAAGGGACAAGGCTTCGGTGTATTGTTGGAAGGTTTTATTGGCGTCACTTTTAAAGTTCTTCCAAAGCGCTACAGCGCCTAACTGAGCCATTCCATATTCGATGTAGTAGAAAGGTACTTCGTACAAGTGCAACTGTTTTTGCCAGGTGTATTTTTTAAATTCTTCCAATCCTGTCCAGTCGGTTTGATTCGAACTGAATTCACCTGAAATGTCTAACCAGGCTTGCTCTCTTTGTTCTGCGCTGTGTGTAGGATTTTCGTAAATCCAGTGCTGGAATTTATCGATGATGGCCACCCATGGTAAAGTCGCTAAGATGCCTTCCAAATGCTCTCTTTTCGCGCGCTTCAAGTCTCTTTCATCGGCAAAGAAAATATCCCAATGTTCCATGGTAAACAATTCCATCGACATCGAAGCAAGCTCCGCTACTTCTGAGGAAGGATGTTTGTAAAACTGCAAAGGCTGTCCCGACACCAGGAAAGAATGGTAAGCATGTCCGCCTTCGTGTACCAAGGTCACTAAATCTCTCAGGGAACTGGATGCATTCATGAAGATGAAAGGCACGCCCGTTTCATCCAATGGATAATTGTAGCCTCCCGGAGCCTTACCGATTCTGGAGATCAGATCCAGGTGCTTCATGCTCTTCATGGTTTCCAGGCAACCGCCCAGTTGAGGATTGATGCGGTTGAAACAAGTCACTGTCTTAGCCAGCAATTCATCACCATCGGAAAAGGGTTTCAAAGGAGTGGTACCAAAATAGTTTACCGCACCATCCCATGGTCTAAGCTTTTCCAATTTCAATGCCGCTTTGCGCTCCTGCCCCAACTTATTCAACAATGGGACGACGTGTTTTTTGATCGCATCGTGAAAATTAAATACATCCTTCACACTGTAATCAAAGCGGCCCATGGCTTTGAACATGTAATCCCTGTAGTTGGTAAAGTCTGCATTCTTCGCCACTTCGTCTCTTTTGACAACGAGTTTGGAGTACAAGTTATTTAATGCCGGTTTGTCCTGTATTCTTCTGTTGGCAATTTTCATGTACACGTCTTCCCTCTTCGCTCTGTCTGTCGATTGAAGAAAATCAGACGCTTGCTGCAAAGTCAATTCCTTACCGTCTACCTCTACTGTCATGGCAGCATTGATGGTACCGAACTCGTGTGCCTCCTGCTCCAGCTCAGCCATGAGCTGGATATTTTTTTCTCTGAACAAAGCGATGTCTGTTTCGATGCTTCGAATGATATTCGCCAGTCCGGGGTCTTTCTTCAATTCGTCCTTCAAGGGATGTTGAACCAATTTCAAATTCAGGTCGTTGCTGTAAGGCGCTATTTGCGGTTGAATTTCTGCTACGAAATAATTGAACTGATCTGCCAGTTCTTTATTCTGCGTATCGCAAGTCATGCGCACGTAACGCCAGCCCATCTCTTCTTCCAGGATGGATTCCAGCTCACTGCGGTCCTTCAACCATTGCTGCAAGTCGGCCATACCATTCAAGTGCCTGGACAGTAAGACTTCGAAGTATGGTTTCAGGTTTTCCCAGGTAGTCACTTTCCAGTCTTTGGGAAGGTAGTGACGTTGTAATTTTATGGCTTTCATAACTAGTTGTTAGGTGTTAGTTATTAGTTGTTAGTTAAGATAAACTAGCAACTAACAAAATATTGTTATTAATCAATCTCAACTACTGTATTGGGCGCTACAGGGCGGCCTACACAGGTTAAGACATAACCTTGTTTGATTTCTTTTTCGCTGAGTCCGTCGCAATCCGGCATGGTGACTTTACCGCTGGTGCATTTACCCATGCAAGCGGTGCATAGTCCGCTTTGGCAAGAGTAAGGCAAGTCGATATCAAGGTCCAATGCGGCTTCCAGAATGGATTTATTTTTAGGAACATCAATCACATATTCTTGTCCGCTGTATACAATCGTCACCGTATCTTCACCTTTCACAGGAGCGGCAGCCTCATCGGGTATGCTTTCAAATGCCGGTGGTGCCGTGAAGAAACTTTCTTTGTGAATCAGTTCATCCGGCACGTCCATAGACTTCAACGCTTCGATGGTATTCTCCATCATGCCGTTCGGTCCGCAAACGAAAGCATCAAACTTATTGGCAAACCAGCCTTGTTGGATCAATGTTTCTTTGAGAGAAGAAGGTGATAGTTTAGCTGGAATGACGCCCTCTTTAGTCGGTTGACTCAGGTAATGAAGTATTTTGAATTTACTTTCATATTGAGCGACCAATTCATCCAACTGTTTATGAAAAATGATTTCACTTTCAGAACGGTTGCAGTCCACCAATAGAATCTTCGATACTTTATCGTCCTTCAAAAATTCTTTCAGCATACTCGCCACCGGAGTAATGCCGCTTCCTCCTCCGACCAACAGCACTCTGTCTTTGGTTCTTTTATCGGAAGCAAAATTGCCGATTGCCGCCATGACCTCTACAAAATCGCCTGCCTTGATGTGATCTGGAATGTAGTTGGAAACCAAACCACCGGCTACTTTTTTGATGGTCAATACAATCTCTTTTTCTTCCGGATGAGAAGAAGCAGAATAAGAACGTCTTACTTTTTCTCCATTGATGGTCAGGAGTAAGGTAAAGAACTGTCCGGGCTTATAGGCAATAGAGGGATTGGGCTGTTCAAGAATTAAAGAATAAGAGCTGGGAGTCTCTGGTTGTATGCTTTTTACCTTTAGGTAATAATAACGTTCTGACATGCGAATGGTTAAGCTTATTTGTTATGCAATTTTATGAAGTATAAGGGAGAATTGCTAGGCTAAAGAGATTAAAAGAATTAAGCGAGGAGGTACGAGCCAGGAGCTAGGAATAGCAACTATACGCTTTTCGTACCTCCTTGCTATCTAATGTAGCTCCTGGCTCGTACCTTGCTTTAAGATTTCCACACTTATGACATTCTTCTGTGTGGTATTGAGCAAATTGAGTATATTTGCCGCTTACAAAAACTTAAGAATGAAACTTCAAGCACTTACCGCTATTTCACCTGTTGACGGACGTTACAGAAACCAAGTACAGGAATTGGCCGCCTTCTATTCGGAATATGCACTGATCAAATACAGGGTGCACGTGGAGATCGAATACATCATCGCCTTATCCGAACAAAAACTAAAAGGCTTTACTCCTTTCACGGAAGTACAGAAAAAAAACATCCGCAAAATCATGGAGAACTTCAACGAAAGTAATGCCGTTGAAATCAAGAAAATAGAGAAGACGACCAACCATGACGTCAAAGCGGTGGAGTACTTCATCAAACAAGAGTTTGACAAGCTAAAAATAAAAGACCAGAAAGAGTTTATCCATTTCGGATTGACTTCTCAGGATGTCAACAATACCTCCATTCCATTGTTGCTGAAAGAGAGCATTGAAGAAGTGATCCTTCCTATCTTAGACCAGGTGATCGCTGAAATAGCACGCCTTGCTAAAGATTGGGATGATGTATCGATGCTGGCACACACACATGGTCAACCCGCCTCTCCTACTCGTTTGGGTAAAGAATTACTGGTATTCCATGAGCGCATCAACAATCAATACCAACAGTTGAAAAACATTCCGTTCTCCGCAAAATTCGGTGGAGCCACCGGTAACTTCAACGCACACCACGTAGCTTTCCCAAAAGTAAACTGGGTTAAATTCGCCGATCAGTTTGTAAATAAAACATTGGGATTGAAACGTTCCAAGTATACCACTCAGATCGAACACTACGATAACATTGCGGCGCTGTGTGACGCGTTCAAACGCATCAATACCATCTTGACCGATCTTGACCGAGACGTTTGGCAATACGTATCGATGGGTTATTTCAAACAAAAAATTAAAAAAGGTGAAGTGGGTAGTTCTGCGATGCCGCATAAAGTAAACCCGATCGACTTCGAAAACTCGGAAGGAAACTTAGGAATCGCTAATGCCTTGTTCGAACACTTCAGCGCGAAACTTCCGATCTCCCGTTTACAAAGAGATTTAACAGACTCTACAGTATTAAGGAACATCGGTGTTCCCTTTGCTCATACGGTCATTGCTTACAAATCCTTGTTGAAAGGATTGGGTAAACTGGAATTGAACAAAGCGGCCCTGGAAGCTCACCTGGATGCCAACTGGGCCGTGGTGTCTGAAGCGATACAAACTATTTTGAGAAGAGAAGGTTATCCAAATCCTTATGAGAAATTGAAGGACCTAACAAGAACCAATACTCACATCACCGAAGAAAGCATCATCGATTTCATTGTCTCCCTGGATGTCAGTGAAGAGTTGAAAAATGAGTTGATGAAAATCACCCCACATAATTATACTGGAATCCGCTTCTAAGTCTCATGAAAAAAATCATCAGCTGGGTACTGCGTAACATCCCTCGTCCGGTCTTGCAATTGATCACACCGGTGGTGATGTTCTTTGTTCGGATATTCTATACCGGAAACAAAGTAGAATGTACCGTTTGCAATTCGACCTATCGTTCTTTTCTACCTTACGGAAGACTGCAACCGCGCCAAAATGCCTTGTGTCCTAATTGTCTTTCCTTAGAAAGGCATCGCTTGATTATCCTTTACCTGAAAAACAAAACAGATTTCTTCTCACCCGGTAAACAAGTCCTGCATATTGCGCCGGAACATTGTTTCATCAGGAGTTTTGAATCCCTTCACAAAGACGGTTACATCACCGGTGATTTGTATTCTCCTTTGGCAAAAGTAAAAATGGACGTGCATGCCATTCCTTTTCCGGAGGATCAATTTGATGTGGTGTTCTGCAACCACGTATTGGAGCATGTTACAGACGACAGACTTGCGGTACGTGAGATCAGACGTGTATTGAAACCGGGAGGCTTTGCTATCCTTCAATCACCGGCGGATTACCGTGTGGAGAAGACTTATGAAGATCCTACGATCACTGATCCATTAGAAAGAGAAAAAGCCTTTGGTCAAAATGATCACATGCGTTTGTTCGGCAGAGACTATGGACAACGGTTGGGTGAATCTGGTTTAAAAATCAATCAATACGAAGTAGCGAAAGAGTTGTCTAAAGAACAGATTGAACGCTTTAGACTGGATAAAGGAGAGATCTTGTATTGCTGCGTGAAATAGATTAATACGCTTAACTTTTATAACCCATTATTTAAACTACCTTTTTATGAAAAGAATGCTACTGATTACGTCATTGTGTTTTTTAAGTATCATTAACACTGTTACTGCACAAGATTTCAATTTCACTTATAGTGAAGGATTTCCTGAGCAAAAAGAATGGTCGAAGTTGAAATTACTTTCAAATGGGAATACCATTTTGATCAACGTAGGACCGGAACTGGAAATTTTTCTTTCTCTTTACAATAAAGAAGGAAAGACCATTGGCAATAATACCCTTAAACCTAAGTATACCGGCCGACGATTGAAAGCAGCCGAAGTACAAGCTGTTTATGAAATTAATAAAGAGATTGTTTTATTTCTCGTTGATTTTCAAAATGGATCGTCGATACTCATCAGAATGATCATTGACCCCAATGATGCAAAACTCAAATCAGAAGAAATTATAGCAACCGCAAAGTCAGGAGCTGATGGTCAAAAATATGACAGTTATGATGACACACGTACGTATGGATTTCTTTTAAAAAAAGATCCTGAAAGCGATTATTACGCCGTATTGTCTTGTCTTTCAATAAAAGCTACTGAAGGTGACAATTTCCAAATCATTCATTTTTCTCCCGAACATAAAGAAATCAACAAAGCTACTTTTTCTGCACCTGATAAAACATTTTCATTCATCAATTACCTCAGTATTCATGTAAAGTCCGATAAGTATGTAATACTCGGAAGCTTCTTATACAACAGTGACAAATTCCAACAAAATGCAAAATCAAAAACATACCTATCCAAATTAAAGAATGGCTCTACTTCTTTTTCTCATGTTGAAATAAAAGAGGCCTCAGCATTCCAACGTTCCCATGGTAAATTTGAATATGACCCGATCAACAATTTATTGTTTTTGATTATAGAGACCAATTTAGAACAGACCAAAACAAGCAACTATGCTTTTTTCTTACAACCAATAAATCCTGATGATTTAACATTACTACCGCTCTTCTCTCTTCCAACTCAAAAGGCTGATGAGTATTTTGTAACAAATGTAAAACCGAACAGTAAGACAGGATTTCAAGGAATGCCTCAAAACTATCTTGTAGATCAATCAGGCAATCATATGGTATTGTTTCAGAATACTATTTTAAAGTCCTCCTCTAGTAGTAGACAAACCTTTTTTAATGAAATAGCTATTACTAGTTTTGACAAAGGAGGAAAAGAACTTTACGGCTTTATTATACCATGCAATTACTATTTAGATGGCTCGCATGTGCAATTTACATATTACGATGGTAAAAAAGGTTACAAGCCTGGCCTAGCTTGGACAGGATCTGGTTTCCCGCGTTACTGGCTATTTCACATCGATATGGTTTCTTCCAAGAAATTCAACTACATCTTCATGAATAATCGTCCGGATAATTTTGAAGATCCAGATAACATCAAGAAAAAACAAATGATGACATTAAGTAGCCTAACGGCCACCTATTACAAACTTCAGACCAATGGAGAATTGACTAAAGATTATTTGTTTGGCAAACCATCAAAGACAAACGCTAATCAATTCTGTAATTTTAACGCCTCAGATTTCAATCCATTGACCGGACAATATGTTACCATTGTTACTCAAGAAATCAAAGGCGATAAAATTTCAAAAGTAGTTTGGTTTAATCTTGACAAGTAAAAATATAATGAGTACTTAAATAAAAATAGCCGGCGATTGCCGGCTATTTTTATTTAAATATTAATCACTATTTCTTCTTAGTTTTAAAACCAATTTGTACTCGTTCCGGTTGCTCCGGATTCAACAGTTCTTTCAGGTATTTAAAGATTACTTGTATTTCACTGCTGTGCTCTCCTACCTGATATTCTAATTTTTCCAACTTCAAAAGAACATCTTTATTGGTAAAAAGCATTTCTCGCAGCTTGGTAAACATTCTGATAATACGAATATTCACTTCGATGGCACGTTCGCTTTTTAATACACTTGACAGCATGGCAACTCCTTGTTCAGTAAAAGCATAAGGCAAATGACGAGTGCCTCCCAACTTGAAATCACAATTTGTGATTTCAAGTTGGTATTATACTCTTTTTCAGTTATTTGAAACATAAAATCCGGGGGAAATCTGTCTAAATTTCTCTTAACAGATTGATTCAAAGCCCTTTTTTCTACGTTGTATAATTCAGCCAAATCTCTGTCGAACATTACTTTTTGTCCACGAATCATGTAGATTTTACTCATTAATACATCATCGGATACTTTGGATAATTCTTGCATGGTATTCATTTAAAAAATAAAAAATGTATAAAACAAAGACTTCAATGTTTCATCAAACGCTTCTCTTTAGTATACTGAAACAGAGAACTAAAAACTGTTTTCTGTTTTCAGTTCTCTGTTTTCTGTTTTCAGTTTCAGTTCACTAAAACACTTTCACTTCCAACCTTCTGTTTTTTGCTCTACCGTCTTCCGTACCGTTATCAGCTACAGGTACAGATTTGCCATACCCTTTAAAAGTCAAACGAGTTTTGTCGGCGCCTTTACTGATCAGGTAATCATAAACAGCTTTGGCTCTGTTGCCGCTCAACTTCAGGTTATCTGCTTCGTTACCGACATTGTCGGTATGTCCGGCCAACTCTAACTTTGTCGTTGCATTCAATTTCATGAAGGCTAATAATTTATTCAGCTCTGCGGTAGAGCGACTATCCAATGCATAAGAGTTCGTCTCATAATAAATGTTGTTGAGTTTAGTCGTCGCCCCTTTCTTGATTGGTTTTAAATAAATATCCAGCGTCAATGGATCGAAGGCTTTCGCATTTTTATAATTGAATTGTATGCTCTCAAATAAATATCCTTTTTTACCTGCATGAACAGCGTAATCCATACCTTCTGAAAGTACCAGGATATAACCGCCATTTATAGAATCTGATGTACACCATTGCATGCGTGCAGCCGTTGCCAGGTTGTACAGTTCAATGTCTGCTTTCAAAGGTTTCTTTGTATCCGCATCGAATACCTTACCTTTTGCATAGGTACTTTTATGTTTGGCCTTCAACACCTCCGGTACATCAAATTCATATAAGTAGGAACGCATGTTGTTGTAATCCTTTTTATCGTATACGGAATAGTAGCCTTTCTCATTGTCGGCGGTAATAAACAAGGTAGCGTCGTTATCTGCTGTGTTGATGGGATAACCCACGTTGACAGGTGTTGTCCAGGACGTATCGCCCAGGTCAGATCTGAAGATGTCAAACTCTCCCATTCCAGGTCTGTTGTTGGTAGAAAAGTATAACGTACTTCCGCTGGCATGAATGAATGATGAAACTTCTCTGCCTTCTGTATTGATGACAGGTCCAAGGTTTTTAGCGACACCCCAAGTACCGTTTTCTTGTTTATAAGACACATAAATATCTTCTCTGCCATAGCCTCCTGAACGCTCAGAAGAAAAGTACAATACTTTACCATCGGCAGAAAGAGAAGGTTCAGAATCCCATCCGGCCGCATTGACCTTCTTGCCCATGTTCTCCGGCACACTCCATTCTTCTCCTTCCTTGTAAGAGATGTAGATATCGCAAGAACCTACACCATCCGCCCGGTTGCAGGAAGCAAACACAATGGTCTTCCCATCGGCAGACATAGAACTCGCGCCTTCGTTATACTTTGTATTGATTGTAGTAGAAATAGAATACGGTGTAGCCCATTTTCCATTTTCCCATTTACTGGTAAAAATATTTTCATCGTCTGTGCTTTTTTGTCCGGAACGTACCGTGTAGAGCAATGTTTTTCTATCCGCGGTCACTACTGGATAAGCCTGTACAAAAGAATTGTTGATGTTGTTGGGTAGAATCACCGGTTTGAAAGCCACCGGATGCTTCATCGCTTCCACGGCAAAGATGCAGGTCTCCATATATTTAGGCGCTTTGTCTGTCAGCTTTTTATTATTCGGCTTTACATTCATCACGTACTGAAAGTATTTTTTAGCGGTAGCGTAATCACCTTCTTTGATGGAGATCTCCCCTACAATAAAATACGCGGTGGCCGACTTGACATTGTTCGTGTCCAGGTCTGCACCTTTCATGTAATACTTCTTGGCAATGCTGTTCTTGGCATACAGCATATAAATGCTACCCAATTTAAAATAGGCATCGATGAATTGATTGTCTTCTTTCAATGCATTCTCCAAAGCCTCTATAGCCGGATCAAACTGACGACCCTGTATATAAGATTCAGCTAAGGCGTAATACTTGATCGCTTTTTTGTTCTTGGTATGAAGATCGGTTTGAGCGGAAGCAGAGAAAGAAAGGAAAAGGAAAAAAAGAGGGATAATAAATAGCTTTTTCATAATAGAGTTTGCTAAGGAATATTCATGTACTTATGTGTCTGAAGAGAAATCTGCCATTGCGGATTGTTCTTTACATATTCTACCAATTCCGGCATGAGGGCTTCTCGTTTAGACCACTCCGGTTGTAAAAACAATTTCACTTGGGGCTTCTTAAGTAAAGAAACGAATTTTTCCGCCCACTTGATATCTGAAGGATGAAAAATTACCGGTTTAAATTCATCGCAGGCAGCGAGTAGTTCCGGTAAAGGCTCTTTGAATTTCTTCGGTGAAACACAGATCCAATCCCAAGTGCCGGATAAAGGCGAAGCTCCGGACGTTTCAATGTTCAACTGAAACCCTCTTGCTTTCAAGGCCTCACACAAGGCTGTCAGATCATGTTCCAGCGGCTCTCCGCCTGTGATGACAGCAATACGAGCCGGATAGCGCGCCGCTTCCTCAGCGATGTCTTCTGCCGCAATAAGCGGATGAGCAGCAGCATCCCAGGATTCCTTGACGTCACACCAGTGGCAACCCACAGTACAACCACCGGTACGAATAAAGTAAGCGGCCTGGCCCGTATAAAAGCCTTCACCTTGTATGGTGTAAAAGGCTTCCATGATCGGTAGCTTGTTGGTGTTCAAAGCCGCGTCCATGTTTAGAAAATTTCTTTTTTAGCGGAGCTGAGTGTATTCATCATCAGCGAAGCAATGGTCATCAAACCTACTCCGCCCGGTACAGGCGTAATGTAACTTGACTTTGGTGCTACACTGTCAAAATCCACATCGCCTTTGATAGCGAAACCAGATTTCTTCGTAGCATCTACCACACGAGTGATGCCTACATCGATCACCACCACACCGTCTTTCACCATATCTCCGGTGATCATACCCGGACGACCGGTAGCCACGATCAAAATGTCTGCTTGCTTTGTGATGGCCGCCAGGTCAGCCGTATGACGGTGACAAATGGTAACGGTGCAATTACCTACTTTGGTGTCTTGCGCCATCAGAATACTGATCGGAGAACCGACAATATGACTTCTACCTACCACTACGCAATGTTTGCCTTTCGTAGGAATATTATAAAAATCCAATAATAAAAGAATACCATAAGGCGTGGCTGATATAAAGGCAGGCAGCCCTTTGTTCATGCGGCCGATGTTTACCGGATGAAATCCATCCACATCCTTCTCCGGTCTGATTTTAGACGTTACTTTCTCTACAGAGATATGAGCAGGCAAAGGCAATTGCACAATCAACCCATCAATGTCTGGATCGTTGTTGATGTCTTCCACTTTTCGCAACAACTCTGCTTCAGAGATTTCTGAAGGAAAGCGAACCAAGGTAGATTTAAAACCGATCGCTTCACAGGTTCTCACTTTATTGCCCACATACGTTTCACTCGCACCATCATTGCCAACTATGATCGCCGCCAAATGCGGTGTTTTGCCACCTTGTGCTTTAAAGGCGATTACATCGGAGGCGATTTTTTCTTTGATGGCTTCGGAGGCTTTTTTGCCGTCGATGAGGGTGTAGGATGTAGTAGAAAGAGGAGTACTCATAATGAATGAATATTAATTTCTTATGTATTTATCAAGCGAGGAGCTAGGAGGTACGAGCTAGGATTTTATCGTCCCTCGTCCCTCCTAGCTCCTCGCTATTACTATTGATCTAATTTAAGAACCGCCATAAACGCTTCCTGCGGGATCTCTACGTTGCCGACAGAGCGCATGCGTTTCTTACCTTTTTTCTGTTTTTCCAAGAGCTTACGTTTACGGGAAATATCTCCACCGTAGCATTTTGCCAATACGTTTTTACGAAGAGCCTTTACAGTTTCTCTTGAAATGATCTTTGCTCCGATCGAAGCCTGGATGGCGATCTCAAACATCTGACGCGGCAATAGCTCACGCAATTTCTCGCATAATCTCTTTCCCCAATCGTAGGCCTTTTCTCTGTGCACAATGGCAGACAGGGCATCTACCTTCTCGCCGTTGAGCATGATATCCAGCTTCACTACGTTGGAGGTTTGGAAACCGATCAACTCATAATCCAATGAAGCATATCCTCTGGAAATGGTTTTAAGTTTATCAAAGAAATCAAATACAATTTCCGCGAGCGGCAAATCGAACGTCAGTTCTACACGATCAGAAGTCAGGTAAATTTGATTTTTGATCAAACCGCGTTTGTCCATGCACAATGAAATGATAGGACCCACATAATCAGACTTCGTAATGATCTGTGCTTTGATGAAGGGTTCTTCAATGTAATCCAGTGAAGAAGGATCAGGCATATCTGAAGGCGCGTTGATTAAAATCATTTCGCCTTTGGTGGTATAAGCTCTGAACTGCACGGAAGGGACAGTAGTGATCACCGTCATATTGAACTCTCGTTCCAAACGCTCCTGTACGATCTCCATGTGCAGCATACCGAGGAAACCGCAACGGAATCCGAAACCAAGCGCTGCGGACGTTTCTGGTTCCCAAACTAAGGCGGCATCATTGAGTTGCAGTTTTTCCATGGAGGCGCGCAGTTCTTCAAACTCCGAGGTCTCTACCGGATAGATCCCGGCGAATACCATTGGTTTTACTTCTGCAAAACCCTGAATTGCTTCTCCTGGCCTGTCTTTGTGCGTGATGGTATCTCCAACTTTTACTTCTTTCGCTTCTTTGATACCGGATATGATATAACCTACGTTTCCTGCTTCCATTTGCAGGCGTGGTTCTTTTTCTAAACGCAATACACCAATTTCATCCGCAAAATATTCTTTGGAGGTATTTGCAAACTTCACACGCTCTCCTTTTTTCAATGTACCGTTGAAGATGCGGAACATAACTTCGATACCACGGAAAGAGTTGAATGCCGAATCGAAAATCAAAGCCTGAAGCGGAGCTGCAGGATCTCCTTTCGGAGCAGGAATACGTGTGATGATAGCGGCTAATATATCTTCAATACCAATGCCTTCTTTACCGCTGGCATGGATGATGCCTTCGCGGTCGCAACCCAGAAGGTCCACTACCTGGTCTTTCACTTCTTCCGGCATCGCACCGGGCAAGTCAATCTTGTTCAGTACCGGAATGATTTCAAGGTCTTGTCCAAGCGCTAAATACAAGTTAGAAATCGTCTGTGCTTCAATTCCTTGAGCAGCATCCACAATCAACAGCGCACCTTCGCAGGCCGCAATGGAACGCGATACTTCATAGGAAAAATCCACGTGACCAGGAGTATCAATCAGGTTCAAGATATACTTCTTACCCTCATAAATATAATCCATTTGAATGGCATGACTTTTAATCGTAATGCCCCTCTCTCTTTCTAAGTCCATGTCGTCCAATACCTGAGCCTTGGAATCTCTTTTGGAAACGGTATTGGTGAATTCTAATAACCTGTCTGCCAGGGTACTTTTACCGTGATCGATATGAGCAATAATGCAAAAGTTTCTGATGTTTTCCATTGATGTATAAATACGCCTTCAAATTTAACAAAATATGCTGTCATAAGCAGGTGTTTAGGTTATTCTTTTTCCCCAGGAAAGAGGATTTGGACGGTGATGTGAAGAATAAGTTGATGGGTAGAGAGACTTGTTTGTTTTGCGCGTAGAAAGCGAATGCTTTCTAAAGTACTAACGTTGCTTAGGAGTAAGGGCGTTCCCTACGGGCCGGGCTTTCGCCACTCTCCCGCCAAGGCGGGATCAGGCAATGGCTCAATCCCTAACGCGGTTCAGTGTTACATTTTATATGCCGAAACGATGCAGGAACAGTGTAGAAATAGACCACTTAAACACAGAAAGTTGAATCGTGCGCTCGCTCAAATCCTTGCTGTTTTGCGTTAGGGATCGAGTGGAAAGCCCGAAGCGCGTGGGTCCCGATGACTATCGGGAGTGCGGTTGGCGGACTTGGAGCGAGAGCCCGGCCCGCATCGAAGTCTGTATTAACCTGATCGCCATTCTGCGGGCAACGCCCAAGATTAAATTATGCTTCAACTTACTAATATCCTTACAATTCTAAATCTCATTCAAATCCATTATTCCTACCTACTTCATTTACAAAATCAAAATCCCCTCCTGCTTGAACCTCGTCATTTCCTGTTACTAATTATCCACCTTCTTGCCTCACTGGTCTAAAAAACCTTATATTTAAAGCATGACTTTTAGGTTTAACTTCAACAAAGACAATCTCCGATCGCAATGGGTAGCTTTTTACCATTCGTTTCCGATTCAATTGTTGCTGCTGAATTTCAAGAAAAACCAGGTATTGCTTGCGATCTGGGCACTTTTGTTTGGCTTCATCACACAAACAGCCGGTCGGGTATTTGGAGCTCCTTACTTATTTCTTGATCCGGAGTACCTGAATGAAACCAACCTCAAAGGATTTTTTATCATCGGCTTATCGATGGGCATATTTATTACGGCTTTTCACATTACCATATACATTCTGGACAGTTACAAGTTCAGCTTTCTGGCCACCATAAAAAGTCCTTTCGCCAATTTTTGTTTTAACAACAGCATCGTTCCGGTATTGTTTGTCACGGTATATTGTTTCAATATCTTTTTCTTCCAATACCAAAATGGATTTCAGAGTAAATGGGATATCATTTTAGAAATCATCGCGCTCCTTGTCGGCATGTTGTTCATCATGTTCTTATTGTTCCTTTATTTCACCTTCACCAATAAAGATGTATTTCTGTTACTGGCCAATAACCTGGAAGGCCAAATCAGAAAAAACAAAATGAACCGTGTGAATGTGCTGAAGAAATACACCCAGTACAAGAAAAATAAAATCAAAGTAGACAATTACCTGGCCTTGCCGTTCAGCGTCTCTCCTATTGACAAAGCGCA